>PHAZ01000113.1 GCA_002841825.1 Deltaproteobacteria bacterium HGW-Deltaproteobacteria-22 | reverse complement strand
GACGGCACCAAAAATGTGATCGGCGGCAACGGCTGCGAATACCTGTGCACGTTCACCAACGGCGGTGTGGAGCGCTGCGACGACGTCATCGACAACGACTGCGACGGGACGACCGACGAGTTCAACTCGCTGACCGACGTGATGAACTGCGGCTCCTGCGGGAACGCCTGCGAGACCGGGGCGCCTGCGAACATGCAGACGACGGGCTGTGTGGTGGGGACCTGCGAGTACGAGTGCATGCCGAACTATTATGATTACACGGCCGCGCCGGGCTGCGAGTACTACTGCGTGGTCAGCAACGGCGGCACGGAGGCGTGCGACGGTCTCGACAACGACTGCGACGGCACAATCGACGAGGGCGTGAACATCACCACCGACCTGTTGAACTGCGGCGGCTGCGGGTACGTCTGCGCGGACCACGCACCATCAAACATGACTGCCACGTCCTGTGCGGCGGGGGTCTGCCAGTTCACCTGCCTGGCCGGGCATTACGACCGCGACGGGCTGCAGTCCAACGGCTGCGAGTATGCGTGCACGGTGACCAACGGCGGCGTGGAGATCTGCGACAACCTCGACAATGACTGCAACGGCAGCGTCGACGTGAACGTGGACAACACGCCGATCATGCGGAACTGCTACACGGGCACGGTCGGGACCGAGGATGTCGGACTGTGCCATGGCGGCACGCAGCAGTGCTACACGGGCTCCTGGGGTACCTGCGGCGGTCAGGTGCTTCCGGCGACCGAGCTCTGCGACACGCTGGACAACGACTGCAACGGCGCCATCGACAACGGGTTCGACCTGAACACGAACCTGTACAACTGCGGCTCCTGCAACCGGAACTGCAACACGATCAAGCCGCCCAACACGAGCGCGATCAGTTGCGCGGCGGGGGTCTGCCAGTACCAGTGCGTTCCGGGTACTTATGATCTCGACGGCACCAAGAACGTGATCGGCGGCAACGGCTGTGAATACCCGTGCGCCACCACCAACGGCGGAGTGGAGGACTGCGATGACGGCCTCGACAACGACTGCGACGGCACCATTGACGAGTTCAACTCGGCCACCGACGTGATGAACTGCGGCTCCTGCGGGAACGTGTGCGAGACCAGCGGTCCGCCGAACATGACCACGACGGGCTGTGTGGCCGGGGTCTGCCAGTACACGTGTGCTGCCAACTATTACGATTACACGGCAGCGCCGGGCTGCGAGTACTACTGCGTGGTCAGCAACGGCGGCACGGAGGCGTGCGACGGCCTCGACAACGACTGCGACAACAGCATCGACGAGACCTTCAACACGGCCACCGACCTCCTGAACTGCGGCGGTTGCGGCTACGTCTGCGCCGACCACGCGCCGACGAACATGACGGCCACGGGGTGTGTCACCGGAAACTGCACGTTCGCCTGTGTCGCGAACACCTACAATTATGACGGGCTGCTCTCCAACGGCTGCGAGTATGCCTGCACGGTGACCAACGGCGGCGTGGAGATCTGCGACAACCTCGACAACGACTGCGACGGCATCAAGGACGAGGGCGTCTCCGGTACTCCGCTGGAACAGTCCTGCTATTCCGGACCCGGCGGGACCGAGGGCGTGGGGGTTTGCCACGCCGGAACCCAGAAGTGCTTCAGCGGTGTTTGGAACGCCTGCCAGGGTCAGGTCCTTCCGCAGACCGAGTTGTGTGACACGGTCGACAACGACTGTGACGGGACCCCGGACGACGGCTATAACCTGAACACCGACATCCTGAACTGCGGCATGTGCGGCAACAGTTGTTTTGCGAACGTGCCCGCCCATGCCTCGGTCTCCTCGTGCTCGACCGGTGCCTGCGTCTACACCTGCAACGCCGGCTATTACGATGACGACGGCGACCTGGCCAATCCCGCAGGAAACGGCTGCGAATATGCCTGCGAAGCCACATTGCCGGCGGGGTCCGAGGACTGCAACGGCCTCGATGACGACTGCGACGGCGACATCGACGAAGTGAGCGATCTGATTCCTCCCCCGTTGAGCTATTGCAAGACCGGCGGTGCGTGCGGCAGTTCCGTATCCTCGCTGTGCCAGGACTTCGGCGGCTTCACGCTCTGGGTCTGTCAGTATCCGACGGCCGTGGACCGTCTCGCGGGCAGCCCGAACAAGGTCGCCTACGCCGAAGTGCGTTGCGACAATCTCGACAACGATTGCAACGGCTCGGTGGACGAGGACTTCCTGCCCATCAAGGGCGCGGCCTGCGAAGACGGCGACTTTGGTCTCTGCAAGGGCACCGGCACGGTCGTGTGCAAGGGTGACCTCAGCGGCACCGAGTGCAACATCACCGCCAAGGGAACGGCCCAGCCGGAGACGTGTGATGCCATCGACAACGACTGTGACGGACTGACCGACGAGACCGCCTGGAATCCGGGAACCAATCCATTCTACGTGGAGGACGACGTGGAGATTGTCACGGTCGGTGGTGTGGATGTCCTGGTTTACAGGTACGAGGCATCGCGGCCGGCTGCGACCGCCGTGAACCCGGGGGTCGGAAATCCCCGCGCCTGTTCGCGTCCCGATGTGCTGCCCTGGAACCGCGTGACCTACGCGCAGGCCCAGGCGGCCTGTTCGCTCGCGGGCGCCAGGCTTTGTACTTCCGACGAGTGGCAGGAAGCCTGCGAAGGGACCGTTGGCCTGGTCTATCCTTATGGTAACACCTACGAGGGCATGACCTGCAATGGGCGGGATTATCTACTTGATATCTCGGCTCCCACCGGAGATGCGATCGATTGTGTCTCCAGCGAGACCGGCACCTATGACATGAGCGGCAACCTGCGCGAGTGGACCATGGATTACCGAGGCCAGACCAGCGCCAGCGAGAAGCTCTTCACCCTGCGCGGCGGCAGTTATCTTGAATACGAGAACGGTCTGACCTGCCAGTTCACCGGGTCGGTTTATGTTGAAAGCGCGTTCACCGCCCATGTCGGCTTCCGCTGCTGCTCGACCTGCGGCAACGGCACCATCGAAGCCGACGAACTGTGCGACGACGGCAACCGCGTCAACGGTGATGGCTGTGACTGGTTCTGTGCGCCGACGGCCGGACAGACGTGTGGCAATGGCGTCCGCGAGGGCAGCGAGGTCTGCGATGACGGCAATCGTATCGGTGGCGACGGCTGCAGCCCCTCCTGCCGGCTTGACGGGATCCCGGTCTGCGGCAACGGCGTTGTGGAAGGAAACGAGCTGTGCGACGACGGCAACAGAATCGACGGCGATGGCTGCCAGGCCAATTGCACGCTCTGCGGCAACGGTGTCGTGGATGCCAACGAGACCTGCGACGACGGCAACCTGATCAACGGCGACGGCTGCGAGTCCAACTGCCGGCGTTGTGCCGGCAGCGTGCTCGATGCCTTTGGCTACGAGCGCTGTCCCGGGGGGGCCACGTTCACCAGCATTTCCGGTACCGGAACCAAGCTCGGCAACGGTGACGAGGGTTCCTACTCCATCACCATGCCCTTCACCTTGTCTTTCTACGGGACCACCCGTCCGACGCTGTATGCAGGCACCAACGGTGAGATTCATTTCACAAGCGGGACGGCCTACAGTAATACTTCCCTTCCCACTGCGACCTGGCCTGCCGCGATTCTGCCGTTCTGGGACGATCTGGACAGCAGCGCCTCCACGTCGGAGGGCGTCTGGTGGCAGACCACGGGGACCTCGCCGAACCGCAAGGTGATCGTGGAGTGGCTGACGCGTCATTACAACACGAACGGCACAAACAACACCCTGCGTTTCCAGGTGCAGATCGACGAGGGCACCTACGACATTCACTTCCTGTACCAGGATGTCACGGTCGGCAGTGGCACCTATGATTACGGCGCCTCCGCCACCGTGGGTATCCAGGGCTCAACAGCCTATTACAACATGTTCTCCTACAACTCTGCGTCGCTATCCAACGATCTCGTGTTCACCTTCTATCATCCGTAAATGGGGAAAGGGTCCGGCCTCGTGGAGGTCGGGCCCATGCATGGGATTCGTTCCCCTTGGCGGCATTCCAACTGTGTGCGCAACGTGATTTGAGGGAGACTGAATGATGGGGAGTGTTGCCGGAGGATCCGGCGCTGGCGAGGCTACGGGCGGGGATCCATGGCCTGGAAGCGTTCCTCGGGGGTCACGTTCTCGGGGGCGGGGGCCTGGCCCTCGGGGACCCGGGGCTCATGGAGCGTGCGGATGTTCATGGACTCCAGGAAGAGCGTGCTCTTTTGCTCGCGCTCCTTGTCGGAGGCGGTCTCCTGGGCCATATGGACGGTCATGGCCGGGTAGGCGAACGGAATGCCGAGCTGGCCGAAGCGCTCGTAGATCGCCAGCATGATGCCCTCCTGGATCTCGAGCCAATCGGCCCAGGCCGTGGTGTCGGCGTAGCAGTGCACGGTGATCTCCAGCGCGGAGTCTGCGAACTTTGAAAAGCGGACGACCACGACATCCTGATGGATGCGGGGGGTCCCGGAGATGATGTCCTCGATGGAGGAGATCGCTGCCTTCATCATCGCGGTGGTGCATTCATAGGTGATGCCCACGGTGAAGAAGACGCGGCGGCGGTCGCGCCGTGAGAAGTTGCGGACGGGATCCGAGGCGAGCATGCCGTTGGGGATCTGGACGATGGACTTGTCGAGCAGCCGCACGTGCGTGGAGCGGAAACCGATCATCTCCACGGTGCCCTCGATCCCCTCGAACTCGATGTAGTCGCCGACCTGGAACGGCTTGTCGGTCAGAATCATCATGGAACCGAAGAAATTCGACAGGGTGTCCTTGGCCGCCAGGGCGAAGGCCAGACCACCGAGGCCGAGGCCTGCGATGAGCCCGGATGGGTCGTAGCCGAACTCCTGCAGCACCATGACAAATCCGATCAGGACGACGACGATCTTCAGGATCTGCTCGACAAAGGGCATCAGCCGGTCATCGATAATTTTTTCCTTGATGCTCATCGCGCCGCGCATCAGGTATGTAAGAACGCGGATGCTGCGCGTGGCCGTCCAGCAGACCATGATGATGATGGACATGCGGAACATGACATAGAAGATCCGCTCGAACACGGGAAAATGTTCGATGGGCAGGACCACGACCGCCCACAGGAGGGAAAGGATCACGACCGCAGTGCGGGCAGGGACGCGGATCGCCTCCAGCAGGAGATCATCGGCCTGGGTCTGCGTCTTGGAGGCCAGCCGGGAAAGCAGGGCCAGCAGCCCGGCCACCACGACCCGTCGCAGGAAGTAGCCGGCGGAAAGGATCAGGACGCTGAAGATCAGATGTCCCCAGGTGAAGGGGTCGATGCCTGTGGGTTGTGAAGTAAAACGGTTGATCGCTTCTAGGATGCTCGATGCCATGAGGGACCTCGGGAAGAAACAGTTATTTCATGTCGGCAGGCGCTGCGGCCATGTCATCGGCGGCCGGCGCGGCCATGTCTTCGGCGGCGGGCGTCGCGGGCGTCGCCGGCAGCTCGATCTTCAGGATCTGGGTGAACGCGAGCTTGCGCATTTCATCGATGGTCTTGGTCATCGCCGTCGTGCTGACGGTGGCCTCGGAGAGCGCATCGATGCCGCCTTCGCCCACGATCGGCTTGTCCTTCTTCAGGTCTGCCAGCTTGGGCAGCCATTCCTTCACGATGCGTTCCATGAACTCAGGGGTCTCCTTGTGGGTCACGACCATCACGCGGACGATGGTGCCGGCCTCGTCAAAGATGGCCGCCAGCTCGATGGGCGCCGTGTAGCCCTTGAGATCCTTGCTCTCCTTGTACCTGGAGGAGTTCAGGGCGATGTATTTCTTGCCCTCGAGGGTGAAGGTCTGGTGCCACAGCGGGGTTTCGACCACCGTCGCGTCGGGCGGGATCTCCAGCAGGGCGCCGGGGGCCACGGGAGGCGTCGCCGTCTTCGGGTCCGGTGCCATGGCTGGCTCCGGGGTCATGGCGGGCTCGGGGGCCATCTCGGGCTCGGGCTGCATCGCGGGCGGGGTCATGTCCGGGCCGGGGCCGGGGGCGGGGGTGTTGTCTTTTTTCTGGGAACAGGCCAGAAGAAACGTCAAAGAAAGAAGGATAACGAGGATTTTTTTCATGGAAGACACTCCTTAAATTCCAGTGTTGGTGAAAATATTCCGTTCAGGCGAAAAGGTCAATCCTGTGCCGGCGTGATTTCATGGCCGTGAAACGCCTGGGGCAGCAGGCTGCCGAAGGAAAAAATGCGCACTTCGCCTTTGTGGTTGCCGCAAACGACCCTCGTATCGGTCGCGCAGAACTCAGAGATCACCTGCAGGCAGAGGCCGCAGGGGGCAGCCGGCGGTGAGGTCGTCGTGTAGACGGTCACCTGCCGCAGGCGCATGGACGGCCCCTCGGCTGTGACGGCGGCGCCCAGGGCCATCCGCTCGGCACAGATCGTTCCGCCGTAGCTGGCGTTTTCCACGTTGACGCCGTCGTAGACCACGCCGGAGGTCGACAACAGGCAGGCGCCGACGTGATACCGCGAATAGGGGGCATAGGCCCGCTCACTGACGGTGCGGGCTCGCTCGAGATGATCGGTGGAGGTGCTCATGGTGTCAGGTTTCCTTACGTTGCGCGAACGAGAAATCCCTTGAGATACGCGCTCTCCGGGATCAGGGGATGGGAGGGGTGATCGGGCCCGGCCTGCACGAATCGGTGGACGCAGAAGGTGCGACCGGGAGCGTCCTTGCCTCCACAGTCGCGGGCCCCGGCCACCAGTGCGCCGAGCAGGTCCTCGGGCAGCACGTGGGCCGAGCAGGAGCAGAACAGCAGCATGCCGCCGGCCCGCAACCGCGAAAAACAGCCCGCGGCGAGCTGGCGATAGGCGTTCAGGGCGTTTTTCTTGTCCCGTGCATGGGGACTCAGCGCCGGCGGGTCGCACACGATGGTGTCCCACCGGGTGTCGTCGTTCTTGAGGTAGTCGAACGCGTCGGCGCACACCCCGGTCGCGGAGAGGCCGTTGCGCCGGGCGTTGCCGTGGAGCCGGTCGATGGCGGCCTGGGAGGCGTCGACGGCGGTGACCGTGGCGCCGTTGCGGGCCATCGCCAGCGCAAAGCCCCCGTGGTAGCAGAACAGGTCCAGCGCCGTGCCGCGGGCGATTTTTCCCATCATCAGGTGGTTGTCGCGCTGGTCGAGGAACGCGCCGGTCTTCTGGTCGCCGAGCAGGTCCGTCTCAAACTCGAGCTCACCCTCGCGATACACCGTGGGGCCCGGCGTGCCGGAAAGGACACGGGTCTCCTGGACCAGTTTCTCGGCAGCGCGGGATCGCGCCGTGTTCTTCAGGACGAACAAGCGGGGGTTGAACAACTCTGTGGCGGCCGCCTGCAGCCGCTCGATCCAGGTGTCGGCGCCGGCGCACAGCGTCTGCAGGACCAGCGCGTCGCCGATGCGGTCGAGCACGACACCGGGGAGGTGGTCGCTCTCGGAGTGCACCAGTCGGCACGAGGCCTCCGCAAGGCCCAACGGGCCGTTCCGCAGTTGCGCCGCCTCTGAAAGCTGGCGCAGCAACCATTTTTCATCGAGCGGCCGGGTTGTGGCGGCCAGAAACCGCACCCGGATCGTGGATGCCGGGTTGTAAAAACCCTGCCCTAGCCACTCGCCCCTGGGGCTGCGCAGACCCACGACACCCGCGGGCAGGGAGGGGGAGGGGGCCTGCACATCGTCGGCCCAGACCCAGGGCAGACCGTTTCGCAGGCGCGCGACGCCGCGCGAAGCGATGCGGATGGAGATTAGACTGTCTGATACGTCGTGGGCCATGCGGGGATTATTCCACCACGGGGAACTTCGCTTCCCATTCCGAGACCATGGCGTCGATCTCGCCGAGGAGGCGGACCAGATAGTTGGTGCGGTCATACAGGTAGAGCAGGTCGCTGAGGTTGCGCAGCACCTCCTGGCGGTCGTACGGCTTGATGAAGAACCCCAGGATGTTCTGACGCAGGGCGCCTACGGCGTCTTCGCTCTCGGCAAAGGACACCGAAAGGATCGGGATGATGTTCGGTGAGCGGGTCTTGAGCGTGGAGAGGAACTCCAGGCCGCTGCGGTCGTCGTCGCCACGGGGGCGTGGGACCGACACCACCAGGGAGAGGTCGCGCAGCGCGTCTGCGGTCTTGCGGGCGTCCTCGACGGTGCGCACGGCGAACACGCGGAAGCCCATCTGTTCGAGCAGATCCACCAGGGTCGCCCGGGCGGTGTCGTCGGGGTCCAGGACCAGCGCGGTGCCCGGCTTGATGTTCTTGAGCAGCTGGGCCGGGATCCGCGAGCGGAACGATTGGAGTTTCTGCATCAGGTTCAGGATGTCGTCGGCGCCGGGTGTTGTCATGTCGATCTCCATAAAAATTGCGGTACCCCCGGGGTGACTCGAACACCCGGCCAACGGTTTAGGAAACCGCTGCTCTGTCCGCCTGAGCTACGGGGGCGGCAGGTATATCTAGTAACTCTAACGCGCGCCCGTTTGCAAGGGGTTTGTGGTGGCCGGGGAATTTTCTGTAAATACAGCTTGCCATCCGGTCGGATTTTGACTAATTTGCCCGCCTCAGTCGTGCTTCGGCATGACACTTCCTGCTCCGCGCATGGTGTGCGGGGCGAAAGGGTTCAAGACCCCTACCCACAGGGAGATTGGAAAGGTAATGGCACTGACGCGTTCGTATCGAGATCAAGTCAACAATGAACGGGAATACGAGATGATCACCATCCTCGCTCCTGAAACCACCTCCGAGGACATCAAGGTCATCCAGCGCCGCGTCCTCGACCTCATGGACCGCAAGGAAGGTCGCCTGCTCGCCCTCGAGAACTGGGGCCGCCGGCGCCTGGCCTACACCGTCCGCAAGCACCGCAAGGGCATCTATCTGTATTGGCGTTTCCTGGGTCACTTCGAGCTGGTCGCCGAGATCGAGCGCCTGATGCGCATGATCGAAAAGGTCATCCGCTACATGAGCATCCTGGTGGACGCCAACGTTGATCCCAACGCCCGTCCCGAGAGCGTGACCGAAGAGCAGCTCAACCAGGCCGCCGCCATTCAGTCCTTTGACGTGCCCGAGCACGAGGACCGCGATCAGCGCCCGGCCGAGACCGATGAGGATGACGCCGGCGAGGCCGAGGCCGCAGGCGAGGAATCCGAAGACGAGGATAAGGAGTAGTCACCATGATGAACGACAAGAAACCCCGCCGTTTTGGTCGTCGCAAGGTCTGTTTGTTCTGCGCGGACAACACCGTGAAGATCGATTATAAAAACCCCCAGATGCTGCGTTCGTTCGTCACGGAGCGCGGGAAGATGATCCCGTCGCGCATCACGGGCACCTGCGCCCAGCATCAGCGTTCCCTGTCCCTGGCGATTCGCCGGTCCCGCATGGTCGCACTGATGCCGTTCGCCGTGAACGAGTAGGAAATAGGAGACCCGTCATGGCATACATGGAAATCATTATCAGTGAAGACATTCTTGGCAAGAAGACGGGCGAAGTCGTCCGCGTGCGCGCCGGCTACGGCCGCAACTACCTGATTCCGATGGGTCTGGCCGTCGAGGCGACCCTGAAGAACAAGGCCCGCATGGAGCACGAAAAGCGCGTGGTCTCCTCGCGCCGCGCCAAGCTGGTGAAGACCGCTGAAGATCTGAAGGCCCGCCTCGAGGCGATGACGCTTTCGATCCCCAAGCGCACCGGCGAGGGCGACAAGCTCTACGGCTCAGTCACCACCAAGGAGCTGCAGGCCGCCCTGGAGGCTCAGGGCCTGACCGTCGATCGCAAGATCTTCGTCATGTCCGAGACGATCAAGACCACGGGCGTCCATCAGGTCACCTGCCGTCTGACCCAGTCGGTAACGGCCAGCCTGAAGGTCTGGGTCATCAGTGAAAACTGAGAGACGCGGAGTCGGGAACCCCCTTGACTTCTGAAGCCCGCCTGCCCCCCCACTCGAAGCCGGCTGAAATGGCCGTCCTCGGGGCCGTACTGCTCGAATCCACCATCCTGTCCCAAATCAGCCCCATCGTCCAGGTGCCGGACTTCTACGTCCCGGCCCACCAGGATCTGTTCGAATGCATGATCGCCCTCGACGACCGGCGCCAGCCGATTGATCTGACGACCCTGTCGGCCGAGCTCGACGCACGGGACCGCCTCGGACGCATCGGCGGCGTGGAATACCTCATCGAGCTGGCCTCGCAGGTGCCCACCACCGCCAACGCCGTTCACTACGCGATGATCGTCCGCGACAAGGGCCGCGTGAGGCGCCTGATCTCGGCGTGCAACGACATCTCCTCCAAGGCCTATTCGCCCAAGGAGGATGACGACGACGACGAGAACAACCTGTTCGACTGGGCGGGCCAGGTGTTCTACAACGCGACGATCGAGGATCGCGTCTCCACGTTTTCCCACATCAAGTCGGAGCTGGTGAAGTTCCTCGACAAGATGAGCAACGCCTGGCAGAACCCCGAGATCGGGCTGGGCGTGCCCTCGGGCTATGACGACCTCGACCGCATCACAGGCGGTTTCAAGCGCGGTGATCTGATCATCCTCGCGGCCCGTCCGTCCATGGGCAAGACCGCGCTGGCGCTGAACATGGCCGAGCACGCGGCCCGCGCCGACGTGCCCACGCTGGTGTTTTCGCTGGAGATGAACGCCGAGCAGTTGACCATGCGTCTGCTCTCCTCGGCCTCCCGCGTGAACCTGCACCAGCTGCGCAACCAGATGACGTACACGTCCTCGAAGACCAGCGACTCGTCGCTGCTTTCGCGAATCACCAACGGCTGCAACGAGCTTTACAAGGCTCCCCTGGTGATGGACGACACGCCGGGTATCTCCATGCACACCGTGCGCGCCCGGGCCCGCCAGTGGCGCAGCAACCGCGACTTCTTCCCGCCCGGCGACGTTCACCGCCGCGGCCTGATCATGATCGATTACCTGCAGTTGATGCACGGCCGCACGGGCAAGAACATCAACCGCGAGCAGGAGATCTCCGAGATCTCCCGCGGACTGAAGGCCCTGGCACGCGAGCTGGACCTGCCGGTCATCGTGCTCTCCCAGCTCAACCGCGAGGTGGAGAAGGAGAAGGACAAGAAGCCGCTGCTCTCCCACCTGCGCGAGTCCGGCGCCATCGAGCAGGACGCCGACATCATCATGTTCATCCATCGCGCGGAGTACTACGACCGCGAAAATCCGGCGCTCAAGGGCCTGGCCGAACTGATCATCGCCAAGCACCGCAACGGGCCGACCGGCACCGTCAACCTGCAGTTCATCCATGAATGCACGAAATTCGAAAACGCAAAGACCGAGGACAACGCATCCATTTACGTTCCCCCGGAGGACAGCCCATTCTGATTGCATCGCGCAATCGACGAGGTCATTCACATGAGTAACGAATCCACATGCAAGCAGACCATCCAATCCTATCTCGACCAGCTCGCCGCCATCGGCCTGTTTCTGGGCAAGTCCAAGTTGAAACTGTTTGAAAAGAACAGCTCCAAGCAGGTCTTCGAGACGCTCTCCACGTTCAACATGGACGGCGGCCAGGATCGCCCCCACCTCGAGGCGCTGGATCCCAAGGCCGTCGACGGCGGCATCATCGCCGTGCCGGCCTCCGGCGGCGAGACCTATTTCATGAAGGAAATCAACGGCGCATGGAAGATCGCCGACGTCGAGCTGCCCTGCAACTGCGCCATGGAGGAGGACTCCGAGGCCGCCGGCAAGTGCATGATGTGCGAGGG
>PHAZ01000112.1 GCA_002841825.1 Deltaproteobacteria bacterium HGW-Deltaproteobacteria-22 | reverse complement strand
TACACGGGCCTGATCCTGAGCACCCGCGAGACCCCCGAGATCCGCGCGGCGAGCTTCGATCTGGGTGTGTCGCAGATCTCCGCGGGCAGCCGCACCAACCCCGGCGGCTACAGCGAGGACGGTTCGTGCGAGCAGTTCAGCCTGGGCGACCACCGCTCCCTCGACGAGGTCGTGCGCGACATCTGCGCCCACGGCTACCTGCCGTCGTTCTGCACGTCGTGCTACCGCCTGGGCCGCACGGGCCTGGATTTCATGGAGTACGCCAAGCCCGGTGCGATCAAGGAGAAGTGCCTGCCCAACGCGCTGTTCACCTTCGAGGAATACCTCATTGACTACGCCTCCGAGGAGACCAAGGAGATCGGCCGCGCCCTGATGGACAGGAAGCTCGCAGACGTGCCCGAGGCGATCCGCATTGCGGTCAACGCCAACCTCGCGAAGATCCGCGCCGGCGAGCGCGACCTGTTCATGTAGCCCAGGAGTAACCCGTCATGACCACCCGCATCGAGCACGACGCGCTGGGCGATCTGGAGGTCCCCTCCGACGCGCTGTACGGCATCCACACGGTGCGCGCCCTGTCGCACTTCCCCGTCACCCGCAGCGCCTATCCGCACGCCTTCTACCGGGCCCTTTCCACCGTCAAACTGGCCTGTGCGCAGACCTCGGCGGAATTGAAGTACCTGCACGATCCCATTGCCGGCGCCCTGCTCGACGCGCTGCGCGAGATGGCCGACGGCGCCCACGCGAAGTGGTTCGTCGTGGACCCCCACTCCGGGGGCGCGGGCACGTCCGTGAACATGAACATCAACGAGATCGCCGCCAACGCCGCCGGGCTCAAGCTCGGGCACGCGCCCGGCAACTACGCGGTGGACCCGATGGCCCACGCGAACCTCCACCAGAGCACCAACGACGTGTTCCCCACCGCCGTGCACGTGTGCGCCCTGTGGATGCTCGAGGATCTCGAGGAGTCCCTCAACCGCCTGCTGCTGACGCTGCAGGAGCTCGAGCGTCGCTTCGCCGGCGTGGTCAAGCTCGGCCGGACTCAACTGACCCCTGCGGTCCCCATCACGCTGGGTCGCTCGTTTTCAACCTATTCCGAGGCCATCAGCCGGGATCGCTGGCGGGTGTTCAAGGCACGCGAGAGGCTGCGCACGGTCAACCTCGGCGGCACGGCCATCGGCACGGGGCTGGCCGCGCCACGGCCGTTCATCCTGCAGGTGGTGACCAAGCTTCGGCAGGCCACCAGGCTCCCCCTGGCCCGCGCCGAGAACCTCGTCGATGCCACGGCCAACCACGACCTGCTCGCGGAGGCCTTCGCCATCGTGAAGATCGTCGCGGTCAACCTCGAGAAGCTCGCCCACGACCTGCGCCTCATGCACCTGCTCGGCGAGATCCGCCTGCCCGCGGTGCAGGTCGGCTCGTCGATCATGCCCGGAAAGTTCAACCCGGTGATCTGCGAGACCGTCGAGATGGCCGCCGTCCGCGTGCAGGGCGACGAGGCCACGGCGGCCCGACTGTTCGCCCGCGGCGAGCTCGAACTCAACGCCTTCCTGCCCCTGGCCTCGTACCTGTTCTTCCACTCCCTGACGCTGCTGTCGCAGACCAGTGACCTGCTGGCCGTGCACGCCCTGTCCGGGCTGGAGGCCGACACCGGGCGCATGCGCCGCGAGCTGGTGGCGCATCCGGCTGCCGCGACCCTGCTGCTGGCCACCTTCGGCCACGAGACCGCCGAGCGGGTCGCGATGGAGATGCGCAGCACCGGGAAGGACCTAGTCGACGCCTGCCGGGACCTCGACGTGGCCGATGGAGACCAGATCGATGACCTTCTGCGGCCCGAGCGCATCCTGTCGCTGGGCTTTGCGCCGCCCCAGGGTGAACCATGAACTCGACGCCCCGCTCCAACCGCACCCACATCGCCGTGCTCGGCCGCCGCAACGTCGGCAAGAGCGCCTTCATGAACGCCTTCCTGGGCCAGGAGATGTCCATCGTGTCGGACACCCCCGGCACCACGACCGACCCCGTCGAGAAGAGCTACGAACTGCAGCCCTTCGGCCCGGTGGTGCTCATCGACACCGCCGGCGTGGACGACCAGGGGGAGCTCGGAGAAAAGCGTGTGGAGAAGACCCGCAAGGTGCTCGCACGGGCGGATCTGGCCGTGCTGATCTGCGAGGTCGGCGTGTTCTCCCGCTTCGAGGCCGCCCTGGTCGACGACCTGCAGGGCGCACGGGTGCCGTTTCTGCTGCTCGCGGGCAAGGCAGACCTGGCCGACGCGGCGTCGCTGGACGCGTTCACCACGGACCTGGCGGGACGCTTCGAGCAGACCCCGGTGCTGCGGTTCAGCGTGACCCGCCCCGATGACGTGGAGCGCGTCAAGGACGCCCTGTCGAAGCTGGCCGCCGGCCGCGACGAGGACCTGCCGATCATCTCCGACCTGGTGCAGTCGCCCTCGACCGTGGTGCTGGTGGTGCCCATCGACAAGGAGGCGCCAAGGGGACGCCTGATCCTGCCCCAGGTTCAAACGCTTCGCGAATTGCTCGACGCGGACATTGCCACGATGGTGGTCAAGGAGCGCGAGCTGGAATACACGCTGCGCCACGTGCTGCGGAATCCGCCGGCGCTGGTGGTCACCGACAGCCAGGCGTTTTTGAAGGTCGACGCCGACGTGCCTCCGGAGGTGCCGCTGACGAGCTTCTCGATCCTGTTCGCCCGGCACAAGGGCGACCTCGCCGAGGCGGTGCGCGGCGTGCGCGCGATCTCGAGGCTGAAGGACGGCTCCCGCGTGCTCATCGCCGAGGCCTGCTCCCATCGCCCCATCTCCGAGGACATCGGCCGCGTCAAGCTGCCGCGCTGGCTTGGTTCGGTCACCGGCGCCCGCCTCGAGTTCGACGTTCGCGCCGGCCACGACTTCCCCGAGGATCTCACCGGCTACGACCTGATCATCCAGTGCGGCGGCTGCATGGTCAACCGGGCCGCGATCCTCACGCGCATCCGCCGCGCCGTCGCCCAGGGCGTCCCCGTGACCAACTACGGTGTCGCCATCGCCTACCTGCACGGCATCCTGCCCCGCGCGATCCTCATGTTCCCGGAGGCCATGGCCGCGTGGGAAGCCTGACACCACGCGGAAGGCGAGCTTTCAGGTTCGTCAACGATTTGTGTATGTGGTCTTGAAGTTTTCGATCAAGGATCGTGCGAAAGGGAAAACCCAAGGGTGAATGGCTCCCGATCGGCACCGCCCCGCGCGCAGGGGGACGTCAGTTCATCAGGCCGCCGAGGGCGACGCCGGAGAAGCCCAGGCGCAACCCCACGGACATCGCCTCATCGACGCCGTCCCCATCCAGGTCCACGTCGAAGAATTGCGGCATGATCCCCATGTAGTTGCAGCGCTCCTGCGCCGAGAGGCAGATCGGATCGTCGAGCTCCGTGCAGGTGCTGCCGTCATCGGGGAGGTTCGCCTCGTTGCAGGAGGCGTTGAGACGTTCGGCTGTCACCTCCCATACCACCACCGGCTGATCGGGATCCACACCAGCACATGCGCAGGTGCGCAGGGCGCTGTCCAGCGATGACATGGCGTCATCGAACCGGATGAGTCCCCCCAGGATCATGCCGCCGGCCATGAAATCTCCGCCGCCGTCCACCACCACCAGCGTATCTTCGGAGAAGGCGCCACGACATGCCGGCGGATCTGCGGGCAGCGTGACCTGCAAGCGCACATCATAGAGATCCGTGGGCTGCAGGCCGTCGCCAAAGATCCCTGGCAGCAGAAGACGCATGGGGCCGCCCGCGCCGGCCACGACATGGTCCAGGATCCGGGCCTGATTGACCTGCCAGAGGGCACCGTGGGTGCCGAAACTGACGGGATTCAAAAAGGCCGTTCCGAGACCGGTCTTCCATTGATCCGGATCCGCCGTTCCCGCGCTGCCATCGGCGTTGGGCGCGCCCGTGAAGACGGAGATCCGTACGTCCCCGTCCCCGGTCTGGGGCAGCATGACCCAGTCCAGGACCAGCAACTGCGCAAAGGACTGGACCGACTCCTGCAACATGTCCTCCGGGGACAAGGCACCACCCTGCATGGAGCCCATCAGTTCCAGCAAGGATCCGTAGGCGTCATCGGGCACGCCATTTTCGTTGTAGTCGAAACAACAGCGCTCGCCACCGGGGAAGAACGCCGGGAGCTGGATGGTCCAGACCCAGGAAGTGCAGCGAGCGGACGCCGCCGTCACGTAGTCCTGCAGGTCGGAGACGGGCGCCACGCAACCACCGCCCACACAGGCCATGGGCACCGCGCAGTCCTCCTCCGCGGTGCAGGCGCCAGGCGGGAGATCCGCGTCGGGTTCGGCGTCAGCATCTGGGTCTGCCCCGGCGTCCGCGTCGGCCTCGACGTCCCCGTCCACGCCACCGTCGGGGTTCTCCTCACCGCAGTCACAGGCACCCCAGGTTTCGTTCTCCAGACAGACCTGGACGCCCTGCGTGCCGCCGATGCAGGGACAGGACTCCACCTTGCCGGAGACGCAGCCCGGATCATCGGTCCCTCCGCAGGCGACCAGCCAGCCGGCAACGACTAGGGCGCTCAGTAAAATTTTGTATTTCAAGAGATCAACAGCAGTACCAGAACGCATCTTTACACCTCCATGTTCACGGCAACGGAACACTTGTCATGGTACGCTCGTGTTGTCAAGAGGTGCGCCATTTGCCACTGTCACCGCCCCCACAAAAAGTGAAACTGCATTTTCCATAGCATCCTGAACAGTTCGGGGAGCCTCCGCTGGCAGAGCCATTCGATTCAGGAGATGGCAAAATCGATCAAACCTGCTATGAATCAGGAACTCGAGACGAAGGAGTCCGTTCCATGAAAACTTGTCGATGGCTGCCAATCATCCTGCTGCTGGCGTTTTCCTGCATGATCCTGTCGTGCGACGACGACAACAACGCCAACAACGTCAACAACGCCAACAACGTCAACAACGCCAACAACGTCAACAACACGAACGACCCCGAGCTCTGCGACAACCTGCTCGACGACGACGGAGACGGTCAGATCGACTGTGACGACGCCGACTGCGCCGACGATCCGGCGTGCGTGGTCGAGGGCTGCGGCGACGGGGCCATCACCGGCATGGAGGAGTGCGACGGCGACAACCTCAACGGGAAGACCTGCGCGGACTTCAACTTCGGGGGCGGAGAGCTGGGCTGCTGGACCGACTGCACGTTCGTGTTCGTGAACTGCACGGGCGTCTCTCCGGCCTGCGAGACCGCGGCCGACGCGCTGACCACCGAGATGTACTCCGAGGCCGGCCTCTCCTGCTCGGCGACGGTGCGGCTGGACTATCTCACCCTCGAGATCCTCGGGTTCCAGTTGTTCTGCGGAAGCTACGGCGGGATGGACGAGGCCGGCGCCAGGGCCGTGGCCGAGCGTGACACCGGGATCAGTTCGGAGGCGGTCCTGGTGAATCCCGACGATCACGGCGACAACTGGGTCTTCTACGAGGAAGGCGGGGCGGCAGCGCTCGTCAGCGGCCTCAATGGCCTGGTGGTGTTCGGCGGCACCTGGGGAAGCGACGCGGCCGGCGATCTCACGTGGCCTGCCGCCTGGCGCGACGCGGCCCTCCTGGCCGAAGCCTGTCCTCCTTCGGGGCACATTCCATCGACCCGCGGCTTCGATCTCTCGGATCACGCCTCACCGCTGACCGAGGCGGAATGGTACGCGCCGTTGGCCGTGGTCAAGGACACCGCGCTGCTGGCCGGTTTCTGGCAGGGAGGCTACGTGTTCGACGCCACCGTCCTGCTCTACCCCCGCACCCTTCCCTTCGATGAGAGCACCGCGGAGTGGATCGTCATCCTCGGCGGCGGCTGGCTGGAATAATCCTCAGATTTGGTCCGGCACACAGAAACCCAGTGGCGAGGGGTCGAGGACCTCGACGTTCTCCGGGTCGTCCGGATCCGTCCAGGTCAGGCCGTGATCCTGTGTGAAGAAGCGTGTGATGCTCAGGCAGACCCAGTCGGTGCCCTCAGGCAGATCGGCGCAGGCAGGGTTGTTCTCGAACACGGCCGCGTCGCAGGCACGACGACAGGCCTTCGGGTAATCGGTGAGATCGATCGTCGAGAACGGGTCGGACATCACGCAGGCCGCGCCGGCGCCGCACTGCAGGTTCGCCGAACACCGGACGCCCAGCGACAGCGGCGTCCCGGAAGTTCGCTCGCACGTGCCGTACAGGCTGCCCGGGAACTGGTAGTCAGGGACGATCGGCGGCACGCACAGGTGGCCCTCCGGACAGGGAAGATCCTGGTAGGTCATCCGCTGCGTGACCACGTTGCAGGCCATCTGGCCAGCCTGGTATTCCACGAGCCCGTCGGTCATGGGAAGACACTCGCCGCGATCCGGGGAGCGGGTGGGACGATCGGGAGCCCACGACCGGATCTGGACCACCGAGGTGTTCATGCAGTTGTACATCGGCGGACAGGCGTCGGGCACGGTGCCGGCCAGCACGCCCGTGGCGTCGCACGGTGGCGCGCTGCAGGTCCCGTAGGGACTGTTGGGCGGATCGTCGAAGGGCACGCAGGTCCCCCTGGCGCACAGGGCCAGCGGGTTGTACTGGAAGTTGAAGACGGGGAAGCTCGTCTCGGTGACGACGTTCTCGTACACGACGCACTCCTGACCGAACTCACGCACGCCGGCGATCACGCATGTGCGGTAGGCGCCGCAGAAGCCCGGAAGTCCGCTCATCAGCGTGCAGGCCTCGCCGGGCGTGTCACAGGACTGCCAGCCGCAGTAGTGGACGCCGTCGCTCTCGAGGCAGACCCGGCCCAGCGGACAGTCGGCGTGACGCTCGCAGGACGGGAAACAGGCGGCCACCGCGAGCTCGTTGAATTCCGCATAGGGATTCACACACACGTGGGGCATCAGCCCGTTCTCGAGAATCAGCGTGAAGTCGGCAGGATAGCAGGGCAGACCGACCTCGCAGGGCTCGCCTCCGGTGGTGCCCTCCCGCACAGGCGAGCACGCGCTCGTGTCGAAGGTGCAGTCGGGGTGGCAGCGCAGCGTGCCGCCGCCGAAGAAGAAGCGGTCCTCGCAGGTCTTGCCGCCGAGATCACGGTCTTCGCACTGCTCCCCACCGTCGAGGAGCCCGTTGCCGCACGTACCCGCGGGCTGGCTGCAGCCGATGTAATCGAGCTGGCAGTGTTCATCGCAGACGACCACGCCAGGGAGCAGACCGACACTCCCGCAGGTCACCTCAGGTGGAACACCACCGTCCTCCGCGGTCAGGTCACAGGCTTCCCCCGGATCCAGCGCACCGTTGCCGCAGGCCAGCGGCACCTCACAGCCGGAGGTCTCCAGGGTGCATTCATCCGTGCAGACGGCGATCCCGAGGATGTACCCGGCGGCGAGACAGGAGCGGTCCCCCAGGGTGACCTCGCAGGCCTCCCCCGGATCCAGCCTTTGGTTGCCGCAGGCCCTGCACCCGGAGGTCACCGGCTGACAATCGGCGCCGCACGTCAATTCCCCCGCATCGAAGCCCATACTCTCGCAGGTCGTGTCCCCGAATTGATCAAGATCACACAATTCGCCGTTTTCCAGGATGCCATTGCCGCAAACATTCCCCTTTTCCCCGCTGCCGTCGTCGCAACTGAGGACCATCATTCCTGAAAAAACCAGAAAAACCATAGGTTTTGCGATTGTTTTCAGCATGGAGACCTCCTTGTCGGTTATTATACCGGAGCCAAGTACATCTTGAAATCATTTATTTCAACTACACTTTGCGTATTGGGTCCAGATTGACTTCTGACGACCGCGATCCTCACCTGACCCTGCGGCGATCAGGCTGGGACATGAAGACCGAGTCCAAGGACACAGGCAGCGACGGCTTCACCATTGACAATGGCCCCCGCACTGGGAAATACTGTTCGTCGGCGATGGACCCGGTCCGTCGCCCGACCGCGCCTGTTCAACCCCAACCCGAAGGAGTGGACCCATGGATCTCTGCCCCCAATACGTGCCGCCTGTGGTCGAATACGAGGTCAAACTCAAGCGTGAACTCTTCCCCCCTGCGGTCCAGCTCTACGAAGCAGGAAAGTTCGAGGAGTCCTTCAGGACGTTTCTGCGCTATGTCAACGAGGAGGCCGCCGTCGCCTGCGAAAAGTCGCCCAACCACTGGGTCATCCCCCACGGGTCGATCATCGTGGAGATCCGCATCACGCCCGACGGACAACTCGAGATCACCGCACCGTTCGTGAAGCTGGCGCAGGACCGCCGGGCGCCGTTGCTGCGCCAGGTGCTCGAACTGAACACGGGGACCCTCACGCTGCCTCGGCTCGTGCTCGCCGACGACGGTCTGACGTTCGTGTACAAGTGCCCGCTGTCCCTGGCCGAGCCCAACAAGATGTACCGCGTGCTGTTCGAGATCTGCATCAACGGCGACTCCCTCGACGACGAGTACGTCACCAAGTTCGGCGCCATGCCCCTCGGGGAGAAGCAGGTGACGGTCCTGCCCGGGGAGCAGGTCGAGCAGGCCTGGACGATCTTCGGCGAGGCCCTCTCCGAGGCAAAGCGCTCGTCCGAATACTACATGTCCAAGCGCTGGTCCGGCTTCGCGTTCGAGATCCTGGGCATCCAACTGATGCGCATCGACCACGTCATCTCCCCGCAGGGCTTCCTGCGCACCCGAATGGAGCGGACGATCAACCATCTCTGGGACAAGCGCTCCGCCGAGGAGATCCACGGCCTGCTCATGCGCGACATCGAGGAGTACCTCAAGCTCGATCGCGAGACGTTCGCGGCCGACTTCTACCGCGCCGACTTCTTCATCAACGCCAAGAAGTCCGCCGAGATCGAGGCCTGCCGCAAGAGCATGGGCACGCGCTGGGAGTGGGCCAAGGAGGACCGCGCCCACCGCAACAACCACGGCGTCGCGATCTGCTACCTGTTCGCCGCGTACGAGGTGCTCTACAACTTCTTCGTGCCCGCGGAGCTGGCCGCGGAGCTGGCCGCCACCCTGGCCGCGATGAGCGGTCAGGAGTGGGAGATCGCCGGCGAGCACGCCTGGCAGAGTTTCCAGAAAATCATGGACCCGGCTTTCACCTAGGAAGCAAGGAGACGAACCGATGGAAAAAATCGAACACATCAAGCAATCGGTCGTGAAGATCATCTGCGGCGTCGCCACCGGATCGGGCTTCTGGAACGGGGACATCGAAGCCATCATCACCAACCACCACGTGGTCGACGGCGAGCGGACCGTGGCTGTCGAGCTGCCCGGCGGCGAGAAGCTCCTGGGCCACGTGCTGACGGTGAACCCCCAGAAGGACATCGCCTTCATCTCGGTGGGGCGTGCGCTGGACCTGCCCTCCCTCTCGGTCGGGGAGCGGCCCCTGGTGCAGCAGGAGCCCGTGTTCGCGCTGGGCTACCCTTACGACCTGCCCTTCACGGTCACCCGCGGCATCGTGTCCTCGACGGACCACGTGGAGCGCGAGGTGCGTTACATCCAGACCGACGCGGCGATCAACCCGGGCAACTCCGGCGGCCCGCTGGTCAACGAGAACGGCGAGGTCGTGGGAATGAACACCATGATGTACCGCGACGCCCAGAACATCGGCTTCGCGCTGCCCGCGGAGTACATCGCCGAGGAGATCCGGATGTTCCAGGAGGATGGCGTGACAGGGGGCTTTCATGTGCGCTGCCCCTCGTGTGCCGGTCTCATCGGCGAGCCCGTGGAGTATTGCGAAAACTGCGGCGTGAAGCTGGATCCGGAGCTGTTCGAGCAGCGTCAACTGAACTTCGTGGAGCAGTTCGTCGAGCGGCGTCTTGCCGCCGCCGGCATCGACCCGGTGCTCGCGCGCAAGGGATCCCCCGAGTTCTGGACCTACTACCGCGGCAGCTCGCTGGTTCGAGTGTTCACCTATCGCGACGCCTTCCTGTTCTCGGCCGCGCCCCTGGTCAAGCTCCCTCGCAAGAACCTGGTGGAACTGTACACCTACGTGCTGGGTGATCCCGTCCCGCCGTACCAGTTCACGATGAGCAACGACGTGATCCACCTCGCCTATCGCTCACATCTCGCCGATCTCGACGATCCCGAGCAGCGCGAACGTATCGGCGACGAGCTGGTCGGCCTGGGCCCCCGCGCCGATGAGCTTGACAACTATCTTGTGGAGACCTTCGGCTGTCCCTGGGCCACCCAGTCCCGCCAGGAGGCCTGAGACCCCGTCTTTATTTTACAGGTGTGTAATCCAGGGAGAAGTCATGGGTGAACGTGCCCGTGTTCCCGGGAACGTCGATGCAGCTCTCCTCAAAGACCTGACCCGGATCGCGCACGCAGAGGCGGTAGCCGTTGAGGTTGGCGTCATCGAGCTGGAGGTCGCCCTGGGCATACGTGGAATAGTAGCCGTCGGCGCCGACCGGATAGCAGGACGTGCCGTTCTCGGTGAACTCGACACAGGCCTCGACGCCATAGGTGTCGGGCGTACCTTCCGGCACATCCACGGTCCCGGAGGCCAGCAGGTAGGTGCCGTTGCTCATGGGACCATAGCAGGCGGCGATCAGGAGGGTGGCGCCCGCGGAGAGGATTCCGGCGACGGCTTTCTTGGCGAGGGAAATGGTTTTCATGGCAGATCTTCTCCTTCGATTCGTTGAAAAGTATGCCAGACCGTGGACAAAATGCAAGTCCCTGCCAAGCGGAAAACCCACCTCCGTGCCTGGCGACCATGACCATTGCCAAGTGCAGAAATAATCGCACAGCTCTTCTTGCATGTATATGCCATATTTGGTATATTCCTTCTTTGGAATATTGACTGTACCGGCGAATCCTGGCTCGCCAGAGGAGCATTCATGTCCAGCGACTGCAAACCGGATCCCTTCCTGAAGCCCCGAAAGCTCGCCTTCTCCTGGCTCGACTACCTACTGGCCTTGGCGGAGTGGATCAACGCCTTCGGCAACGTCCGCCTGCTGGTCATCGACACGCGGGGCATCAACCCTCCCGGCACCGGGTGCGGATGTGGCTCCTCTCAGGGAGGCATTTCGAAAGGAGGCTGCGGATGAACACCGCCCACATGGACCTGGATCACGAAGAATTGGCCCGCGTGCTGGCCGTGCTGGCACATCCGGTGCGCCTGCGCATCCTGGAGACGCTGTTGTCAAACTGCAGGCAGGCACTTCAGAAAGAGGGCTGCTGCGTCTCGGAGATCAACAGGCAGGTGGCGGTGACGCAGCCGGTGCTCTCCAAGCACCTGAAGGTCTTGCGCGAAGCGGGCATCCTGCGCTTTCGCCGCGAGGGCAACCGCATGGTCCACAGCATGGAAACCAGCGGGGTCCTGGGGTCACTGGTGGCCTATCTGCAGGGCCTGGAAACCTGCTGCCCAACCCTGCCGACCCCCTCGCGCCCTGTGGAACGGCCGCAGACCCCAACGTTCCGCCCCACGGACACCGACCCCCGGTCCATTTCGATTATTTTGTTATGATTCCGGCGACCCCGTGTGCGTTGGTCAAAGGGTCGGACTGGTTTTGCCTTCGGGCTGTTCGGCGGCCCCCGGCTGCAACGGCTCGCCAGCCTTGGAACCTTCCGCCGGCGGGGCGGAATCCACCTGCTGGTCGGGGGTCTCCATGCGATATGGATCTGATCGTTGCGGGGGAGCCGCATAGCAGGCGCCTGCGGTGACGCCAATCAACGCGGCGGCCGCCACCGGAATCACCCGGTTCGCCAGCGTGGTCGAATTCAGCAATTTGAGGGCGTTTTCAATCTTTTCAAACACGGACATGGGCACCTCCGAAGTCACTCCCCGATGAAATTGAGGAACAACCTGAAGAGAGTGCCACACCCGCGCCTTCAATGCAATTCCAGGTGGTTTCACGTCAGGGCAAGATCATTATGGACATAGGCGAATGATTTTTCGTAATAATGGTTGAGAATCCCCATTGCGGACGAGGGTCC
>PHAZ01000111.1 GCA_002841825.1 Deltaproteobacteria bacterium HGW-Deltaproteobacteria-22 | reverse complement strand
TCAGCCTGCAGATCAAGCTCCCGAAGTCGTTCCTGAACCCCAGCTCCGTTGACGAATATTACAAGTAGATAAACTGCGGTCGGACTACCACATGGTGAAGTTCAGGCCGAGGTTGACGCGCCAGCCGCGCAGGTTCTCGTAGTCCTGAATCGGGAAGGTGTAGCCGCCGGTGAGGCTCACGAAGAAGTTGCGATCCGACCACAGGTGCACGCCGAACGTCGGGGTGATGTGGAAGACGCCGCCGAGCTTTTCCATGCAGGTCTCGGTGTCGGAGGTGGTGCAGCCCTCGACGGGCACCAGTCGGCTGGTGTACGAGCCGCCCATCTCCAGGCCGAACACCGGGATCAGGAAAGGCCGCCGCGGGTTGCGCTCGAAGGACAGATCCAGGCCGAAGGCGTAGTAGATCATGTCCTCGATCTCCTTTTCGGAGCTGGTGAGGATGTCGACCTTGAAGTACAGGCGGCCGTGGGAGGGGCCGCGCTTCTCGTTGCGGTGCACCCAGGCCAGGAAGACGTAGTTGATGGAGATGCCGGAGAAGATGCCCAGCAGGTCGTTGTTGGCCGGGATGTACGTCGTGGCCGCCAGGCCCGGCAGGAAGAAGCTCTCCCACTCCTCGCGGACCTTCACCACCATGGTCTTGGAGGCGGTGTTGATGCCGTCGCTCACGGTGAAGGTGATGTTGTGCGTGCCCACGTGCCAGGTGCGGGGCTTCCAGTAGAAGATCATGGCCGTGGGATCGAGGCTGGCGTTGGAGGGCGCGCCGGTGATCGTCCAGCGGTAGGGGGTCCCGGAGTTGTTGAGCGTGATCCGGATCTCTTCGCCGACCTTCTGGTAGTGGCGGTCGTACAGACTGTAACGGTTGGCCTCGAGCACCTGGTGCACGGACATCTCGGGCGTCTTCGGAGGCGGTGGGTTCTGGTAGGCCACCGGCGCGACCGGGGCCGCCACGATGGGAGTGTTCTCCGCGCTGGTCTTGACGTCCGTGCTCTGGGCCAGGGCGTTGGCCGCGGGCAGCAGGAAGAGGAACACGGTGATCCATAAAGTACGATTGGGGTGCCTCATGAGAAACCTCCTGGGTCGTGGTGATGTCGTTGACCGGTCTGGACCCGGCAAAATCATAGGCCAAAACGAGGCGCGTAGGAAGATATTCTGCCGCTTCGGGCATTTTTTATCCGAAACTTCGAGGGTGCCCGACGCAACAAACCATGGTATAAGGAGGATTGCGCGCGGACGGCCCCGACGGCTGCCCGTTGGGCCATGGATGGTGTCATGCGAAATCATACAATTTATCTGATGATCTTGGTTCTGGGTCTCGTCGCGATGGCGTCCTGCGCCGGCAAGTCCAAGGAAATCGCCGCGGTGTGCGGCAACTCCGCCATCGAGGACGGCGAGGAGTGTGATCCCCCCGGTGTGGGCGCCTGCACGGCCAGCTGCACCCGCGACACCTCCAAGTGTGGCGACGATCTCTGCCAGTTCCCTGAGGGGCCGTCCAACTGCGTCCAGGACTGTCCGTCCGGGGTGTGCGGCAATGAACTGCGCGACGACGGCGAGGAGTGCGACGGCCATGATCTGGGCGGCGCCGGCTGCCAGACGCTGGGTTATCCCGGCGGCACCCTGGGCTGTTCGGTGGCCACCTGCGAGTTCGACCTGAGCCAGTGCACCAACCCGAACTGCGGCAACACGCTGCTCGACGCGGGCGAGGAGTGCGACACGGCCAACCTCAACGGGCAGTCCTGCGAGGCCCTCGGCTTCGACGGCGGCAGCCTGGCCTGCAGCAGCGCCTGCCGCTTCGACAACGAGGCCTGCTACTACCTGTCCTGCGGCAACGGCACGCTGGACTCGGGCGAGGAGTGCGAGGGCTGGGATCTGGGCGGTGCCACCTGCGCCGACTTCGGCTTCGCCGGCGGCGTCCTGCGCTGCAGCGAAAACTGCCGTTTCGACAAGACCGAGTGTGCAGCCTCGCTGTGCGGCAACCTGATCCTCAACGAGGGCGAGTCCTGCGACGGCGGCAACCTCGGTGGCGCCACCTGCGCCTCCCGCGGCTACTACGGCGGCGCGCTGGCCTGCCACGGTGACTGCACCTTCAACGAGTCCGGCTGCACCAACTGCGGCAACGACACCATCAACGCCGGCGAGCTCTGCGACGGCCCGGATCTGGGCGGCAAGACCTGTGCCACCCAGGGGTACGACGGCGGTGACCTGACCTGCAACGCCAACTGCACCCTCAACGAGAACCTGTGCTACCAGACCTCCTGCGGCGACGGCATCCTCGACACCGGCGAGGAGTGCGACCTGACCAACCTCAACGGCGCCACCTGCGTCACCCTGGGCTACACCGGCGGCACCCTGGCCTGCAACGCCAACTGCACCTTCAACGAGACCAACTGCACCACCAACGTGAACAACTGCGGCAACGGCCTCATCGACGGTGGAGAGGCCTGCGACGGAGCCAACCTCAACAACTCGACCTGCCTCACCCAGGGCTTCGCCTGGGGCGGCACCCTGGCCTGCAACGCCACCTGCCAGTTCAACACTTCGCAATGCTATTCCGGCTGCTGGGCAGACCGCTTCGAGGCCAACAACGGCTCGGCCAGCGCCACGACCGTGACCGTGGGCACGCGCTATGACGACCTGACCGTCTGCGGTGGCGACTACGACTGGTTCAAGTTCAACCGCAGCGCCTCGACGAACTATCGCATCACGTTCTACTTCACCGGATCCCGCGGCGATCTTGATTTCGAGATCTACTGGTACGACGGTTCCAGCGTGGTCTATCTGGCCGGCGCCTACGCCAACAACGACGGCACCACACCCATCGACAACGAGGTCTACGACATGCCCGCTTCCTTCAACGGAGGCGCCACGGGCACCTACTGGATTCGCTTCTACGGCGAAGGCACCTACCCCAACAACGACACGAACCTGTATTCGCTCCGGATTTCCACTTACTGATTGGCGGGGGGACCGTCACCCGTTCCGGCGACCGCCGGTGGAGGGCTTCGCCTGCTGTGATTGGCGGGATTACTCTCCGGTGGCTTCCTTCAGCCGCCGTTCGTTCTCCTGCTCACGCATCCGGAGGGTCTCGTTGACCTCGTCACGGACCTGGGCTGGCTTGCCGGCGTGCCCGGTGGGGCCCGGCGGGACGATCTGTTCCTGTTCCGGGGCGGGTGCTTCCTTGTTCCCTTTCTTGCCGCCACAGGAGAAGGCCATTGGAAGCAGGCAGAGGGATAGGAACAGCAGTTTTTTCATTGGAGGACTCCTGTGCGGACCGGCCGCGGAAGTGAGCACAGGCAAGCATAGTGCCGAAGGCCGGCGTTTTCAACCGTGTTGAATCGGCCGCATGGAAACGCTATGCTGGCTGTTCTGCTCAAAGGAGAAGTCCCATGAGATCAAACTTTCTTTCCTGGCTTCCGGTGCTGGCGATCATGGCCTGCTCGAGTCAGCCGCGGCAAGGAAAGGCCACCCGCTGCGCCTCCCTGCACGACCGCCTGACGAAGTGCATGTTGTCCGACGAAGACATTCCCTCGACGGTGAGCTTGAAACCACGGGATGAGTTCGTCCGCAGGTGCGTCGCCCGCTATGCGGAGGCCCGGCCGGCGGTCGACTGCATCGACCGCGACGGGTGCGCCGGCTTCCGGGAGTGCTTCATCAACCCCACGAGACAGGGCCGTGTCCATGGGCCGTCGGCGGAACAATAAAAAAAAGGGTGGATCCGGATCACGAAAGTTTGTTAAAAGGAGTCGGTCACGCCATTCGATGTCGAAATATTCATTTTTTGAACCCGTCGTGACCCACTGGAGGAGAAGAGCATGTTCACATCGTACCGGTTTTGGATTCTGATCGTTTCCGTGATGGGCCTCTTCGCATTCTCGGGATGCAAGAAGAAGGAAAACATTTCCCAGTTGGGGCAGCGCTGCGGCCAGAACGTGAAGTGCGCCCAGGGCCTGAAGTGCTGGGCCGGAATCTGTGAGGATCTCTCCGGAAACAGCCCGGCCTGCAAGTTCGTCAAGGACGCCTCCGGCGCGATCATGAACGCGGGGCCCAAGGACCTGCTCAAGGGCATCAACTTCGAATACGATCCGAACTTCATCTCCGAGATTCCGAACTCTGCGGCCCAGATCTACAAGGGTTTCGCGCAGGGCATGCCCGAGCGCTCCTGCAAGCGCGTGCTCGAGTGCGAGATGCCCAAGCTGGGCATCGGGTACTCCTGGTTCTGGACGCGGGCAGCCTATGAGGCCACCAAGACGATCCCTGAGGGCGCCAAGAAGGTGTCCGCAGACGCGATCTCCGTGAACGTGCAGAATTTCGACCAGAACGCCATCGGCGACGACACCACGATGTTCCCTGAGGTGAAGGTCCGGCAGATGACCCAGCACCGCTTCGGCTGCAAGGCCGAGGTCGAGGTGAAGGTGCGTGAGGACTATGCCGGTTTCGTGACCTTCCATTTCTGGCGCAACACGGGTTGCGAGTTCGCCGAGGCCGACAAGGCTGTGGCCGACTCCAAGCCGGGCTTCAAGTGCCAGGGCGAAGAACTCCTGAAGGACCCGAAATACACCTACACCGTGTACCTGTATCCGTTCTCCTCTGCCCAGCTGGAGACCCAGAAGAAGGCCGAAAAGAACAAGGAGAAGCAGGGACGCGCGTACTTCACGGGCAACCCCGGCACCTACAAGGTCGACATCTGGGCGTACAACCCCATCGACGAAGCCCTGTTCGGCGAGCACAAGCAGTTTGAGAATGAGTCTGACATGAAAAAAATATCCGGCTTCGCGTTCTGCCCGAAGTATACGGAAAATGTCAACGAGAATGGCTGCGGCTGCATCGGATTCGTGAAGAACAAGGTCACGGTCTCCCTGGATCCGGACCCGTTCTTCCTGCCCATGGACGAAGAAAAGTGCACCAAGCAGGCTGAAACCGAAGAGTCCAAGAAAGACAAATAATTTCCCTCCTCGATTTGACATCTATCCTACATTGTAGTAAAAAGGGGACATGAACACCACACTACTCCCCCCTGAACGTCGTCGAAATTCCCGCATTCCCCTGGTTATTTCCGTGCGCGAGCGTTCCGCCAGTGGCGTGGTGATGTGCGTGGCGACGGACATCTCCGAGTCCGGCATGGCGCTCAAGCGCGCGTCGGATTCCATGGCACCGTCTCCGGTGATCCTGGAGTTTTCACTGCCTGGCATCGAGGGGCTCGTGCGCGTCACCGCCCGTTTCATCCGTCAGATCCAGACGGCCTCGGTCCAGTTGGGCGCGGTGAGGTTCGACTCCGTTCCGGAATCCCTCAACGGCTGGCTCGCGCAGTGCGGGCACTCCCCGATGACCTGACCAAGTTGTGACAAGAAGAGACTGCTGAAAAGACAGAAAAAAGAAACTGAAAAGACAGATGCGTTTGGTTACCTGAGTGGTTCCATAGCCACAACGCCTCGGTCTTTTCCGCAGTCTCTCATATCCGTTCTTCTCCGCTCCCCCTCCGTCTTTTCCGCAGTCTCTCTTGATGTATGGGGTTCCGTCACCGGGTGCTGGCGTACAGGGCGAGCATGCGCAGGAGCAGGCGGGAGACCAGGAAGTCCGGGGCGATCATGCCCGGAATCGGCATCAGTTCGACCACATCGAAACCCACCACGCGACGGCCCGTGAACACGGCTTGCAGCAGGCGGGTCAGGTGGTGGTAGAGAAGGCCACCGGGCTCGGGCGTGCCGGTGGCGGCCATGATGGAGGGATCGAGCACGTCCACGTCGAGGGTGACGTACAGCGGCGCCGCAGGATCCAGGGCACCGACCACGGCCGACACCCACTCCGGCCCGGCCTCCAGGATCTCGCGGGCCCAGAAGATGCGCAGGTTCCGGGCGCGTACGAAGTCCATCTCAGGCGCCGACAGCGAGCGGATGCCGACCTCGACGAGGGGGCCCAGATCGACGAGCCGCCGGGCGACGCAGGCGTGGTTCTCGGGGGTGCCCTCATACTCCTCGCGCAGGTCGGCATGGGCGTCGATGTGCAAAAACTGCAGACCGGGGAAGCGGGCCGCATAGGCGCGCGCGGCGCCGATGGTGACGGAGTGCTCCCCGCCGAGGGTGACGACCATGCGGCCAGCCTCCAGGTGGTGGGCCACGGCGGCCTCGATGGCCTCGCCCATGGCCTGTGGTCCGGCCATGCGTGGCATCAGCGGCTCGAGGGTGCCGATGGGCAGATCCGCGACGTCGACATCCAGCGCCTCGTCGTAGGTCTCCATGTTGCGGGAGGCCTCGATGATGGCGGCCGGCGCGTCCCGTGAGCCAGGACGGTAGGAGGTCGTCGAATCGTAGGGCACAGGCAGCAGCACGATCTCCGGGCTGTCCACGCGGGGCACACCCATGAAGCCGTAGGGGATGGTCTCGGGGTATTCACGTTTCATTGATCACCTCGCCAGAAAACGTCCGGGCCGGGAGTCGTCCCAGCCGTCTGGATAATGGTTACACGTCGTCGACGGTGCCGTAGCGGAAAAAGGTCATGGTGAACTGGGCGCCGGCGCGGGTCTTGGAGCGAAGCTCGGTGGCATAGCCGAACATGCTGCGCATGGGCACGAACGCCTGGATGACGCGACGGTCGCCGCGCATCTCCATGTTTTCGACGCGGCCGCGGCGCTGGCCCAGATCGCCGATGACATCGCCGACATAGGCGTCCGGGGTGACCACCTCGACGCGCATGATCGGCTCGAGCAGGCGGCAGCCGTCGCTGGTGGCCGCATGCCGGAAGGCCTCCTGCGCTGCGATCAGGTACGCGACCTCGGTGGGCTGTGCACCTTCGGCGAAGCCGACGTCGAGCAGCGTGATGCGGATGTCCTGCACGGGATAGCCGCGCGCCCCCGACGAGCGTGCAGCCTCGGAGGCGCCCTGCATGGCGGCCTCGAGGAACTTCAGGTGCGTCGGATGCTTCTCGCGCAGGCCGGCGGCCATGACCACCTCGACCCCGGCGCCGCGCGCCAGTGGTGCGACCTCGAGCTTGACGCGGCCATACAGTCTGCGTTCCTTGTTGTCCTCCTCCACGACGCGCTCGAAGACGCCCTCGCCGGAGGTGGAGTGCAGGAAAGTCTCGCGGTACACGACCTGCGGCTTGCCCGCCTTGGCCTGCACGTTGTGCTCCCGGGTGAGCCGGTCCATGACGACCTCGAGGTGCAGCTCGCCCATGCCCGAGATCAGCGTCTCCCCGGTCTCCTTGTCCTCGTGCACCCGGAAGGTGGGATCTTCCTCCATCAGGCGCAGGACCGCCTGTTCGAGCTTCTCCTTCTCCTCCATGTTCTTGGGCTCCACCGCCATGGAGATGACGGGCTCGTAGGTGTCGATGGCCTCGAGCAGCAGCGGCTCCCCACCGAGGCAGACCGTGTCGCCGGTGATGACCGACTTCATGCCCAGGGCCAGGAAGATGTCTCCAGCCTGCGCGCTGTCGATGGGCTCCTTCTTGTTGGCATGGACCCGGAACATGCGCGACAACTTCTCCTTCTTCTGGACGCGGACGTTGAGCAGGTCATCGCCCTCCTCGACATGTCCGCTGTAGACCCGGAAGAAGACCTGCTTGCGGGTGCCGTCCATGGCGACCTTGAAGGCGAGCATCGCCAGTTGTCCGTTGGGATCCTGCGGCAGTTCGACGGCCTCTCCCGACTTCGGGATGCGTCCGTGGACCGGCTTCAGGTCCGCGGGCGAGGGCAGGTAGTCGATCACGGCGTCGAGCAGCGGCTGCACGCCCATGTTGCGCAGGGCCGAGCCGGTGAAGACCGGGACGATGCGGCCCCCGACGGTGCCCGCACGGATGCCGGCCCGGATCTCCTCGACCGACAGTTCACCGGTCTCGAGGTACTTGTCCGTGAGGTGGTCGAGCTGCTCGGCGGCTTTTTCCATGAGGTGCTCGCGGTGGAGCGTGACCTCGTCGGCCAGATCGGCGGGGACCGGAATCTCCCTGGGCGGATCCTCTTCGAGGCCGGTGAAGTGCCAGGCGGTGCCCGTGACCAGATCCACCACGCCATGGAAGCGATCCTCTGCGCCGAGGGGCAACTGGAGCGCCACCGGGCTGCCGCCGAGACGTTCGGCGATCTCCTCCTTGACGCGGAAGAAGTCCGCACCCACACGATCCATCTTGTTGATGAACGCGATCCGGGGGACGTGGAACTTGTCCGCCTGGTGCCAGACCGTCTCGCTCTGGGGCTCGACGCCGCCCTTGGCGCAGAACACGACCACGGCGCCGTCGATCACGCGCAGGCTCCGCTCGACCTCGATGGTGAAGTCGACGTGCCCCGGGGTGTCGATCAACTGGAACTCGTGGTTGTTCCACTGGAAGTACGTCGAGGCGGCCGTGATGGTGATGCCGCGTTCCTGCTCCTGGATCATCCAGTCCATCTGTGCGGCGCCGTCATGAACCTCACCCATGCGGTGGATCTTGCCCGTGTAGAACAGGAAGCGCTCGGTGAGCGTGGTCTTGCCCGCGTCGATGTGCGCGGTGATGCCGATGTTGCGCACGTTCGTGCGGATTTTCAGTTTTGAACCTTTGCTCTTGCTGCTCATGTGTTCCTGCCGTGTCAGTTGCCGGTATGCTGGCGCAGTGCTTCCATGTTGTTGCGGATGCGATCGAGCTTCTCGAACATCATGCCGAACTTCAACTGGGAGGCCCGCGGATCCTGGGCGCGCACCTGATGCAGTGCCTCCAGGATCGTGCTGTAGAAGCCCGCGCTCTTGATCTCACGGTCTTCGTTCAGGTGCCGGTATTGTTCCAGTTCGCGGTTCAACCGTATGATTTTTTCACGTTTTTCAACCTGGATGGCGCCGAGCCGGCCCTTGAGCGAGTCCACCTGGTTGGTCAGTTCATTCTTGCGGGCCATCCGCTCCAGGGTCGTCGTGGGGCCAGAATGCTGCTTGATCTCCTGGGTCAGGTCGAGGATGGAATACCGAAGCGCGCTCTCCTGGCGGGCGAACTCGGAGCGGATCTGCTCGAATTCCTGCTCCCTCAGGGCGATGGTGGCCTGAAACGAGGCGATCTCGTTCTCATTGTGGATGATTTCGTCGATGACGCGCGAGTAGGAGATGTCGAGGATGCCCGCCTCCACCAGCCGAAGGGTGAGCTCGAGCAGCGTCTCGTGAACGGCGGTGCGCATCTCGATCAGGGACATGCCCCGCTCGTCGGTGGCTGCCTCGGGGGGGCGGGGAAGGATCTCGACGGCGTGCTCGCGGTGCGGCGTCTCCGGCAGCTGGGCCAGCTGGGAGGCCAGGTTCAGCATCACCGTCTGGACCTTCTGCAGGTCGGCGCGGACCTCTCCTGCGGTGGCGTAGCGCTCCGAGGGCTTCTTGGCCAGGCACCGGAGCACCACCCCGTCGAACACGCGGGGGATGTGCGAATCGGGCACCAGGGCCGAGGGCGGCGGGGGCATCTGCGACAGGTGCGCATGGAGGATGTCGGCCGGATTCTCGTTGAGGAACGGCGGCTGTCCGGTGACCAGTTCGAAGGCGAGGACGCCGAGGCTGTAAATGTCGGAGCGTCCGTCCATGGCCTTGTCGGAGGCCTGTTCAGGAGACATGTACTCGGGCGTCCCGAAGACCTGCCCCTGGGCCGTGATGCGGGAATTGGTGCAGTCCGGGACCATCAGGCGGGCGATGCCGAAGTCGAGGATCTTCACCACGTCGACGCGGTTGCGCTCCTCCACGAGCAGGACGTTTTCGGCCTTCAGGTCGCGGTGAATCACGCCCATCTTGTGGGTGTGATCGAGGGCGTCGGCCAGCTGGATCAGGATCGGCAGGGCCCGGGTGAGCGGAATCCTTCCCTGGGCCTCGAGCAGCTTGTCCAGGCCCATGCCCTCGAGGAACTCCATCACGATGTAGAAGTTGCCCTCAGGCAGCCTTCCGAAGTCGGTGATGTACACCACGTTGGGATGCACGACCCTGGAGGATGCGATGGCCTCGCGACGGAACCGCTCCACGAACAACTCGTTGGTCAGGTACTCGCTCTTCAGGATCTTGATCGCGAAGCGGCGGGGCAGGGTCTCGTGCTCGGCCAGATAGACCGTGCCCATGCCACCCCTGCCGACGAAGTCGATGATCCGGAAACGCCCGGCGATGGTTTTTCCTATGAGGGGCTCATTGTTGGATGGCTTCACGCGTGCCTCATTCCCGGCCGGCGCAGCTTCCGGTTTCACCGGCCTGCTTCCCCGGGTGCCGTTTTTTTATCATACATTGGACCGTTTTCCTAGGAACGTATCGGGATTTCCTTTCGGGGAGCAGCCGACAGGCTCAGTGCAGGGGCAGCTCCTTGAGCATCGAGCGCAGCAGGTTGGAGGCGGCCTTGCGGACGTCGGGGTGGCGGTGGGAGGTGGAGATCCAGTAAAGAAAGCGGCGGGCGTCGTCTCCGCCGATTCGGGCGATCTCCGAGCAGAGGTAGACCGTCTGCTCGGGCGTGACCAGCAGCGCGAACTCGGCCAGCGGCTCGACGGCGGCCGGATCTCCCAGCTGGGCGAGCACGCCGGCCACGGTCATGCGCAGGGAGAGGCTCTCATCGCTGTCGAGCATGCGGATCAGCGCGGGCACGGCGACCAGGAGGCGCCGCTTCTTCACCGCCTCGACGGCCGCCCGCTTCTGATGGGCGTTCTCCGAGGAGAGCAGGCGCAGCACCTGCAACGGGGCCATGTCCTGAAGTTCGGCGTCCATCCACAGCAGCGTGAGCGTCTCCAGGAAGGCGTCGCCGAGCTCCGCCAGGAGGCGCTCGTCGAAGGACTTGACATCGGCCTGGGCGTACTGGATCCAGCGCCCCGCCACGGCGGTGTGCACGTCGCCCGGAGCGTGCGGGAACAATGGTGTGAGGGTGCTCTGCACGGTCAGTTCGATGGCGTGGTCGAGCATGTGGTCGCCTTCGGTGACGGGGCGGATGCGGGCCGCCGGCCGCAGGGACCAGTTGACGTTGAGGCCCAGCGGCCTTGCGTACCGATGGATGCTGCGCCCGATGGCCACCTTCGTGCCGGTCTCCGACCCCGCCGTGCGAAGGCGATCGACAAACAGGTTTTCCCCCGCCGAGAAGGTCGGGGCTCCGGCGAAGGGCATCTGCTGCACCTCGATCCGGACGATCGTGGGAGCCGGATCGACGGGACCTTCCCTGCCGGTGCGACAGGCGGGCTGGAACCACGCGCACACAATTGTCAAGAAATATGGAATACATCGAGGTGAAATACGCACGCGACAGGTGTATCAAATGGTTGAACCGCCCGCAAAATTGTGCGTTGGGCGACTGCGAGAATAGTGTTTGAATCCTCCTTTCGTTTTGGATACTCTGGGCCCGTCGGCTCGAAGGGCGCTGGCGCCCGGGGACCGGCCCATGCAACAGGAGGACCATTATGAATAAAGTTATGATCACTGCAGCGATTTCAGGAGCGGAAACCACCACGGAACAGCAGCCCGCGCTGCCGGTCACGCCCCAGGAAATGGCACTTGCGGCCAAGGCCTGCCGCGACGCGGGCGCCTCCATCGTGCACCTGCACGTGCGCGACGACGCCGGCAACCCGACGGCCTCCGTCGAGCGCTTCAACGAATGCCTGCTGGCGATCCGCACCGTCACCGACATCGTCGTGGAGTTCACCACCGGCGGCGCCATCGGCATGAGCGACGACGAGCGTCTCGGCCCCGTCGCCATGGGGCCGGAGATGGCCAGCCTGGACTGCGGCTCGGTCAACTTCGCAGACGAAATCCTGCCCAACAGCCTGCCGAGCATGCGCCGCTTTGCAAAGACCATGCTCGAGACGGGCGTCAAGCCGACGTTCGAGTGCTTTGACGTGGGCCACGTGTACAACGCCCGCATCCTCATCAAGGAGGGCCTGGTGAAGCCGCCGTATCACTTCACGTTCGTGCTCGGTGTTCCGGGCGCGATGCCTGCCACGGTCGAGGCCCTGATCATGATGAAGTCCGCGTTGCCCACCGACGTGGAGCTCGAGTGGACCGGCATCGGCGTCGGCGGACGCGGCTCCGTGCTGATCCCGCCGG
>PHAZ01000110.1 GCA_002841825.1 Deltaproteobacteria bacterium HGW-Deltaproteobacteria-22 | reverse complement strand
TGGATCAGGCTGCGCAGGGTCTCGCCGGGGACAGCGTAGTAGATGTGCTTCTCGGTGGCGTCGGTGGCGTAGTCCTCGCCATACTTCTGCCTGAGCACGGCCTCGAGGGAGGTGAAGGTGCCGTCGCTCTTCTCGTAGATCAGCGCCGCCGACACGCGCTCGGCGAACTTGTCGTCGCGCATGCAGGCGAACTTCACGTAAGGATGCAGCTCCTTCCACATCTTGGCGTATTCCTCGGGCCGCTCCGTGGACAGTTCCACGATCCGGTCGGCGATCTTCTTCGACAGGTGCGAGGCGATCTTGCGGACCGACGCGTCCTGCTGCAAAAACGAGCGCGATACGTTGAGCGGGATGTCCGGGCTGTCGATGAAGCCGCGGATGTACTGGAAGGCCTCCGGCAGCAGCACGTTCATCTCCGAGGACACGAACACACGGTTGCAGTACAGGTGCATCCGGTCGCTGCGCAGGTCGTCCTGGCGGTTGAGGCGGGGGAAGAACAGCACGCCCTGCAGGTGGAACGGGAAGTCCGCGTTCACATGGACCCAGAAGTACGGTTCGTCGTCAGCCGGGAACATCTTCTTGTAAAAGGCGATGTAGTCCTCGTCCTTCAGATCGCCGGGCTTGCTGACCCACAGCGGGGGCTCCGGGTTGACGACCTCGTCGCCGATCAGGATCGGTACGGGCAGGAAGCGGCAGTAGCGGCGCAGGATCTCGCGCAGCTTCCAACTGTCGAGGAACTCCTCGTCATCGTCGGCCACGTGCAGGATGATCCGTGTGCCGCGGTCGGCCTTGGTGCTCTCCTCGACCGTGTACTCCGGCTCGCCGGTGCAGCTCCAGCGCACGGCCTGCGCGCCTTCCTGCCAGGACAGCGACTCCACCTCGACCTTGCGCGACACCATGAACGCGGAGTAGAACCCCAGCCCGAAGTGGCCGATGATGCCGTCCTTGCCGGACTGGTACTGGGCGATGAACTCCTCGGCGCCGGAGAAGGCCATCTGGCCGAGGTACTTCCGGACCTCCTCGACGGTCATGCCGATGCCGTTGTCCTCCACCGTGATGGTCTTGGCATCGGTGGAGAACGTCACCTTCACCTGCAGCGGCTCCTCGCCGAGCTCAACTTTGCCATCTCCGGCCAAAATCTTTAATTTGGTAATGGCGTCCACACCATTGGAGACCAGCTCCCGCAGGAAAATTTCCCGCTCTGAGTAAAGCCATTTCTTGATGATGGGAAAAATGTTCTGTGCGCTGATACTGATCTGGCCTTTTTCGCTCATTGCATACCTCCAGGCGCAGGCACTGTAACCACCCGCGCGGGCCGGATCAAGGGGGAGGTGTGATGTTGTTATTTTATATACTTTGACAACCCAAAAAACCTTGCATTTTTCAACCGGCAGCATCATGCTTCCTTCACCTGAATGGAGGTTCATATGAAAAAGATCACGATCCTGCTGCTGTCCCTCTCCCTCGCCCTGCTCGGGTGCAACAAGAAAAAAGATGACGCCAAGCCCGCCGATGACGGCAAGAAGCCCGCCGCCGGCGACGTCAAGACGCCCGACAAGCCCGCCGAGGACGCCGGCTGGGTCAAGGCCGAGAACGTCAAGCCCGAGGACGAGAAGATCGAGTGCAACTACGGCGCCTGCAAGATCTCCGTGGTCACCAAGTCGGTGAAAGAGGAGATTGAAAAGCAGAAGGACTTCGAGAAGCTCGAGATCCAGTTCCGCGAAGGCGTCGGCAACGACTACTTCAAGACCATCGCGAACCTGCCCTGGGTCACGAAGGTTCAGATCTCCTACACGAAGATCGACACCCTCGAGCCCCTGGCCAAGCTCGCCAAGCTCGAGGAGCTCAAGGCCGCCTCCCTGAAGTGGGAAGACGACAAGGACAACAAGAAGCGCCTGAGCCTGAAGCCTCTGGCGGGCCTGAAGAACCTGAAGCAACTGACCTTCTACGGCACCCACGTCAACGACGTCGACGCCCTGGCCGAGGCCGTGACCCTCACGAACATCAATTTCTACATGAGCGAGGTCGAGACCATCAAGTTCGCCGAGAAGCTGGTCAACGTCGAGGACTTCGACCTGTATGCCTGCCCGGTCACGGACCTGGCGCCCCTGGCCAACCTGACCAAACTGAAGAAGCTCAACCTCTACATGAACAAGTCCACCGACTTCTCCGTGCTGGCCAAGCTGCCCGAGCTCGACGACGTCTGGCTGCAGTTCACGTTGTTCGCGGACATGAACCTGCTGGCCGGAGCCAAGAAGATGAAATCCCTGTCCCTGTCCTGGCTCAAGGGCGATCTCAAGGACATCGACGCCGTGAAGAACATGACCGAGCTGGAGAACCTCTCCCTGAACTCGGTGCCCGTGGAGAAGATCGACGCGCTGGCCGAGTGCAAGAAGCTCCAGCGCCTGGATCTGGGCGGCACCAAGATCAAGGACATCAAGGCGCTCAAGGAGCTCACCGCCCTGACGTCGGTGACGATCTCCAAGACCGCCGTGGCCGACCTCTCCCCCCTGGCCAAGGCCGAGAACCTGTGGTCCCTGGACATCAACGGGTCCAAGGTGAAATCTCTGGGCCCGATCATGAAGCTCACCAAACTGCGCTCGCTCACCGTGTCCAAGGGCTTCTCCAAGGGCGAGATCGCGAAGATCAAGAAGGCCATGCCGGAACTGAACGTAAACGAGCGCTAATTCTCAGTTCTTTTGTATTCCACCTCCTGTTTTCTCCGGTACAGTTTTCCCCGTTTTTATGATAGACGTGCGTCACCGCGCGGTCGGGTTTCCCTCAGGCAGGTGGTCATCACACCTGCCGGGATCCGGCGCAGGCGCAGGCTGAAGAACACCATGGAGCCAGGGCGAGCATGAATATTTTCATCATGGGCGCAGGTCAGGTCGGAACCCATCTGGCCCGGATCCTGACCGAAGAAGGACACGACGTCACCGTCGTCGAGATCAACCCCGAGAAGGTGAGGAACCTCGACTTCGCGCTGGACGTGCGCGTGGTGGAGGGCTCGGGCACCTCTTCGGTGCTGCTGCGGCAGCTCGGCGTAGATCGGTGCGATCTCTTCGTCTCCACCTCAGGGCATGACGAGGCCAACCTCGTGGCGGCCTCCCTCGCCAAAAAACTGGGCGCCAAAAAGACCGTCGCCCGCATCGGGCAGCACGCGTATTACGACGACGCGCTGGAGCTGGCCTCGGCCTTCCACGTCGACCGCATCCTCAGCCCGCAGGAACTGACCGCACGCCAGGCCGTGTCGTACCTGGAACACCCGGGGCTGGTCACCCTCGACGACTTCGCCGGCGGGCTGGTCCATGCCTTCTCCTTCCAGATCGACGAATCTCCCTGGCTGGACAAGCCGATCTCCCAGATCCAGCTCCCCGAGCACACGCTCATCGGTCTGATCATGCGGGGCAGCGACACGATCATCCCGCGCGGCGACGACCAGATCCGGCGGGGCGATCTGGTGACCTTCGTGGGCAAGTCCCACAAGATCCTGGCATTCGAGGATCTGCTCAAGAAGAAGCTGGCGCGGCCCAACACTGTGACCATCGCCGGCGCCTCCTCGGTGGGGCTGTTCATCGCGCAGAAGCTCGAGAAGCACCGCTTCTCCGTCAAGCTCGTGGAGCGGGACATCGGCCGCTGCGAGGAGGCCTCCCGCCTGCTGTCCAAGACCGAGGTCATCAACTCCGATGCCACCTCGATGGAGTCGCTCAAGGCCGACGGACTGCTCAACTCCTCGGTGTTCATCGCCGCCACCGACAAGGACGACCGCAACATCCTGGCGGCCCTGCTCGGCAAGGAGCTGGGCATCGCCCACTGCCTGGCCGTCGTGCGCCAGCCGGACTTCACGGTGCTGACCGGCCGGCTGGGCGTGGACCACACCCTGATTCCGCGCGCGATCTTCAGCGCGCACATCCTGGACATGACCCTGTCGCCGGAGTGCCTGGCCCGCAGCGTCCTCGAGAAGGAGCAGGCCGAGATCATGGAATTCGTGGTCCGTGACGGCGCCCGCATCTCGGGCCAGATCCTGGCCGACGCCGGATTTCCGCGGGGTTCCCTGATGGCCGCGATCGTGCGCCAGAACAAGGTGTTCATCCCCACCGGCAAGGACTCCATCCTGCCGCGGGACCGTGTCGTGATGATCGCCCGGAGCGCGGTGGTCCAGGACGTCCTGCGGATGTTCACCTCATCCTGAGCCCCTCCCTGCCATGAACTACCTCATCCTCTCCCGCTTCCTGGGCCTCCTCTTCGCCTTCTTCGGGCTGTGCATGCTCCCGGCAGCCGCCTGGAGCCTGTACTACGGGGAGACGCGCGTGATCCTGGCCTTCGCCGGTTCCATCGTCGTGTGCGAGGCCCTCGGCGGCGGCCTGTGGTGGCTGGGCCGTGACGCCCAGGGACGCATGTACTCCCGTGAGGCGCTGGCCATCGTGGGCGTCGGCTGGCTGGTCGCCGCGGCGCTGGGAGGTCTGCCCTACCTGTTCGGCGGCATGTTCGCAAGCCCCGTCGATGCCTACTTCGAGTCCATGTCCGGCTTCACCACCACCGGGGCCAGCGTGCTGGCCGACATCGAGTCCCAGTCACGGGGCCTTGTCTTCTGGCGCTCGTTCACCCACTGGCTCGGGGGCATGGGCATCATCGTGCTGTTCATCTCGATCCTCCCGTACCTGGGCGCCGGCGGCAAGCAGCTCTTCAAGAACGAGAGCCCGGGGCCCGACCCGCGGGGCCTGGCCCCGAAGATCCGCGACACCGCGTCGATCCTGTGGAAGATCTATGTGGGCCTGACCATCGCGCTGACGGTCATCCTGATGGTGCAGGGCATGTCGTTCTATGACAGCCTGTGCCACACGTTCGGCACCCTGGCCACCGGCGGCTTCTCCACCCGCAACGCCTCCATCGGCGCCTATCACAGCGTGGGCATCGAGATCACCGTCATCTTCTTCATGATCGTGGCCGGCTCCAACTTCAGCCTGTTCTTCCTGATGTGGGGCCGCAACTGGAAGGCCCTCTTCAAGGATCCTGAGTGGCGTTCCTACATGCTGATCCTGACGGTCGCCACCGCCGCGATCACCTCCAACCTGTGGTTCGAAAGCGCCGTCGACGGCCTGGCCACGGGACTGCGCGACGCCGCCTTCTCCGTCGCCTCCGTCATGACCACCACCGGCTTCGTGACCGCGGACTTCGATCAGTGGCCGCACTTCTCCAAGGCGGTCCTGATCCTGCTGATGTTCGTCGGCGGCTGCGCCGGCTCCACCGGCGGCGGCCTGAAGGTCATCCGCCTGATGATCCTCTGGAAGATCGCCTGGGCCAGGATTCACAAGGCCTACGCCCCCCGCGCGGTGACCACGCTGCGCATCGGCGGTGAGGTGATCAACGCCGAACTGCAGCACACGGTGCTGGTGTTCTTCCTGCTGTTTTTGTCCGCGTTCACCATGGGCACCCTCGTCATGACAGCCCTGGGCATGGATCTGATCTCCGCGCTTTCGGCGGTGGCGGCCACCCTCAACAACATCGGTCCGGGCATGGCCTCGGTCGGCCCCACCAACACCTACACGGACCTTCCGGCCGTGGGCAAGGCCGTGCTGTCCCTGCTGATGGTCATCGGGCGCATCGAGTTGTTCGCCATTCTGGTGTTGTTCTCGCCGGGGTTCTGGCGAAAGGCCTGATTTTTCTTGATAACTATCAGCGGCGGCGGGGGGAGGGGGAGAACGAGCGGACGGTGCTGCGGCCTGAGCCACGCCCGGGGCGTCCCGGGGCGGCGGCGTTCTTCGGACGGATCACGAAGGGCACCGCGGGCTCGAACCCCGTGATGACCACCTGCGGGATGTCGTGCTGGAGCAGCTTTTCGATGTCCAGCAGCATCCCGTGCTCCTCGATGGACACCAGGGAGACGGCCAGGCCGGTCTTGCCGGCGCGGCCCGTGCGGCCGATGCGGTGTACGTAGTCCTCGGGCACCTGCGGCAATTCGTAGTTAACCACGCAGGGCAGCTGCTCGATGTCCAGGCCGCGGGAGGCCAGGTCGGTGGCCACCAGGATCCGGGCGCGGCCCGTCTTGAAGTCCGACAGCGCCATGGTGCGGGCACCCTGGCTCTTGTTGCCGTGGATCGCTGCCGCGGGCAGCCCGTCGCGGGTCAGCAGGTCGGCCAGCCGGTTCGCGCCGTGCTTGGTGCGCGCAAACACGAGCACCTGGCTCCACTCCTCGGTCCGGATCAGGTGCGACAGGGCGGCCCGCTTCTTGTCCCGGTCCACCGGATGCACGCGCTGGTTGACCAGGTCCGCGTCGAGGGTCTTGCGCTCGATGTCGATGCGCACCGGGCTGTTCATCATATCCTCGGCCAGGCGCCGGATCTCGTCAGGGAACGTGGCCGAGAACAAAAGGTTGCGGCGCAGCTTGGGCAGCAGGTTGATGATCCTGCGGATGTCCCGCACGAAGCCCATGTCGAGCATGCGGTCGCCCTCGTCGAGGACCAGGATCTCCACCGCGCTCAGGTCCACGGTCTTCTGCCCCGCGTGGTCGAGGAGGCGGCCGGGGGTGGCCACGAGCACATCGACGCCGCGGCGCAGTTGCTCGATCTGGGGGCCGATGCCGACGCCGCCGAACACCAGCCCGGTCGTCAGGGGCAGGTGCCGGCCGTAGTCCTTGAAGCTCTCGGCCACCTGGGCCGCGAGCTCACGCGTGGGGGTGAGCACCAGGGCCCGCAGCCGGGGACGCCGGCCCAGGGGCCGGTTCTCGCTGAGAATCTGAAGGATCGGAAGGGCAAACGCAGCCGTCTTGCCGGTGCCGGTCTGGGCGCCGGCCATGACGTCCTTGCCCGAGAGCACGATGGGGATGGTCTGGGACTGCACGGGGGTGGGCACGGTGTAGCCCTCTTCCGTGATGGCCTGCAGCAGTTCGGCACGCAGACCGAGGGATGAGAATGACATAGAAAAACTCCTTGAATTTTTGACTTAAACCCGTTCCGGCGGCTGCCGGCCCGGTTGTGAGTTCAGCCTGATTTGGGAATCATTTCGACGCATAAACGGAGGAATATGCAGAAGAACGACGGGCGCCAACCGGTCATCGCCCGTACAAAGACGGCGGAAACATAGCAGAAAAAAAACGGAAATGTGAAAAAATGTGAAAAAAATGCAACAGACCGGCGGGATCGGAGGGGCCCGCTCCCTTCGCTCGCGGACGCTCCCACGCTCCCCCCATTCCCGGTGCCAGAACACGTTCGCATGGGCCGATCCTGCTCACTTCATTCGCGGATCCGCTTCGCCGGGCTCGCGATCCGGCCTGGGGACGTCCCATGCTGTGTTGTGGGGGCCCCTGGCCAGGGCTTTGGATGGTCAGTCACAAGAGGTTGTCTACGGGGCGGGGAGCAGGTGGCCGGTCTCGTCGAGCATGCCCGCGGCGATGAGATCCTTCATGAAGATCCGCTGGTTCTCCCCATGGGAGTCGGACGTATAGTAAACCAAAGTGCGTGGGATGGGTTCGCCTGGGAGCATTCCCAATGCCGTGATGATCGCCGGACTGTTTGTCACTCTGCGGACGATGTTCCGCTCCGAGTCCCACAGTTCGATGTTTCTTGGACCGCTGGGCATGATGTATGGGTACAGGTAGGTGACACCTTCGCCCGCGTCATTCCAGGTCCAGAGGTTTGGCAAACTGCTTGAAACATTCCTCATGAAATACTGATTGTAGCAAACCTCCGGCAGGATCATCTCCTCGTGGGAATGGATGTTGACACCCCGGGCCACCACACGAGTCTCGTCGGCCGACAGGGTTGTATAGGTGAACCACCCGTCCAGGTTCAGCGGGCTGGGAAAACCCATCGTGCGGGGGGCCATCTCCTGTTCGTAGACCAGCGTGGGTGCCTCCCCGTGGTTGTCCCAGACTTCGTATTTCAGGGGGGGGCCTTCGCTGAAGTCGTCCCCCCCGTAGTTCGTCCAGGCACCTGTTTGCGCGACGAAGAAACCGGGCGCGAGGCCATCGGGATTAAATATTGCCCCATACCGCTCCGCGCCATTCACGATGTATTGGACCTCTCCAGAAGCCGCCACAAACCGGTAGCTCTCCGTCCGCTTCTGCCAGGGATATTCCACGTATTCGCACTGCAGCACCAAGTTCCCGGTTGCCGAATCGTAACCCAACAAGCGCAGGTGGCCGCTCCAGGTCTCGCAGGCGTCGGTGACGAACCGCGGGGTGGGGACCACCTCCAACGTGCGGTCGTCCATGGAGTAGCGCATCATAAAATACGTCAGCGTGTACTCCGGGAAATCCTGCCCGCTGAGGACCGCGTCCACCCCGACCCAATACAGGCTGCGCGAGGCTTCGTCGACGATCATGAATTCCCGCTGGGGCGTAAAATGATGGGTCGCCACCAGGGTCGCGTCCTGGGTCTCCACGTCGTATTCGAACAGCCAGGCGTTGCGGCGCTGCAGCTCGTTGTCCCACTGCGAGAGCTGGAAGTAGATGTACGGATAGAGCATGGCCATCGACGTCACCGGCCCCGGAAAGACCGCGACCTCGAAGGGGTCCTCTTCCCACCAGGGCTCCCGCGGACAGGGGTCCACGACGTCGGGCGCCACGTCCACGGCGACGTCCGCGTCGGCGTCCGGGGTCACGTCTTCAGGCACGTCCGTCAGGACATCGTCGCTCGGGCGCGTCCTCAGCGGCGCATCGCAGCCCAGGGCGCAGAGCCATCCCACGAGGAACCAACCAACGATCAATCCATGTCTTTGAGGCATGTGAACTGCTCCCATGTTTCCATGCGCGGATAGTACTGATACCCATCCCGCTGTCCGTCGCCGCCGCGTCCCCAGAGCCGCAGGCCCGTCCGCGGCACGATGGTGAACGCGTCCAGATCGGCTGGCAACCCGGCGGGGTTCAACTCCGTCATGACCGGCTTGGTCTCGTTGAACAGGAACACGGAGCTGCCGAGCACCGCGGCCAGGCCCAGATCGGTCCGGGCGGCGCTGCGCACCGGGAGGTTCACGTCGATCTCGTACTCAAGCTTCAGGGTGGTTCCGCTCATGGAATAGCGCCGGATCTTGCTCGACGTGTTGGCGATGATGGTGATGGCCGGTTCCTTGCTGTTCTCCCAGAAGGCCGACAGCGTCGGCGTGTTGAAGATGCGGGTGAGATAGACCATGGTTCCGGTGGTCCCGACCACGGTCAACCGGTAGAGCGCCCACGTGGTGCTGGTGATCTTGCCCAGTACCAGCGTCTGGGTCTCGTCCATGGGCACCAGGCTGACCTGGGTCAGCGCCGGAATCCCGGAGACCGAGATCAGCCCCTTGTCGGTGATCGCCTGGTTTTCATACTGGTACTTCCGGAAGGAGGTCAAAGTGCCGTCCTTGTTGCCAAGCGCAGCCAGGAACATGGTCGCCTCCGGGTCGGCGCCGTCGAGCACGCGCAGGTTCAGAACGCTGTCGGAGATGATGCCGGAGCGCTGGGCGTGCATGCCCGTGGCGTCCATGCCCAGAATCAACTGGCCCTCGGTGCCCACCTTGGAGATGCCCCAGGCCGGTCCACGCTCGGCGATGTCGGGGATGATCCGCAGGCCGTTGGAAATCCAGTTGTAAATGTACGCGCCGGCCACATAGCAGGAGGTGCCGGCCGGAAAGTCGATGGTGTTGGAGAAGACGGCGAGGTTGATGTCCTGGCCGCCGACCTCGAGGGGCACTCCACTGCTGAACGCAGGATGCTTGGAGTACCGCGCCCGGAACCGGCCGTTCGAGCTCACGTCCAGTTCGTGGTATTTGCTCAACTGGGAGACATCTCCCGCGGTCTCCTTGATCCAGAGATCGTAGTCGTAATACTCCCCCTTCTCCTGAATCATGTGGTTCTGCGTGTTGTCGACCAGGCGGCCGGTGCAGAAGGAGGAATGGGGCGGCAGATCGACCACATTCTCGTTGATCACGGGGTTGGGACAGCTGCCGAACAGGGGATCCCAGGAATTGGAATATCCGTTATTGGCAGCTGATTTAGGCTCGGATCCAACCTCAGTTGGGTAGCATCTGGTACTGCAATCGAGCGGGTAATACCCCCCCTGGCAGGGGCAGCCGCCGATCATCACCCTGTCATCGGGCACCTGCATCCAGTACATGCCCAGCTCCGGACTGTAGATGGGAACCTGCGTGTCCTTGGTGTAGTCCACGCTGAACGCGGCGTCGGGACACACGAGGCGCTTGCGGCAGGTGGGTCCGCAGGAGCCGGTTCCGACCAAAGTATTATTGTCAATTGCAATGGACCGAACCGCCGGCCAGTCCTCCGGGGTCATGTACATGAAGCAATCGTCTTCGCGGTCGTCGATCCAGTCGTTGAACGTGATCAGATTGCTCCACCCATAGTTGGTCAGTTCACCCGCGGAGATCCGGGCGCTGATCTCCGAGAAGCTCAGCAGCCGGGCCTGGTGCACCAGCGCGCAGGGGTCATAGCCCCGCAGGTGTTGCGCGACGGTCATCCCTGACGGAGCCAGTGTCTGCACGTACTGCATGCACTTCGGATGATAGAGGTTTCGATAGGTGCATTCAAGTCCGCCGAAACGGGGCATCGGAATCGACGTGTCGAAATTATCGCATAGGGCGATGCAGTCCTCCAACGCCACGCCGGAATACAGGAGCGTGCATTCTTCAGAGCACCCGTCATGAGTGTACCGATGCCCGATCGGCATGGGTGCATCATTGACGAAGCTGGTTTCGAAAAGACCATTGGAGTTGATGTCCGTGGAAAGGAAATCGACGTCCGCATCCACATCGGTATCGTTGGGGATTCCATCACCGTCCCGGTCCTGGTCGCAGGGATCTCCGATCTTGTCTCCATCCGCGTCTTCCTGATTGGGGTTGGCGATGGCCGGGCAGTTGTCCGCGGTATCGAGGATGCCGTCCAAATCCGTATCCAGACTGTAGGGGGGGAAATGATTCCAATCGAAATCGAACGCCATCAACTGAACGCCGTTGATATGGTTCACGAAGGCGCTCATGGGCCATATCTGCAAATCTGCTTTTTTATTGTCGATAAATATGGCCTCTGTGACCCCCTCCATCTCCACCCATCCAATAACAACCACAGAGTGACTCTCCTGATCCACTCCACAGTAATTGCCCACCGGCGATTCATAAGTCCCGTCTGCATAAAACACAGATCGATCCAATCACGGGACCGTCCGGAATCCCCAGATCAGGCCGGCCACAGGCGATCGCCTCCTTCAGGATTTGCTTATTCAGCGCAGGGCTGGAGGTGGAACTGAGTCGTACGTGTTCGGCCAGGGTCGCCCACGGAACTGAAACGGAATACAAATTCCACTGCCAGACAATGTTGTAGTCAGACGCATAGTCGGGTTGGAGTTGAACCGAAGCCGCATTCCGGTCGACTCCCGAAGTTCTGTTTGGGGCACGCCACTGCGGCACGAGCTTCGCCTCATCGAGCACCATGTCCTCCAGCAGGCCGACGGGTGAAGAAGGCCCCTGCTCGCAGGTGGGCTCCATGCCCTTGAGCATGAAATACCAGGATCGCAATCCTTCTTCAGAAAAGTTAATCTTCACCGCGTTCGGACTCGGATCCTGGTCATGGCCGGTAAAAGAGGGGCCCATCATATAGAACAGCCGATAGGCGATCTCGGCGGCCTGGGTCGTTGCGTAGAAAGAACAGGTATTGCAATTTCCCTGCATATTGAAGGTTCTTGGTCGAATGAAATCAGATCCGTTCGTATCATCCCAATGATCTCCGCCCAAGTTATGGAAGGAGAAGTACGGATCGGTCGCGAAGGTGCAGGACTGCGACCATCCGGGAGAGGGCCACATCAGAACCCCGAAGAGAAGAGAAGAGAAGAGAGAGTTTTTTCAACATCACATTTCCGTTCGACATGCTTCCTCCTTGTGGATGTACCACGAAAAAACCGACGGGACAATCCCCTCGCGGAAAAGGACCGGAATGAATCTGCAAATATGTCGGGGGTCATGGTAATTGAGCAGGTGTGAGGGGGTTGGGGTCAACGGAATTGAGCACCCCGGGGTCAACGGAATTG
>PHAZ01000109.1 GCA_002841825.1 Deltaproteobacteria bacterium HGW-Deltaproteobacteria-22 | reverse complement strand
GACCGTCGGTGACCACGCGGTAGGCGTGGGAGCTCACAAAGGTCCCAGGGCCCGAGTACATTTCGTACGAGCTGTTCTGACCCATGCAGCCGTCGACCTCGCGCTGGGGCAGGTCGATCTGCACCAGGCTCCTGGCGGGCACCTGGATGGGCATGCCGATGCCGTTGTCGGGCTGCACGGCGGTCTCGGCCACGGCCTCCCCGAAGCGCGCCACGTTCTTGTACACGTAGGCCGTCACCGGGAAGTTGTTCACGTTGGCGATGACCACCGCGTACTGCTGGGCCGCGGCATCGTTGGTCATGCCCATGGTCACGACGGCCTCATTGTCGAGGTCGACGGCCCAGAATTCGCAGCCCACGTTGGAGGTGGTGAGCATCGAGGGATGGCAGCGGTTGACGCACTGGCCGAACAGGCAGGCCTCCTGCTCGGGACAGTCCATCACGGGCTCGAGTTCATTGCTGGAGTTGCACTCCATCACGGTGTTGTCCTGGCAGTACCTCTCGCCCTCCGAGCAGGCCACGCAGCCCTCACCGAAGACGCAGTTGACCGGGCAGAGCTCCTCGGCCCAGGTGTGGTCGGCCTGGCACGTGCGGGCGGTCCAGCCGTCGCACTCGATGGTGCCGGGGGTGCACTCCCCGTTGTTGCTGTTGTTGCTGTTGAAGGGCTTCTTGGTGCCCGAATCGTCGCAGGCAGACGGAATGAAAGCGATCAGAAAGAGCAGGGGAGCGATAAGATGGTGTTTCATGGCATACTCCTGGTTTGCGGACCCGACCGAACCATACCATATTTTACATTGCATTCCAGTGGTTCGGATGCCGGGAAAAATCATTTCCTTGTGGCCGTCCGGCCGGGCCGCTCACAGGAGGCCGGGAATCCCGGCTTTTCCGCGTCAGTTGGCCGACTCGGCAGGGACCTTGCGCCGGATGATGCTGGTGTCCCCGGCGGTGGCGATGAAGTCCTTGATCTTCTGGAACAGTTTCAGGTTGATGCCCTTGACCTTCATCAATTCCTCGGGCTGCATGAAGGGCTTCTGCGTGCGGTAGGCGATGATGGCCTGGGCCTTCTTCTGCCCGATGCCCGGCAGCAGGCGCAGCTTGGCCTCCGGCGCGGTGTTGATGTTCACCACGCCCGAGATCTCGACGCGGTTGACGTTCTTCTTGGCGGCGTGGGCGTCACGGGCGTGGGCGAGGGAGCCCATCGCCAGGACGAGGGTGAGGACGGCGGCGGAAAACAGGGACCAGGATTTGCGGTGCATGTGATTTCTCCTTCGGGGTGACTGAACGTTGGGTTTTCGATCCGGCCCCATTGCCGGACGGACTTCACAATCGCAAGGGGTGTGCCAACCTGAAAAACGATTGATTCATATGGCTATTTCTGGATAATCGTCGGTTCCACGGCTCCCGCATCCGACCGCGAGCGGTGTTTTTGCGCCGGAAACGGTGAATGCGTTGACCCACAGCCGGTTTTTGATTAGTCTCCTGGCCGGGAAACGAGGTTTTTACATGGCCATTTTCACCGGACTTCTTGTTCTGTTGCTCTGGGGTGCCGATCCGCAGTCGGGATCAGAGCCGCCCGGGGACGTCGTCGTCTCCACACCGACCTCCGATGCCACGCCGGCGGCCGCTCCGGTCCCGGAGGAAAAACCTGTGACCGTGGAACCCGCCAGGCAGGATCCCCCGCCGGCGGAGAAGCCAGGCGCCCTGAAAAACATCCGTCCCCTGCGCCTGTATGTTCCGCTGCAACCACGCGAGCACAGCGGCTTCGGCTTCGGATCCTATGGCCGCGTGACCCTGGGCACCAACATGGACGGGGAGCCGGTGTATCCGGTCAACATCACCGGCCACGGACCCCGGCTCGAGGAGAGCACCTATGTCGAGCTGGATCTGTACTACCGGCTGCATCCGATGCGCGGCCTGCGCTCCAAGATGGTCGCCACGCTGGCCCTCAACGACAGCCTGTTCCATTACAACGGCTCGTGGGAGTCGGGGATGGCCGTCCGCAACCTGTACCTCGAAATGACCCCGCAGGCGCTTCCGGGCGTCTCGTTCTGGGCCGGTTCCCGCATGTATCGCGGCGATGACATCTACCTGCTTGATTTCTGGCCGCTGGACAACCTCAACACGTTGGGTGCCGGTGTCTGGTATGATCGCCGGCCGCTGCGCGGAGGCCTCCACGTGGGCACCAATCGCGTGCTCGGCCCGTACCAGTACCAGGAGGAGGTGGTCAACACGCCGACGGTGGGCGAGACGACGATCGCGACGCTCAACCGGCAGCGCTTCATCGCCTCGGCCAAGCTCGAGTTCTGGCATCAGGTCAACGACACGCTGGGCTTCAAGATCAAGGGCTACGGGGAGTTCCACAAGCTTCCCCAGGGCACCTACAACGCGCTGGGAGAGCCCGAGGAACGCATAGACCTGCCCGCCGAGAGCGGTTACGTCGTCGGCCTGCAGGGAGGCCTGTGGGGCTTCTCTCCGCACTCGTTCGTCAACGTGTTCGCACGCTACGCATCCGGCATCGCCGCCTACGGCGAGTTCTCGCAGCCGCTGGGGCTGGGTTACATGCCCGACCTGGGTACCGACTACAGCGCCTCGACCGCCCGCGACTTCGTGCTGGCCCTGGTGGGCAACTACGTGCTCCCGGGCCGCCTGGGCGTCCAGTTGGGAGCTTACTGGCGCACGTTTGAGGACGCCGACGGCATGAACCATGACTGGGACGACGGCAACGAGCTGGTCGTGGCCCTGCGCCCGATGCTGTTCGTGCCCGAGCTCGTCGGCCGCCAGTTCGCGCTGGGTGCGGAGTTCTCGTACCAGCGCACCGAGCGCGCCGGCCTGCACCCGGAGACGGATCTGCCGGCTCATCCGTCGGTGTGGAAGATCTCCATCCTGCCGACCTGGATCTCCGGCCCCGACACCTACTCCCGGCCGGCGGTCCGCCTGTTCTACACGATCGCGATGCCCGACGAGGACGCCCGCCTGTGGTACCACCGCATGGACTACCGGCGCACGCGCACGATCGAGCATTTCGTCGGCATCAGCGCCGAGTGGTGGTTCAACTCGTCGACATACCAATAGGGACTCCGGAGGTCACTCATGAAACGCTTTTTCCTGTTCCTGGCATTCTCCCTGACGATCTCCGGCTGCGTGGAGACCGATCCCGAATCCATCCTCGGGCACGGGTTCGTCACGAAGGTCGAGGTCGGCGACTGGCGGGACGAGATCATCTACCAGGTGCTCGTGGACCGCTTCGACAACGGCGACGTGAACAACGACTACAACGTCGACCGGCGCGCCATGGCCCGCTACCACGGGGGTGACTGGCAGGGCCTGATCGATCGCATGGACTACCTGCAGAACCTGGGCATCACGGCGCTGTGGATCAGCCCCGTGGTGAAGAACGTCGAGGAGGACGCGGGCTTCGCCTCCTATCACGGCTACTGGACCCAGGACTTCCTGGCGGTCAACCCGCACTTCGGCAACCTCACCGACCTGCGCCGTCTCGTCGATGCCGCGCACAAACGGAACATCAAGGTCATCCTCGACGTGGTCACCAATCACGTGGGACAACTGTTTTTCTACGACATCAACGGCAACGGCTCCCCCGACGACACCCTCATGGGTTCGGGCATGAGCTCGCCGCTGGCGCGCATCACCGAGTGGGATCCGGATTACGACACCCGCGGCATCCAGGGGTGGACCTCCCTGGGCGAGAGCGGCCCGGCGCCGGTCATTTGGTTGGACATGCCCGGGATCAACCGCATGGCGCCCAACCCGGCCGAGTTCCACAACGAACTGTGGTTCCATCGCCGCGGCCGCGTCACCGTGTGGGGTCGCGAGCAGGCCGCCTGTGACGAGCTCGGCCTGGCGGGTTCGGCCTACGAGGACGGCTCGGCGTGCTACAACTACATCCGCGAGCAGGAGGTCTTCGGCGACTTCCCCGGAGGTCTCAAAGATCTGGCGACCGAACGCGACGACGTGACCGAAGCGATGATCAAGGTGTTCAAGTACTGGATCAAGGTGGCCGACTTCGACGGCTTCCGCATCGACACGGTCAAGCACGTGGATTACCCGTTCTGGAAGAAGTTCAACAAGGCCATCCGTGACTACGCCGTCGAGGAGCTGGGCAAGGACAACTTCCTGATCTTCGGCGAGGCCTTCACCGGCAGCGACTGGCTGCTGGCCTCCTACACCGGCGGCGACATGTTCGACGGCGTGTTCTACTTCTCCCAGAAGTTCCAGGTGTTTGACAGCGTGTTCAAGTACGGCAACGCCACCGCCGGCGTGGAGAGCCTGCTCAACGACCGGCTCAACGGCGTCGACGGCCACCCCGGCTACGCCGCGTCGGGCAACGCCAACGGTCCCAAGGACGACAACGGGAACCTCATTTCGCCGCGCTCGCTGCTGGTCAACTTCATGGACAACCACGACGTGCCGCGCTTCCTGTATGACGTCTCCCAGACGATGAACAGCGAGCGCGCCAAGGCGGCGTTGCACAGCGCCCTGGTGTACCTGCTGACCTGGGACGGCATCCCCTGTCTCTACTACGGCACCGAACAGCAGTTCTCCGGCGGCAACGACCCGATGAACCGCGAGGACATGTTCGAGCCCGCCAACATGCCGGCGCGGGAGTCCGGCGGCCGGTACGGGATCTTCAACACGGAAAACCCCACGTTCGCCCGCATCCGCACGTTGATCACGCTGCGCAAGACCTATCCGGCCCTGCGGCGCGGCGGCGCGGCCATCCGGTGGGTGAGCTCGGTGCGTTCGGACAACAACCAGCTCGACGGCGGCGGCTTCCCCCTCAACCCTGACCGCGGCATCCTTGCCTTCGAGCGCGTGTACTCCGGCCAGACCGCGCTGGTGGTGATCAACGCCTCCGACACCCTGACCTCCTACACCCACTCGTACTCCAACACGGCGATGCCCACCGGATTTCCGCAGGGCACCCGCCTGAAGAACGTGTACTGCGAGGATCACGTCTGCACCGACGCCGAGGCCGCCCAGTTCACCGCCGGCGCCAACGGCACCCTCGACCTCACCCTCGGGCCGCGCCAGGCCCTGGTGCTGGTTCCCGCCCAATGAGACCCCACATTCGGTTCCTGGGGACCGGCAACGCCGTGTGCCTGGACGGCCGCGGGCAGGCCGCGACCTGGTTCGAGGACGACTCCGGTGCGCTGCTGGTGGACTGCGGGCCATCGTTCATGGCCCATGCCCAGCGCTTCGGGGTGGACCTGGAGCGCCTGCGGGCGGTGGCGATCACGCACTTCCACGGGGATCACCTCGCCGGGCTGCCGTTTTTGCTGATGTACTACCAGAGCATCGCCCGGCGCACACAGCCCCTGGAACTGCTGGGTCCCGTGGGGCTGAGGAACCATCTCGATGCCCTGTGCGCCCTGATGTACGATCGCTGGGGGCTGCCCTTCGACCTGCGCGTCCACGAGTGGGATCCGGAAGGCGGCCTGGCCACCTGGGACAACACGCACTGGCGGATCACCCCTTACAGCATGCAGCACAAGCCCGAGTCACTGGGGTTCCGTCTGCAGACCGCGGCGACCACGGTGGCGTTCTCAGGCGACACGGTGCTCTGTCCGGCCCTGTACGAGCTGGCCCGGGGGGCTGACGTGCTCGTCGTGGAGTGTACGCTGCCGACGCCCATCGTACCCATTCACATCCACGCCCGGGAGCTCGTCGACGCGCTGCCGGCCCTGGGCGCCCGACGCGTGGCCGCGATCCACACCGACGATGCCACCGCCGCGGTCGCAGCGGAGGCCGGATCCCTCCCGCCGGACCTGTCCTTCCCCGACGACGGGGAGGTGTGGGAGCTCTGAATGACCCCGGCCTCGTTGCAGATCTGGATCCTCCAAGCACTTGAGGCTGCAGGGGCAGTGGCCGCGGGTGTGGTGCGCGCCGAACGGATGAGCGTGCCCGACGAGGCCCATGCCTGGTTCGCCGCCGGGAACGCCGCGGGGATGTCATATATCAAAGAACATTTGACCCTGCGGGAAGATCCCGAAAACGTGATGCCGGGGGTCCGATCGATCCTCTGCGCGGCGTTTCCTTACGACGTGAAGTCACCCCCGTCGCCGCCGCCGGCGATCGCAGGCTACGCCATGGGCGAGGATTATCACGTCCGGGTGCGGCGGGTCCTGGAGATAGTTGCGAAACAACTAAACGAACGAATCGCCTGCCGGTGGCGTGTCTGTGTGGACACGGCCCCATTGCCTGAGCGTCATCTGGCCGTGCAGGCCGGACTGGGCTTCATCGGCACCAACACCTGCCTGATCGTTCCTGGAGTAGGTCCCAACGTGGTCCTCGGCGAGCTGCTGGTTGATCTTGAAATCACGCCCACGGAGCCTGCACCCCGGAGCTGCGCCCGGTGCAACCGCTGCATCCGGGACTGTCCCGGAGGGGCGCTCTCCAAAGACGGACGACTTGACGCGCGACGGTGCCTGAGTTACTGGACCACCGCCGCGAAGGAAGCTCCGCCGCCGGAGCTCCGGTCCTTGGGAGGGGGGCGTTTCTTCGGCTGCGAGACCTGCGTGGCGATCTGCCCCCATGTCGGGCCGAAATATAATTGCGATTTTTACGAACAGACTGTGGCGGTCGTGCAGATCCCGGCGTTCTGGAAGCAGCCGCCCTGGCGCGACGCCGTGTTCGCCGCGGCTCCTGCCTGGCGCCTCGCGCGCAACCAGGCCTGGGCCCTGGAACACATTCCATGGTAAAAATCCTCCCGTTACGCAGGAATAATTCCTGTGGTGACTGCGTTTCCACGACTGCCGGAACCGTCCCGTGGTTGATCAAACCATGCCAGGTTCGGCAAAGGAGGCCCTAGTGCTTGGCTGGAAGAAAGATCGCTCCAAGGAATTCATGACCCTGGCATCGCCCGTGATGGACGCCCTGTACGGCACGGCCATGAAACTCACGCGCAATGAGGAAGTGGCCCGGGATCTCGTGCAGGACTCCTACCTCAAGGCGTTCAAATATTTCGACACGTTCGAGCGCGGCACCAACTTCAAGGCGTGGATGTTCCGCATCATGACCCGCCTGTTTTACGACAGTTACAACGAGCGCAAGCGCAACGCGGCGATGTTCTCCTCGTTCGACGACGTGACGATCAACGCGACCGCAGATCCCGACTCCCGCTCCGGCGCCGGGGAGCGCCGCCTGCTCGCCCAGGAGCTGCAGCAGGCGCTGGACCAGCTGCCGGCGGACTTCCGCCTGCCTCTGGTGCTGTGCGATGTGCACGAATTCTCGTATCAGGAGATCGCCGAAATCATGGAGTGTCCCATCGGCACGGTGATGAGCCGGCTGTTCCGGGCGCGCAAGCGGATGAAGGAAATCATCTTGAACATGAATCAGACCGACGAGGCCACGACCACGAAATCGGGTCAGATCATTCCGTTCTAGTGCGAGGAGTTGAGGAATCATGGATTGCCGCGAAATCGAAAAACTGATCACTCTGTACATTGACGCCGAGATCTCCCGGCAGGACAGACACGAGGTGGAGGAGCATGTCAAGCACTGCCGCCGCTGCACGGCCGTCTTCGAGGAGGCGCAGGAAATCAAGGACCTGGTGCGCCGTGTCGAGATGGACAAGGCCCCCCATGATCTGGCCGTGCTGATCCGCTCGCAGATCACCGCCTCTGCCGGCCGCGAGTTCGCGTTCAACCTGCTGCGCCTGGGCTCCGCCACGGCCGTGTTCGCCCTGGCGATCTACGGCGGCTTTGCCTTCCTTCAGGGCCCCCCGGCGCCCCGGCCCGGCGCCCCCGTGCCCGTCGAGGTGGCCATGGAGACCGCCGACACCCCGCAGGTGACGGCCGTCGCCCCCGTGGCAGCCGGTAACCCCTCCCGCGCCAACACCATGAGGCGCTTCTCCTCGCCGGCCCTGTCGCGCCTCAAGAAGAAGATCATCACTCCGCAGGTCATGGAGAACCTGGTCGTCGAGCACGTGCGGCCGCTGCCGGCCGAGATCCAGACCCCTGACTCGGACTCGGTCGCCCGCTGGTACGCCTCCAAGTCCGGCTTCTACACGCCTCCGCCGCAGCTGGCCTCCTGGGGCGGCAAGATGGAGGGCGGCCGCATGAGCCGCTTCCAGGACCGCGAAGCCGTGCAACTGTTCTACAACGTCCAGGGCAAGCGCGTGACGGTCTTCATGTTCCGCCCCGACATGATCCCGGACCTCGTCGAGCTCAACAGCACCGAGGCCATCGACAAGACCGACGAGGAAGACTACATCAGCACCACCCCCGGCGGCCGCATGGTCGCGCTGTTCTCCCACAACGGCATCGGCTACTCCATCATCACCGACCTCGACTTCGTTGTGATGCGCCAGTGCATCCGCGGCATCGCCACCCAGCCCTTCTAGAAGCTCAAGTTTCATATTGTTCCCTGACAAAAAATGTGATGTCCACTCTCCGGACTTCCATGGCAGGCCAACAACACGTGTCGCTTCACCCTCTGGTGAAATTCCGCAACGCGGACGAAGACGTGATCCGGCGACAGAACACCAAAGCAGAGCCGATGACGAAACCACTGGTTGGCCCTGACACGGGAAGGGAGAAAACCTTGACAGGAGGCCACGTTTTGATGTATGTCTTTGTGCGACCAAAAGGAAGGAAATGGTGCAATGAAGAAATCCATCGAACCCACAGCCGTTTGTGAATTTTCGGTCATGCGTAGTCCGCTGACGCTTCAGGAGGCCATCTGCGAAGCCGAGCGCTGCCTGTTGTGCGAGGACGCGCCCTGCTCGAAGGGCTGCCCTGCGGGCACCGATCCGGGACGGTTCATCCGCCAGATCAAGTTCCGCAACTTCAAGGGCGCCGGGCGGACCATCCGCAACAACAACATCCTCGGGTCCACGTGCGCGCACGTGTGTCCGACGGACAAGACCTGCGCACGCGCCTGCTCGGCCAAGGGGCTCACGACGCCCATCGACATCGCCGGGCTCCAGCGCTTCGCCATCGCCTACGGGCGCGAAAACGGCCTCGAGCCGTTGGAGGCCCCCTCTGTTGAGGGTCAGGCAGTGGCTGTCATTGGCGCCGGTCCGGCCGGACTGGCCTGCGCGGCCGAGCTGGCCTGCCGGGGCCACAAGGTCACCGTGTTCGAGAAGGACCCGGTGCCCGGCGGCGTGCCGCGGTGGAACATCCCCGACTTCCGGCTGCCGGTGGAAGAGGTGGCCGCCGACTGTGCGCAGTTGGCCGATCTGGGCGTGGAGATCCGCTGTGGTTTCACCGTGGACACACCGGAAAAAGTCAATGAAATCATGGATAAATACACCGCGGTCGTGGTGGCCACCGGTCTCAACGAGGCCTTCGCCCTGCCATTGTTCGATGGCGCGCCGAACGCATTCGACTACATCACCTGGCTGCGTCGCGCCAAGACCGACCGTGAGCGGTTCGCTTCCGAAGTCGCCGGGAAGCGCGTCGCGATCATCGGTGGTGGTTCGGTCGCCATGGACGCGGCCGTGACCGCCCGGGCGCTGGGGGCGTCCCGCGTGACGCTGGTGTCCCTGGAGCACCTCGGCGAGCTGCCCGCCGACCTCGAGGAGATCGAGCTCGGTCACCTTTTGGACGTCGTCTTTCGTGACGGCGCCATGATCACCGGCGTGGAAAAATACGAGGGCGGCCACATCGTCGCCCTGACCGGGACCGAGATCGAGTGGATCGAGCCCGGAAAGTTCGTGCCCGCCAACGCCCGTCCCGTGACACACGCCCAGTTTTCGCTGCCCGTGGACTTCGTGGTGATGGCCATCGGCACGCGCCCGGTGTTTGCGCACCTGTTCGCCGCGCTGCCCACCTGGGACAAGAAGTGCTTTGCGCCAGCGGGGGAGGACCGTCCATGGTCCGCTGCTGGCAAACTGTTCGCCGTCGGGGACGTGGTCAACCGCGGCACCATGGCCGTGCAGGCCGTCGGGGAAGGCAAGAAGACCGCCGAAGCCGTGCATGCGTTCATCGCCGGAGGTGCGAAATGACCCATAAAAAAGCCGATCTCTCCGTCCAGTTCTGTGGCGTCCACTTTGATAACCCCTTCTGCCTGTCGTCCTCGCCGGTGGGCAACCATGCCGAGATGTGCGCGCGCGCCTTCGACGCGGGTTGGGGCGGCATCGCCTACAAGACGCTCAACGTGGACTCCTCGTTCAAGATCGTGATGCCGTCGCCGCGCCTCAACGCCTATCACTACAACGATAAACGGTTCGTGGGCCTGCAGAACGCCGAGCAGATCACCGACCGCAGCCTCGCCGACAACCTGAAGGACATCGCCGAGCTCAAGCGCAAGTACCCCGGGCGCGTGCTGATCTCGTCGATCATGGGCTTCACCTCCGACGATTGGACGCTGCTGGCGAAGAAATCCGAGGAAGTGGGCGCGGACATGCTGGAACTGAACTTCTCCTGTCCGCAGATGGCCCGCAAGGACGCCGGCCATCGCGTGGGTCAGGACTACGACCTGGTCGAGCGCTTCACTGCCGTGGTCAAGAAGGCCTCCAGGCTGCCCGTGCTGGCCAAGATGACACCCAACATCACCGACATGATTCCGGTGGCCCTGGCGGCCAAGCGTGGCGGCGCAGACGCGATCTCGGCGATCAACACGATCCGGGCGATCACCGACATCGACCTGGAGACGCTCACCCCCATGCCGATCATCTTCGGAAAATCAGGCATCACAGGCTTCTCGGGTCCGGCGGCCAAGCCCATCGGCATGCGCTTCGTGTCCGAGTTGTACAGCAGTGACGAGTTGAGCCTGCCGGTGGCCGCCATCGGCGGCGTCGAGACCTGGCGCGACGCGCTGCACTACATCCTGCTCGGTGCCGGCACGGTGCAGGTGACCACGGCGATCATGCGCCACGGCTACCGCATCGTCGAGGACATGATCGAGGGCCTGTCGGACTTCATGCTCGAGCGCGGCATTACGTCCCTCGAGGAGATTCGTGGGGCGGCCGCAAAAAAACTCATCGATCCATCAAACTTTGATGTACGCCATCAAGTGGTCTCCCAAATCGACGAGAAGAAGTGCATCGGCTGTGGACAGTGTTACATCTCGTGCCAGGACGGCGCCAACCAGGCCATCGTCTTCGACGCCGAAAAGCGCAAGGCGAAGGTGGACGAGACCCGCTGCGTTGGATGCACGCTGTGCCGTCACGTATGCCCGGTCTGGGACTGCGTGACCACCCGCACCGTCGACACGCAGACCACGTCCCACGCCGCCATTTTCTAGTGTCAGACCCGCGACCGGTCTCACGGTCGCCCAGACCAGTCAGACCCGCGACCGGTCTCACGGTCGCCCAGACCAGTCAGATTTCGCTCCTTTCAGTTGACGTTTTCACTCGTTCATATATATTGGGCGCGGCACTTCTGCCGTGTGGTCCAGTGTGTTCCTCAAGGAGCCCGGATGATATCGAACGAACGTCGAAGTATCCTCGTGGTGGATGATGAAATGGTGATTCGGGAGGTCCTCGAGGACTTCCTGTCCGCCGAGGGATACGAGGTCGTCACCGTCTCTTCTGGAGCCGACGCGCTCCTGGAGCTCGAGGAGGAGCACTACGACGCGATTTTGTCCGACCTGATGATGCCGCAGATGAACGGCCTGGAGTTGATGACCGAGATCAACAACCGCGGCTACCAGCTGGTCAAGGTCATCATGACCGGCTACGGCACCATCGAGACGGCGGTTCAGGCCATGAAGGTCGGGGCCGACGACTACATCCTCAAGCCCTTCAAGATGGAGGAGGTGCTCTCGGTGCTCGACCGCGGCTTCGACCGCCAGCGGCTGCTGCGCGAGAACATCACCCTGCGAGAGACGGTGAACCTGTACCGCATCGCCGAGACCATCGCCCACGAGAGCGACTCCGCGCGCATCCTGCAGGAGATCGCCGAGGCCTCCTGGCAGGAGACGCAGGCGGATTACCTGTACCTGAGCATCTTCCCGACGCGCGCCCCCCAGTGGGATCCGGGCTCGGTGCTCCGGACCGGTCCCCTCGCCGGCTCGTCCCTGACGATTGACGAGCAGGCGATCATCGATTTGCTGACACGTGAACCCTCGCTGCTTGCACAGGGTGCCGACGGCCAGGTGTTCATCGGCGGTCCGGACCTCACGGGCAGCCCGGCCGCATGCTGGGACTGCTCGCTGCGGCCTCCTTCACGCGGCGCACGATCTTCACCGAAGGTCACCGCAAGTTCCTGCACATCCTGGCCACCAAGGCCGCCGCTGCGCTCGAAAACACGCGCCTGGTGGAGCAGTTGCAGGGCGCCAACCGCGAACTGTTGGAGGCCAACCGCCAACTGCAGGAGAACTTCCAGCAGTCCATTCTCGGTTTCGCCAGGGCCATCGAGCAGAACGATCCCTACACCCGCGGCCACTCCGACCGCGTGGCGCAATACAGCCGAATCATCGCAGCCGAGTTGGCGCTGGACGCCTCGATCGTCGAGGACATCTTCTTCGCCGGTCAGCTTCACGACATCGGCAAGATCGGCATCTCCTCCCAGAAACTGAACAAGGCCGGAAAGCTCAACGCACCCGAAATCCGCATGTTCCGGCGTCATCCCGAGATGGGCAAGCAGATCCTCGAGCCCATCCCCTTCATGCGGCATCTGATCTCCGGCGTTTATTGCCACCACGAACGCTATGACGGACAGGGTTACCCGCAGGGGCTCTGCGGCGAGGAGATTCCGCTGATGGGGCGGATCATCGCCGTCGCGGACACCTACGACGCGATGACCTCGGATCGTTCCTACCGCAAGGCCCTGCCCATGCAGGTCGCCGTGGAAGAGCTGCGCGCCAACAGCGGCACCCAGTTCGATCCCATGGTGGTGCAGTCGTTCCTGGCCGCGGTGGCCAAAGGACAAATTCATGAGTGATCAATTGATGGAAGACAGACCCAGTATCGTCCCGGTGAGCATCTCCGAAGAGATGCAGCGCTCGTTCCTCGACTATTCGATGAGCGTGATCGTGTCCCGCGCTTTGCCCGACGTGCGCGACGGACTCAAGCCCGTGCACAGGCGCATCCTGTACACCATGCACATCCTCAAGAACTCGCCGACGGCGGCCTACAAGAAGAGCGCCCGCATCGTCGGTGACACCATGGGACGCTTCCACCCGCACGGGGACTCGTCGATCTACGAGGCGCTGGTGCGGCTCTCGCAGCCTTTCTCCATGCGCTATCCGGTGGTCGACGGGCAGGGCAACTTCGGCTCCGTCGACGGCGACCCGCCGGCGGCCATGCGGTACACCGAGGTGCGCATGGCGCGGCTGGCGACCGAGATGCTCGCCGACATCGAGAAGGAGACCGTAGACTTCATCCCCAACTACGACGACAAGGAGATGGAGCCGGCGGTGCTTCCCACGCGCTTCCCGAACCTGCTGGTCAACGGCGCCTCGGGCATCGCGGTGGGCATGGCCACCAACATCCCGCCCCACAACATGACCGAGGTCGTCGACGCCCTGATCGCCCTGCTCAAGGATCCCGAGCTCGACGTGCGCGACCTGCTTCAGTATGTGCATGGCCCCGACTTCCCCACCGGCGGACAGATTCTCGGCCGGGCAGGCATCGTCGACGCCTTCCGTACCGGTCGCGGGCGCATCACCATGCGGGGCACGGTCGAGATCGAGGAACTCAAGGGCGACCGAGAGGCGCTGGTCATCACGGAGATCCCCTACCAGGTGAACAAGGCGCTGCTGATCGAGCGCATCGCCGACCTGGTCAAGGAGAAGATCATCGACGGCATCTCCGACATTCGCGACGAGAGCGACAAGTCCGGCATGCGCGTGGTCGTTTTCCTCAAGCGTGATGCCGTGGCCGACATCGTGCTCAACCACCTGTACAAGCACACCGCGCTCCAGAGCAACTTCAGCGTGAACATGATCGCCATCGTGGACGGGCGTCCGCGGCTGCTCAACCTCAAGGATCTGCTCGAGAAGTTTCTCGAGCACCGACGACAGGTCATCATCCGCCGCAGCGAGTTCGAACTGCGCGAGGCCATGGACAAGAAGGAGATCGTCGAGGGCCTGGGTGTGGCCTCGATGGACATCGATCGCGTGATCGAGATCATCCGCTCCTCCAGCGATCCCGACCAGGCCCGCGACCGCCTGCAGGCGCACGACTTCACGGGCCTGGGTCCGTTTCTGGCGCGCGCGGGCTTCACACCCGAGGAAGTGGAAAAGGCCGATGCCCATTACCGGCTGACCGAGCGCCAGGCGCAGGCCATCCTGGACATGCGCCTGCAGCGCCTGACCGGACTGCAGCAGGAGAAGCTCGCCGGCGAGTACCGCGGGCTGTGTGATGTGATCGCGCACCTCGAGGCGCTGCTGCAGAGCGAGGAGCTGCTGCGGGAACTCATGATCGCGGATCTGAACGAGGTTCGTGAAAAGTACGGCGACGACCGCCGCACGATCATCCTCGAGGACAGCGCAGACATCGATGTGGAGGATCTGATAGAGGACTCCCCGATGATCCTCACCTTCACCCAGAGCGGCTACATCAAGGCCATGCCCGTGGACATGTTCAGGGCCCAGGCCCGGGGTGGAAAGGGCAAGCGCGGCGCCCAGCTGCGGGACGAAGACGACATCGTCACCCATATCATGGCGCTCACGGCGCGCTCCACGGTGCTGTTCTTCACCAACAGCGGCCGTGTGTTCAAGGAGAAGGCGTACTGCCTGCCCAAGGCCTCGCCGACGAGCCGCGGCAAGGCGCTGGTGAACTTCCTGCGACTGCAGGAGGGCGAGCGCGTGGTGGCCATGATGCCCGTACCCGCGATCGAGAGCGGCTATTACATCTTCTTTGCGACCCGCAAGGGCGTCGTGAAGAAGACCGAGTTGATGTACTACTCCAACATCAACCAGAACGGCATCATCGCCGTATCCATCGACGAGGGAGACGCCCTGCTCGATGCGCGCCTGACCCATGGCGGACATGACGTCCTGCTCGCGACGCGCACCGGCCTGATCGCCCGCTTCCACGAGACCGATGTACGTCCGATGGGCCGAGCGGCCCGCGGCGTGCGCGGCATCGGCCTGCGCGGTGAGGACTGCGTGGTGTCGCTGGCGATCCTCGAGCCAGACGAGGCTGTGAAGACGGTGCTCTCCATCTCCGAGCGCGGCTTCGGCAAGCGCTCCCCGGCCCCGGATTTCTCCGTGCATCATCGCGGCGCCAAGGGGCTCCTTGGCATCCGGACCAACGAACGCAACGGCTACCTGGCCGCTGCCAAGGTCGTCTCCGAGGGGGATCATCTGATCGCGCTGACCGAGAAGGGCACCCTGATCCGGGTGTCCATCGCCGAAATCTCGGTGCTCTCGAGGGTTACCATGGGCATCACGATCATGAAGTTGCCCGCCGACGACACGATCCGCGACATCACGATCCTTCCTGCCGAGCATGTTCGTGCCATGGACAGCCAGGAGGAGGACCCGGGCACCGCACCCGAGCCAGACGGCACCGATGCCGGGTCTGACGCCGAGGTCGCCGCACCTGACGCCGAAGTCGTCGTCGAAGATGCCTTGATTCCCAAGGAGCCGGTCTAGTCTTTCCGTTTGCATTGCCGACGGAAATTGCCTATTGTCCGGAACCAGGTCAGAATCGCAGGTTTTTCATGCAGGTGAAGAGGTGAAATCGAACACTCTGTTGTCACGTGTCTCGCTGGCCGGCCTGGAGCTGGGCATCGGAGTCGCCCTTGGCGTATGGGGTGGTCTGTACCTGGATCGACGCTTCGACACCGGACCCTGGCTGATGATTGCCGGCCTGACCCTGGGCGTGGCCTCGGGGTTCTACAATCTCTACCGGCTGGCCATCATCCAGGAAGAGGAGTCCGATGATCCCCCGAAGAAGGGGCGGTGAGCGAGGATGATTCCACTCTCCCGCCTCCGGCGCCACCTGGGTCGTCCGCTTTACCAGTTCCATCCCCTCATCCGTTGGGCCGTGGCCACCTACCGCTTCCTGGTCCACGTCGTGCGCCTGTGGGATCAGCGTGACTGTTTCCGCATGGCCAGTTCGCTGGCCTTCGAGAGCCTCTTCTCCCTGGTCCCCCTGGCGGCGCTGAGCCTGTGGTTCATCGACGCGCTGGGACAGAGCGAGCACGTGTCCGCCCTGGCCAACTACGTGGGACGGCAGTTGTTCCCCTCATTCGGCATCGAAGCGATCTCCATGATCCGCAAGATGGCCTCGCGCATCCGCGGCGAGTATCTCGGGACCGTCGGTGCGGTCTTCACCCTGGTGATCAGCGTCTGGGTTTTCGTCTCCGTCGAGAGCGCGCTCAACGCCATCTGGGGTACAAGGCAAAAGCGTCCGTTCTTCCACCAGTTTTCGACCTACTGGACCCTGGCGAGCCTGCTGCCCCTGATGACCCTCCTGGTGTTTTTGCGTCGCACGGACTTTCCCGTGCTGTCCAGTCCATGGCTGGGCCATCTCCTGCTGATCTTCTTCTTTTTCCTGATCAACAAGCTCGTGCCGACGCCGTTCGTCAAGGCCTTCCCTTCGCTGGTCGGGGCGCTGATCTCGTTTGCGCTGTTCCAGATCGCCAGGGAGCTGGTCTCACGCTACTTCACGAGCAAGTACTTCGGCATCTACGGCGAGATCGGCGTGCTGTTTCTGGTGTTGATCTGGATATACTATATCTGGCTGATACTGTTGCTCGGTGCGGCCATGTCCTATGTGGTGCAGCGGTTCTCCTATCTTGAGGCGAGGCGCATCACCGAGAGCCGCTGGGCCGTGTTCCCGGGCGAGCCCATGGCCTGGCGTGCCTGGTCCGTGCTCGACTTCATGTTCCATCACCGGGAGTTGCATGATGCCCAGTCGCTGTCCCTGGCCCTGGGCGAGACGCCGGCCATGGTCGAGCGCATCTGTGCCCGATTGACCGAGGAGGGTTTGCTTTTCGCCATCGACGGGCAGTACGGACTGGTCATCGAGGACGCCAAGAAGATCACGGTCTCCCGCGTGGCGCGCGCGTTCGCGCAGCCGATTCACGGCGAGGTGGGCGGCTCCACCTTGATCTGGCAGGAGTTGTCCGAGGCGTTCATGCAGGTCGGCGACAGCGTGAGTCTGGCCACCTCCACCGAGGAGATGACCGACGTGCGTGAATTGTTTGAAACCAGTGGTTCCGGAAAAAGGGCCACGGGTCCGCTGTTGATGATCCGCGAGTCTGACAAGTCTGACAAGTCCGACCCGTCCGACCAGTCCGACCCGTCTGACCAGTCCGACCCGTCCGACGAAGCTCCTCCCAAGGCCGGCAAGCCATTGGACCTGGGGCCGCTGTTCGAACCGGGGCGAAGCAAGCCGAGGACATGAAGCCCCCGCTTGTTGGGGCCCTGGCGGTCCTTTTTGCATATTCCATCTTCATCGTGGCCGCAGGTGTCATCACGGCGCTCAACGGGCGGTTCTGGGGGTTGCCACTGATTCCGGTCCTGGGCGGACCCGCCCACGCCGGGCTGGTCGCGGTGGTCCTGGGCGTGGGAATCTTCGGGATCAACGTGGTCGGAGCCAGGCTGGGTCCCCTTCGTTCCCTGGAGTTTGAACTGGCAGAGATGGTGCGTCCCCTGATGGGGCTGGGTCCGTGGCCGCTGGCGCTGGCCTCGGGGGTGGCCGAAGAGTGGGTCTTCCGCGGCCTGCTGATGCCGTTTGTCGGGCTGTGGCTGCAGGGGCTGGTCTTCGGCCTCCTGCACTGGCCGGGCCGCAGCAGCCTTTGGCCATGGACCCTGTGGACCATCGGCATGGGCTGGCTGCTGGGCGCGCTTACGCTGCACGCTGGTGCGCTCTGGCCGGCCATGCTCACCCACGTATTGATCAACGGTCTGTCGCTGAGCCGTCTCTCGAGGCTCGCACCCCGGTCGCTGGCGTGATATCTTCCGAAGCGATGTGGTGCTTTCTTCTGATCTGGCAATTCATGCATGGCGCCGAAGGGTGGGAGTTCACCGTGAAGGGCCGGTGCCGCATCCACCGTGTGAAGGACGGGATCTTCCTTGTGGATGCGGCGAACCAGCGACCGGTGGCCGCCCTGGACATGGAGATCCGCGACGGAGACAGGCTTTGGCGCGTGACGACCGCCGCAGATGGACGGATTCCGGTCAATGGACCGGGTCTCCTGGGATTGACCCATCCTGGCTCAGAGTTCTACGAGCCGTGCGGAGCGGTGACCATGATTCCAGCGGCCAGGGCCCACCAGAACCGCTTCTCCTGGAAATGGCTGGGTCTGGTCGCAGGGTTGGGGTTGATCCTGATCGCGTTGTTTCCTGTGGCGCGCACCCGTTGGCGGCGCTTCGGGAAGGCGAAGAAGGAGGAACCGCCCGAAGAGGCTCCCGAGGTGGAGTTCAATCCCCCCGCCTCGCGCACGTTCGTGCCCTGGAGGAAGGCCGGCTTTCATGGTCAGGTGCAGGTCTGGGAGAGCGGACTTCCTCTGGCCGGCGTGGAGATCCGCTACCTTGAGCACTCGGTTCCCGGAAGGACGGAGACCGACGGTGAAGGTCGTTTCTTCCTGCCTTCGACGGCCGTGGAGATCGCCTTTGGCAGGGACGGCTATCACCCGGTGAGGGTGCCCCGGCCGCGAGGGCAGATCCTGGTCCGCATGATGAGCCTGCCGGTGCGCGCATTGTGGTTGCTGCGCCAGATCTGCCGCAACTACGATCGCCAGAGGTATGCGAAGCTCTCACCGCGGCAGGCTTTGTCTGCGCGGATTCCGCCGCCGGAGGTCATCGGGCGGCTGGAGCGGCTCGCCTATGCCCGGGAGACACCTGAGCCCGGAGAGATCGAGCGCATGGAGGCCGCGCTCACGCCGGAGTCGGAAGAACCCACCTGAACGTCGACGGTCACGGCTTCATCAAGGAATCGAGGAAGGTCGCCGGAAGCACGGCGCGGCCGAAGCCGCCCGCACGCGACAGGAACAGGAAGTCCGTGTGCGCCTCAAGGCAGAATTCCTGCTTCAGGCCGGCGTCCGAGTTGAACGTCAGGCGGATCGGACAGTCAGGGATCGGGCTCAGGTCCCAGGGTGTGGCGTGATCGAACTCGTCGCCGACGCGCTGGAAGAAGGCCGCCGCGCCGGCTTCGGGGAGGATCTTCTTGCCTTCGGGTGCGGTCCACAGCCAGTGTGGATCATGGAAGGTCAGGGAGGCGCCGCGTCCGTCGGGGAAACGGATCATGGCGCTGCGGGCTTCCCGAAGATTCCATGCCGGACGCTGCAGGTGAAAGTGGGGGCGCAGCAGGAAATCCACATCATCGGAGGACAGTCGAATGCGGGACTTTGCGCCGTCGGCTCCTTCGCGGGCGGCGTCCTCGAGGGGCGATACCAGCAGTTGGACCTTCGAGTTGTCCTTGCGTGTCAGGGTCCACAGCACTGGACGTTTCTGTGACTGCCAGGAGGGATCGGTGGTGGTGGCGGGAGTCGGGGACGGTGGCGGTGGTGTGAGTGCCGATGGCGATGTCGGTGTAGGGGACGGTTGCATCACCTCAGCCACGACCGGAGGGGTTGCGGCCGGGGTGGACACCTCGACGCGCAAGGAGAGCAGCCGGGGGATGACCTCCCGCTGCAGGCCCGCCGGGTAGGGCTGATCCAGGGGCTCGAGCACGCGCCAGTCACCCTCGGGCCCCAGCGCCCATGTCTCGCGGAAGTCGCCGGCGGTGCGCTGGATCTTCACGATGTCGGTGTGCGGGAAGACGCGGCGATCCTTCCACCAGACCGGATCCGTGCGGATCAGGTCGAACAGCACCCTCGGTACCCGGGCCCGCCGCTTCTCCCCCTGGCGCACGATGAAGGTCTCGCCGTTCACGGCCAGCAGGTGCACGGAGAAGGAGAGCGTCCCCCGGTGAAAGATCACCTGCGTGTCCGGGTGATCCGTTGGGTTGAGGGTTTCCAGGCCGAGCACGGTGGCGCCGCTCCACTGCCCGATCGTTCCGGAGCACACGCGCTCGTCGGCGAGTGTTCCGTCATCGAAGGCCCATCCCTTGGGTGTCTTCCCGATCCGGATCGCCGGAGAGCCGGTGTGTCGGATCTCGATACGGTCCCAG
>PHAZ01000108.1 GCA_002841825.1 Deltaproteobacteria bacterium HGW-Deltaproteobacteria-22 | reverse complement strand
AATAAAATGGATAATATGGAAAAGAAAAAAATTTATTTGGAATTAAGAGATTTATCAAAAATATATATTGATGGGGTAAGCCAGAATCGTGTTATTCTCGATAATGTAAATCAAAGTTTCTTAGAAGGTGAAATTACCTCTATTGTAGGGAAAAGTGGGAGTGGGAAAAGTACTCTATTAAATTTAATATCTGGGATTGATTCCATCACAAATGGATCTATCTTTCTTTATGGAAAAGATATATCAAAGATGGCTGATCGGGAATTAACAACTCTACGGAGAAATGAAATTGGTTTTATTTTTCAATTTTTTAATTTGCTGCCTACATTGTCGGTTTGGGAAAATGTTTGCCTTCCACTTGAGCTTAAGTACAGATCTTCCAGGCAGGACTTTTCACGCGCTGAGTTTTTTTTAAAAGAAGTTGATATGTATGATCGTAAAAATGAATTTCCAGACAAACTATCTGGGGGTGAGCAGCAGAGAGTAGCAATTGCCAGAGCACTCGTTCACCAACCAAGTTTAATACTGGCAGATGAACCAACTGGCAATTTAGATGAAAAGAATGCCAATCTCATTATGAACTTGTTAGCAAAATTGGCCAAGGACAATCAGAATAATTTAATACTTGTAACCCACAGCCGTGAAGCGGCAAAATTCTCAGATAGGATTTTAACTTTGACGAATGGATTGTTAGTTCCATTTGTCGAATAATTTATTCACATAATATATGAATATTTTTCGATTTAGTTTGAGGTACCTTGTAAGAAAACGATTACAGACTACTTTGTTGATCGTTGGTATTGCACTTGGAGTAGCTGTAGTAGTTGGTCGCCTTGGCCTTCACGTAGCCCTCGCTCTTCCAGCTGCCGCTGGCCGTCTTGCGCCACTTGTAGATCCGCACCGGATAGGTGCCTTGGGTATGACGTGGCTTCAGGTAGCCGTACACCGTGTAGTACTTCGTGCGGCTCATCGTCGTCGGAGCCTTGGGTGTCCCGACATATGCTCTCGGCGTCACGACGATCGACGTGCTCGTCGCCCCCAGGTGATAGGCATCAGCCGGGAAGCTCACCCGATAGGTGTGTTTCGACGAATACTTGATCGTCGCGCGGTAGTTCCCGTTGACGTCGGTGTAGGCCGATACTGAGGTGTCCTTCCAGACTCCCGCCGAGAGGTACTGGACAACCACGCGCATGGACGTCTGGGGAACTCCGTCTGACGTGAGGCGCCCCGAAAGCACGTACGACGCGCCGTAGGAGATGGTCGCGGACTTCGACGTGAGCGACACAGACATCGGAGCCTTGAGTACCGTGACGCTGGTCGTCTGCTCCGACTCGATGTTCCCGGCGAGGTCACGCGATCGCCAGCCCAGCGTGTGAGTTCCGGGCGCTACCACCGTGCTCGATCCCATTGCCCATGCGCCGCCGTTCAACCGGTACTCCGTCATGGCCGGCCCCGAGCCGTCGCCATCATCGGGCACGTCAGCGTCGACCTCGGGCACGTCCGCATCAGGAATATCGGCGTCATTTGTCCGATGGTGCGGCGAGTCGCAGGCGAACACGAGGAAGCCAAAGAGCAGGAGTGAAGGAAGCAGCGGGCTTCTCATGGCCCCACCGTCCGGGTCAGCGGATTCCCCAGTTCCACCCACCGTCCCTGGGTCCACTCCCACCACCGGCCGTCCTTGAGATCCGAGAACACCAGCCTCCCACTAGCGAACGCCAGACGCGGCTCCCGAAGCACCACCGCCGGCACGGCGGCCGACAGGCGACTCCAGGTCTTCGTGACCAGGTCATGCACCCATAAAGAGGCCTTCCGATCTGCGGCTGCCCGCGTCACCAAATACAGTTTCCCCATCCGTGCATCCACCGCCAGGGCGCCGCGATCCGGAGGCACCAGTGCAGGCAACGCCAGATCCTGACGCAGGCCGTCCTTGTCCAACTTCCACAAACTCGGCAACAAATGCGCCGGGCGCTTGAGGAGAAAGTACGCCTCTCCCATGCGGGGGGCGGCCAGGCTCTCCACCCGGGCGAACGTCCAGTCCGCGAGGGTCTCCTGGCGCAGGATCGCCCCCGAACCCAGGTTCACTTCGGAGAGCACTGGCGCAGAGATCATGCTCTGTCGCCCGATTACCCAGACCGAATCGGGCGAGGCCTGGTGGAAAGCAAGAACCGTCTGATCCACAGGAAGCGACGTGGGTACCTGCGTCCAGTCCCCCGGCTGCTGCGGATCGCGCAGAAACACCGTACCCCGGTCCAATGCGGCTGCCACCGTGGCCCAGGCGCCCGCAGCGCCGCCGACGAGGGCGGCGTCCACGCGCAGGATCTTCAGGTCGGCCTGTCGCATATCGACGGTGTTGGGCAAGGCAACGTACGAGCGGACCTGGAACGAGGCCGGATCCACGCCGAAGAGCCGCCATGTGCCGTCCTCGTCCCGGATCCAGCCGAAGAGGGGGTCGAACAGGTCCCGGGGCGGATCCCACAGAGGATCCACGGGCAGGGGGCTGCCCTCGGCGAAACCCACGGGTTGACCCACGGGCCGCGGAAAGCGGATGCACACATCGTCGGTCTCGGGATCGTAGGAGAACATACCCGGGAGGACGTGGAGCAGGTCGTACTCGACCGACGGTGCCTCGGGATTCCAGTCGTTGTCAGTGGGGATGCGATTAGTGACCTGCGGAGAGGAAAACTTCAACTTGGAGTAATGGTCATGGGTGGACACGATCGGAGGAGCCGGGAACGTCTCGAGCATGTCTTCAGTCTCGAATTGTGGGAGCTCCCGGAAGCGATCGGTCCGGAAAGTCAGGAAGGTGCGGGTGCCTTCGAACACCGCGTCGCGCCATCGGGCCAGAAGCTGTTGGGGAGGCACGGGGATGGCGAAGGTGTCGACGTGTTCCATTAGCTGGTTTTGGGTCGTGAGCGCGCCCAGATCCCGGGCGGAGGCCGCCTCCACCGGGTGGTAGAAGTATCGATACTTTCCGGTGGTTGCATCGAATGCAAAGTCTTTTGTTGAATAATCGCTCTGGTTAAAAACGTCGACCGCCGGATCCGAAGGACAATACAAAGTGATTGGTACAGTTGAAGTATCCCTGCAGTCCCCCTCTGTCGACCCCGGGCACACACACAGCCCCACCGACAACATCTCGGTGGAGCTCGGCCCCATCTCGCGGTCGTTGGACAGGACCGCCGACACCGTGGCCGTCGGGTCCGGGCACCAGGAGAAATACCCCTGGTTCATGCCATAGGTGTCGGGGCGGACATCGGCGCGCACGTCCGAAATCCCACGTTCGCACAGATCTCCCACCCCGTTCTGGTTCATATCGCCTTGGTCGCGGTTGGCGAACCATTGGCGACAGCGGTTGAACAACGCTGAGTCGTATTGCAGGGTAAGTCTCCGACATTGCACCGATTCGCTCAAGTCACTGTAGGGACTGCCGGAACGATTGACCAGCGGGGAGCAATTGTCATGAAAATGGCAAAGATCGACGCATTTCGCGTAGAGCGGGGCCCCGTGAGTCGAAAAGTACAACTGACCACAGACGGAAACGCAACGGGACACGTCCTCTTCCACGACAGGAAGATCGCATCTTCCATCCTGGTCCAAATCCCATCGCAGGTAGGGATTGAGCGGCTCACAGTCGAGATCGTCGGGCGCGCCGTCCTGGTCACTATCGACATAGAAAAACTTACCCACGGCATGACATTGCTGGGGAATCCGCCAGGAAAGGGGCAACCCCATCAGTTTCGAGTAAACCAGAGCGCCAGGTTCAGAGCCGGCTGAAACATCTTCGCAGTCAGAAAAAAATGAGGAACGCTTCCCTCCGCAAAACGCGACATGTTCCAAATCAACGATGGCTTCGGTCGAATACGTACCGTACAATCCGAGCACCCCGGTGACGGAGTCCTCTCCGATCAACAGGTCATTCCATTTCCTGTTCTTCATCGCTGGATCCAGAGAGCCTTTCTGGAACTGCCAATCCGGCCGGTGGTAACATTGATATGAGTCGAATTTCTCTGACGGATAGAAAAGGTATTTGGAATTTTCCTCTATTGGAACAGAATAAATCTGAGCCAAAGTAGCTTGCGATTGAAGATCATTTTGTTTTTCTATCAGGAAAGCTTGGGGTCCAATACAATGACCGATCTCAAGTTGGTTACCCAGAGAATTCACGGCAAAAAAACTCCATTCCTCCTCGAGCGGATCAATCTGGATTTCCCCAATGTTTCCAAGATACATCATGTTGCTGGATAGCCAACCTGGGTGTTCCTGAAGCAACTCCTGGTAGTAATCCTGAACCCTGAGAAATCCTGGAGGACTCAGACGAGGACTTCCTTCCACATCCAGGGACGCAGGCAAACCATAGCAGGACGCGCCCTGCCAACCTCCATTGCACTCCTCATAGCCACCGGCACCGTGCAGGCAATTGTCGTTACAAACCTCGGAAGATTCATAAAGACCGTGTTTCCCCTTTGAAATGTACACGGGAGGCAGACAAACGCCTGTGCCTGCATCAAAAATAGAGCATGCAGATCCATCCTCATAAAATCCATGTGATTCAAGATGTTGGATCAGATCTTGACAGCCCGGCTCCGGTTCCAGGCATTTTTTTCTGGTGCCTCCTCCGCAGGCGCGATAAGAAATCGAGAAAAGCCGCCATTGCATAAACTGCCCGGATGAATCGCGCCTGCTGGACAAAACTATATTGATGGCTTCCGTGTCGCCTGCATGATATCGATCGGTTCGAAACAGGAAAATGATTTTTACTTTGATGCGGCGAACTTCAGGGTCGGTGATTTCTTCCGGATGCGCCTGGTACATCATGGTGAGCCCGTTTACGTTGCTCATGGAGGCGTTTCCAGCCCATTCCTCGGAGTGATCCATGACCACATATGGCCGAAACACCCAAGCGAGTTCGGTTTCCGCCCAATCCAGGAGTCCGTCTCCATCCCGATCCAGATAGCCGCACTGCGTATCAAACGGCGAGACGGGCAGTTCCCAAACGAATCGCGAATTTCCATCAGGCTCAATCGCCCGACGCCCGTGAAAAGAGATTGGAAAATCAGGATTGGAGGAAAGACAGCCATCTTCCATTAACGTGCCAAATTGCCATTCACTCGTAGCTAGGGCAAAAACGGAAGGAATGGGCAATGAAATGCAGATGGTGAAGAATGCGGCAAGGGATATTAATTGACGCGACGGGGGGGGGCGTTGAATTATTATACATGGAAATCCTCCGTTCCTATACTTTAGTTAAAAATTATTGACTTGCAAGGACATGTTGCGTCGCCTATCAGACAAAGAGAGGCCGCCGGCGGGGTCGCGGTAGTGAAGCCCGCCTCCGGTGCCCCCCGAAGATTGGGCGGGCTCGTTCGGCATCCGGAACGGGTCCGATAAGAGAATTGGTGGGGAAAAGCGCGCAAAATACCTTGCATTCTGATGATGACATCACTAGATTGCACGGTATGTTCCTTCCGCGTTCTTCCCAGGCCCGTCTTGAAATGCTCCTTGCGCACTTTCCGGTGGTCGTGATCACGGGGGCGAGGCAGGTGGGCAAGAGCACCCTGCTGCGGCATCACCTGGGAGAGAGCGCGGAGTTCGTCGTGTTCGACCCGGTCGTGGACGTGGAGAACGCGCGCCGGGATCCTGAACTGTTCCTGGAGAACCACATCACGCCGCTGGTGCTCGACGAGGTCCAGTACGCTTCCGAACTTCTGCCGGCGCTGAAGCGGCGCGTCGACCGGGATCGTCGGCCGGGACAGTACATTTTGACCGGTTCACAACAATGGGGCGTGCTCAGAACGGTGGCCGAGAGCCTGGCCGGCCGCGCCGTCTTTCTGGATCTGGACGGTTTCACGCTGGCCGAGGCGGCCGGGGTCGGAGAGCGTCCGCACTGGCTGCATCGCTGGCTGGAGATAGCGGATACGCCGTCTGGGCCGCGCACTTTCGAGCGCCTGGCGCCACGGCACGGGCTGCTGGAGACGCTGTGGAGGGGGGCGCTGCCCGACGCCCAGTTGCTGCCGCGCGAGGCCATCGCGGACTTTCAGGCGGCCTACCAGCGGACCTACATCGAGCGGGACGTCCGGCTGCTCGCGGACGTGTCGGACTGGCAGCAGTTTGGCCGCTTCATGCGGCTGGCCGCGGCGCTCACCGCCCAGACCGTCAATTTCTCGCAGTTGGGCCGCGAGATCGGCGTGACGCCGCAGACCGCCGGGCGTTGGCTCGACCTGCTGAAGGCGACCTTCCAGTGGTTTGAGGTGCCGTCCTACTCCGGCAATACCATCAAGCGCGTCGCCTCGAAGCCAAAGGGCTACATCGCCGACACCGGGATCGCCTGCATGAGCCTCGCCCTCTCCGGACCCGCCGCGCTGCCCGCCCATCCGCAGTGGGGCCCCATCTTCGAGACGGCCGTGTTCGCCGAGGTGCGCAAGGCGGCGGCCCTGATGTCCCCCTCGCCGAAGCTCCATCACTGGCGCACCGGCGCCGGCGCCGAGGTGGACCTGCTGCTCGAGCGCGACGGCGTGTTCTTCCCCATCGAGGTCAAGGCCGCCAGCCGGGCCTCGCGCCACGATCTTTCGGGCATCCACGCCTTTTCCCGCACCTATCCCCACCTGCGGGTGGCCCCGGGGCTGGTCGTCTGCCCCTGCGAAGCCTTCGCGCGTGTCGCCGAGGACGCCTGGACCATGCCCTGGGACGCCACACCGATCGACTGACGGTGACCGCCACCAGGGACCAAAGTGGGAGGGCCCAACTGTAGACCATCAGTTGTCAGAGGTACGCGTGGAACTGGGATTGGAGCGGGAGCTTCCCCATCGCGCGCAAACCCTGATTGCACGGCTCATTCCCACCACCGCGCTTCCCACGGGAACGTACCCTCATCCCACTGCCAACAGGTCGCCTCGGTTCGGGTGGGGTTACACCAGCCCGGCCAGGAACGCCTCCGTCGAAAGTACGGTGACCCCGGTGTCCGGGTAGCTCGTTTTCACGCCCGGGCGCGTGACGAGCTGGTAGTTCAGGTGGGTCTTCAGGTCCGCTGCCCAGCGCTCCAGGGCCGGGGCCGGCCGCGAGTCGTTGCTCTTCACTTCGACGAGCATCCACGGGGCACCGTCGCGGGCGACGAGGAAATCGACCTCCTGGCCGTCGCGGTTGCGCAAAAAGTGGAGGGCGAACTCGCCTTGGGCCGTGTCGGTCCAGAAGTCGCACGCCTTGAGGAGGTGGAGGGCGACGAGGTTCTCCATGCGCGGTCCGCCCTCGGGCACCTGGGTCAGGTCGAAGAGATAGAGTTTCGGTTCCGCGCGGATCGCCCGCGAGATTTTCCTGGACCATGGTTTGATCCGGAAGCAGAGGTACACCGCGGCCAACGTGTCGAGCCACCCGGTGACGGTGTCGTGGGCCACCCCGAGGTCCTGTCGCAGGCTGTTGATCGACAACAGGGATCCCACCCGGGACGGCAACAGATCCACGAGCAGGTCGAGGGCGTCGGTGCGGATGCTCTCGGTGAGATAGCGCGAAATCAGGTTCATCGGGCAGGCTCCTTGTCGGCAAATTTCCAGTCGATTGGAAACTTGCCGCGGCAAACTTCCAGTTGGATGGGAATCTGCCGGTCACGATTTGGCAAGAGACTCGAAACAAACCTGTGCTGTCACTTCCGCAGGAAGATCAGGTCCCAGTCCACGAACTCCACGGTGAGATCCCACCGGGCGGCCAGAAAGAGGAACGTCTCCCGCGAGAAGAAGCGGACGTGGGTGAAGTCCTCCCGGTAGCGCCACGTCTGGAAGGCCGCAAAATCCGGCCGCAGCCGCGTCATGATCCCCAAAAGCCCCCCCGGGCGCAGCAGGGACATCAGGCGCGGCCACTCCCGTCCGGGGTCGTGGAAGTGCTCGATGGCCTCGGTGCACGTGATGAAGTCGTAGGTGCGGGCCAGGGCGGCCTCGTCGGGGGCGAAGAACGGATCGTACAGCGTCATCGAGTGGCCATGGCGCTCCAGCAGCAGGTGCAGGGCCGGGCCGGGACCGGAGCCGAAGTCCAGGCCCTCCTGCGGGGTGTCCCCCAGGCGCAGGGCCATGGGGGCGGCGAAGCGTCCGAGGAACGCCAGGTAGCCCGGCTCGTCGGGGGCGTTGTTGTGGGTCTCGTAGCGCGCCTTCTCGGGGGCGGGTTCGGGCAACTGGGCCGGGTCGACGAAGACCAGGTCGCAGGTGGGGCACTCGAAGTAGGTGCGGGTCCGATCCTGCCAGTAGAAGCGGGTGGATTCGGAGGCGCAGAGCGGACAGGGATGCATAATGGGGATGGGTTCGGGGTGCAAGGCGGGCCGGTTCGGGGAAGGCCGATCAGGAGAGGCGCTGCTCCAGGGCTTCGAGCTGGGCCAGAAGCTCCGCGGGCATGCGATCGCCGAACTTGGCGTAGTGCTCGCGCACCAGGCCCAGCTCACGCTTCCAGCCCTCGCGGTCCACGGACAGGATGGACTTCATGTCCTCCTCGGTCACGCCTTCGGGGCGGTCGATGGCGTCGGGGGTGGGCATCCAGCCGATGTCGGTCTTCTGGGCCTTGCCGGTGCCTTCGCACTGGTCGAACACCCACTGCAGCACGCGGCTGTTCTCGCCGTAGCCGGGCCAGATGAACTTGCCCTCGGCGGACTTGCGGAACCAGTTGACGTAGAAGATCTTCGGCAGCTTGGCGGCCTCGGTCCGCGTGCCGATCTTCACCCAATGCCTGAAATAGTCGCCCATGTGATAGCCACAGAACGGCAGCATGGCGAAGGGGTCGCGACGGACGGTGCCCGCGGTCACGTCCAGGGCCGCGGCGGTCACCTCGGAGCCCACGATGGAGCCCAGGAAGACACCGTGGTTCCAGTCGAAGGCCTGGTGGACCAGCGGGATCGTCGAGGGCCGGCGGCCGCCGAACAGGAACGCGCTGATGGGGACGCCCCGGGGATCCTCCCACTCGGGGGCGATGACCGGGCACTGTTTGGCAGGGGCCGTGAAGCGGGAGTTGGGATGGGCCGCGGCGCGGTCGCCCTTCTTCTCGGGATTGCGGTCCCACTCGTTCCCTTTCCAATCGATGATGCGGCCGGCGGGAGCATCGTAGCCGATGCCCTCCCACCAGATGTCGTTGTCCCCGGTCAGTGCCACGTTGGTGAAGATCGTGTTCTTCTCGATGCTCTTCATGGCGTTGGGGTTGGAGTCCATGGACGTGCCCGGGGCCACACCGAAGAAGCCGTTCTCGGGGTTGATGGCCCGGAGCACGCCCTCCTCGTCGAACTTCATCCAGGCGATGTCGTCGCCGATGGTCTCGACCTTCCAGCCGGGGACGGTGGGGACGAGCATGGCGAGGTTGGTCTTGCCGCAGGCCGACGGGAACGCGGCCGCGACGTAGCGGCGCTTGCCCTCGGGGTTGGTGATCGCCAGGATGAGCATGTGCTCGGCGAGCCAGCCCTCGTCGCGGGCCATCACGGAGGCGATGCGCAGGGCCAGGCACTTCTTGCCCAGCAGCGCATTGCCGCCGTAGCCCGAGCCGTAGGACCAGATCGTCCGCTCCTCAGGGAAGTGGGAGATGTATTTCTTGTCCAGCGGGGCGCACGGCCACAGGCCACCGTCGTTCTCGCCCGGAGCCAGGGGCTTGCCCACCGAATGCAGGCAGGGGACGAACTCGCCGTCGGCGCCAAGGATCTCGAGGACACGTCCGCCCACGCGGGTCATGATGTGCATGTTCGCCACGACGTACGGGCTGTCGGTGATCTCGATGCCGATCTTGGCGATGGGCGAGCCCACCGGACCCATGCTGAAGGGGATGACGTACATCGTGCGACCGGCCATGCAGCCGTCGTAGAGGCCCTTCATGGTCTCCTTGAGCTGGTCGGGATCGATCCAGTTGTTGGTCGGACCGGCCTGGTCCTTGGTGCGGCTGGCGATGTAGGTGCGGTTCTCGACCCGCGCCACATCGGAGGGATCGGAGCGGAACAGGACGCAGCCGGGCCGCTTTTCGGGATCCAGCGGCTTGGCCAGACCCTCGTTCACGGTGATGGCGATCATCTCGTCGTATTCCTTCTGGGAGCCGTCGCACCAGACGACGGAGCCGGGCCGGCAAAGGGACCGGATCTCCTCGACCCAGGCGTTGAGCTTTTCATGTTTGGATGTCATGGGATCTTCTCTCCCCCGAACGAGGAAATGCAGTCCGTTCGAGGCCTCGCAAGGTACTCACAATCGGGGTGTTTGTCAAAACCGGATTTTTCCATTCTCCCAAAGCCCCGAAGACCGCCCCCCGGCTGAATCCACCCTGGTCCTGACGCCGGCGTAATTATCCGTTGGCCGGAAGGGTCCTCTGCTGTACACTCCCTGCCAGGAGACCAACCCGTGAAACACCAGACCGGCTTCGACAACCAGAAGTATCTTTCCGAGCAGACCGCAGCGATCTTCGAGCGTGTCTCCCGCTTCGACAACAAGTTGTACCTTGAGTTCGGCGGCAAGCTCCTGTTCGATCTGCATGCCGCGCGCGTGCTCCCGGGGTTCGATCCGAACGTGAAGATGCGCCTGCTGCAGGAGCTGCAGAAGCAGGCACCCATCGACGTGATCCTCACCATCTTCGCCGGCGACATCGAGCGCAAGAAGATGCGCGCGGACTTCGGCATCACCTACGACGCCGACGCCCTCAAGCAGATCGACGACTTCGCCCAGTGGGGCATCACCATCTCCTCGGTGGTCATCACGCGCTTCGAGGACCAGCCCGCCGCCAGCCTTTTCCGAAACAGGCTCGAGCGCCGGGGCGTGCGCGTGTACACCCACCGCAAGACCCTGGGCTACCCCACCGACGTGGACCTGATCGTCAGCGACGAGGGCTACGGCGCCAACCCGCGCATCGAGACCTCCGCGCCGCTGGTCATCGTCACCGGTCCGGGGCCCAACAGCGGCAAGCTCGCGACCTGCCTTTCGCAGTTGTACCACGACCACCGCCACGGCGTGCACTCGGGGTACGCCAAGTTCGAGACGTTCCCGATCTGGAGCATCCCGCTGAAGCACCCGGTGAACGTCGCCTACGAGGCCGCCACCGCGGACATCCGCGACTACAACACCATCGACCACTTCCACCTCGAGGCCTACGGCACGCAGTCGATCAACTACAACCGCGACATGGAGGTGTTCCCGGTGGTGCGGCGCATCCTGGAAAGGATCACCGGGCAGGAGTCGATCTACAAGTCCCCCACCGACATGGGCGTCAACCGCGCCGGCTTCGGCATCATCGACGACGCGGTGGTGCGCGAGGCCGCCGGCCAGGAGATCATCCGCCGATGGTACCGCTACGCCTGCGAGTATGCCATGGGCATGGTCGAAAAGGAGACCGTGGACCGCATCGACATGATCATGCGCGAGCTCAGGTTGAAGCCGGAGAGCCGCAGCGTGGTCCTGCCCGCCCGGGAGGCCGCCGCCGAGGGGCAGCGCACCGGACGCGGCTCCGAGGGCATCTTCTGCGGCGCGGCCATGGAGCTGGCCGACGGCACGATCATCACCGGCAAGAACTCCGAACTGATGCACGCCTCCTCGGCGCTGGTGCTCAACGCGGTCAAGCACCTGGCCGGCGTCCCGGACCGGATCCACCTGATGCCGCCGAACATCACCGGCAGCCTGCAGCATCTGAAAAAGGAGATCCTGCGCGGACGCATGGTCAGCCTCGACCTCGAGGAGACGCTCATCGCCCTGGCCATCAGTTCCGCGTCCAACCCTGTGGCCGCCGAGGCCGTCGAGCGCCTCAAGGAGCTGCGCGGCTGCGAGGTCCACCTCACGCACATGCCCACGCCCGGCGACGAGGCCGGCCTTCGCAAGCTCGGCGTCAACCTCACCAGCGAACCCGAGTTCGCCACGAAATCCCTGTTCATCCATTAGAGGTGTTTGAATGAAGACATTTCTCAGTCTCATCATTGTTCTTTCGATGTGGATCGGTTCGCCGACGTTCGCCCGGGCCCAGGAGATCGTCTGCCCCAAGCCCTCCGGGGATCCGGAGTACAACAAGAACGAGGCCCGCAGCTACTACAACATGGGGAACACCTTCTTCACCATGAAGCAGTACGAGAAGAGCGCGGCCTCCTTCGTATGCGTGATCAACCTGGTGCCCTACTCGATCATGGCCCGCTACCGCCTCGGGAAGAGCTACGACGGCCTGGGCCGCTTCAGCCTGGCCCGCGAGCAGTATCAGTGGATCCTGGCCGACGCCTCCGACGAGGCCTCGGTGCTCAAGGCCGAGGTCCAGAAGCGCTTCGACGAGATCAAAAATCTCCCGGACAAGGTCGCCGATCCCGCGAAGGATCCCGCGGTGGGCGTGACCGACCCGGTGACCACG
>PHAZ01000107.1 GCA_002841825.1 Deltaproteobacteria bacterium HGW-Deltaproteobacteria-22 | reverse complement strand
GGCCGTGCTCAACAAGGTCTCCAGGAACGGGTTCCACCATGCCGTGCAGAGCCTGCGCGTGGTCGAGCATGTGGAGAACGGCGGCGAGGGACTGAACCTCACCGAGGAGGTGCGCGACGGCATCCTGCGCCACACCAAGGGCAAGGGACCGATCCTGACGCGCAACCCCGACGCGCTGCCGGCCACCCTCGAGGGCCAGATCGTGCGGCTCTCGGACATCCTGGCCTACGTCAACCATGACCTCGAAGACGCCCTGCGCGCGAACCTGCTCTCGGAGGGCGACATCCCGCCGGAGGTGGTGCGACACCTGGGTGCGACGCACCGGGAGCGCATCGGGAACCTGATCCTGTCGGTCATCGAGACGACCGACCTCGAGCGCGAGCCCCTCGTGCTGCTCTCCGACGCCGCCCACGAGACCCTCGTGCTTCTGCGGAATTATTTATATGAACATTGCTATGACCACCCCACGGTTCGCGTGGAGTTTGAGAAGGCTGAACGGCTCCTGCGGGATCTGTGGACGATCTTCTCCGAGAAACGGCAGTGGAGCGGCCTCGAAGGTGAGTTCACCGAGGAGAAGCTCGTGGACTACCTGGCCGGGATGACCGACCGTTACGCCATCCGCAAGTGGGAGAGCCTGTTCGTTCCTCAGTCCTGGTTCGTCAAGGCGTGAGCGCCAGGAGACGGAGGGGAAGGCAAATGCTCCCCCCGGACACTTTAAGATTGCGAAAACGCGGTGGGGCTATATAGAGTGACCGCGCAAGGAGGCCCTCATGGAACTGCCGCGTATTGAACCGTACAAGATCAAGATGGTGGAACCGGTGTTGTTTTCCTCCCGGGAAGACCGCGAACGCTGGATCCGCGAAGCCGACTACAACCTGTTCAACCTGAAAAGCGAGCAGGTGCTCATCGACGTGCTCACCGACTCGGGCACCGGCGCGATGAGCCAGAAGCAGTGGGCAGAGATCATGCTCGGCGACGAGAGCTACGCCGGCGCGACGTCGTATTACAAGCTCAAGAACGCCATCTCCGAGCTGCTCGGCTTTCCGTTCTTCCTGCCTACTCACCAGGGGCGCGCGGCCGAGAACGTGCTGTTCCAGACGTTGCTGGGCCACGACGCACCCGACCAGGTCATCCCCGGCAACTCCCACTTCGACACGACCAAGGGACACATCGAGTTCCGGCACGCCAAGCCGCTGGACATCACCATCGACGAGGCCTTCGACACCACCCTGGAGCATCCGTTCAAGGGGAACCTCAACCTTGTGAAGCTCGAAGCCGCCCTGCGTGAATACGGTCCCGCGCGCATCCCGCTGGTGCTGGTCACCGTCACTTGCAACTCCTCGGGTGGACAGCCGGTCTCGATGGCCAACCTCCGCGCGGTCAGCGATCTCTGCAAGAAATACGGTGTCCGCCTGTTCTTTGACGCCGCCCGCTTCGCCGAGAACGCCTACTTCATCAAGGTCCGCGAGCCAGGCTTCGCGGACAGCACCATTCGCGAGATCGTGCGGGAGATGTTCTCGTACGCCGACGGCTTCACCATGAGCGCCAAGAAGGACGGCATCGTCAACATCGGCGGGCTGCTGGCCTTCCGCGACGAGGATCTGTTCAAGAAGTGCTGCACCTTCAACATCATCTACGAGGGCTACATCACCTACGGCGGACTGGCCGGCCGTGACCTGGGCGCCCTCTCGCAGGGGCTGTACGAGTCCACCGAGTTCGACTACCTGCAGGCCCGCGTCGGACAGGTGGAGTACCTCGGAAAGCGCCTGCGGGAGTTCGGCATCCCGGTCCAGTGGCCCATCGGCGGCCACGCGGTCTTCGTCGACGCGAAGAAGTTCTTCCCGCACATCCCGCAGGACGAGTTTCCGGCCCAGTTGCTGGGTGTGGAACTGTACATCGAAGCCGGCGTCCGCGCCGTCGAGATCGGCATGCTGCTGGCCGACCGCGATCCGGTCACCCGGCAGGAGCGCTACCCGGCCCTCGAACTTCTGCGCCTGGCCATCCCCCGCCGCGTGTACAACCAGCAGCACATGGAGTACATGGCCGTGGCCCTGAAGAACCTGTGGGATCGCCGCGAGTCGATCACCCGTGGCTTCGGCATCGTCTCCGAGGCGCCGATCATGCGCCACTTCACCGTCCGTCTGCGTCGGCTGTAATCAGCGGGTCTTTTTCGCGACCAGGTCAATCACCACGATTTCGGGGGGCACGAACAGGCGGATCGGCGGACCCCAGGTGCCTGTGCCTGTGGAGACGATCAGCGTGCCCCCTCCCGGGAGCTCATATCGACCGCGCAGGTATCTGAACACAAGGCTCACGATCCGGTCGAACGGAAAGATCTGTCCTCCGTGGGTGTGGCCCGACAGTTGGAGGTCGAACAGGCCGCGGGACTCCACGCGCGGTTGGTGCTTGAGCAGGATCACCGACGAGGGACGGGGCAGGGACCGCATCAGGTCGATCTCCGAGACGGAGCTCCCCTCCATCCGGGACACGGAGGGGTCGTCCACGCCCGCGATCACCAGCCCGGGCACCGGCTGGGCGTGGGTGTTGCGAAGCACGACGAAGCCTGCGTCGGTGAGCATCTTCTCGCTCCACTTGACGCCGGAGTAGGCTTCGTGGTTGCCCAGCACCGCATATTTGCCCAGCGGAGGCTGAAGCTCCCGCCACAGGCGCATCAGTTTTTCCGGCTCGGCGATGCCGGGGTCGAGGAAGTCGCCGGTGCAAACAACCAGGTCGGGATTCTCCGCGCGGATCTTGTCGATGACCCGCTCGGCGAAGCCGACCCCCAGCGTGGGTCCGAAGTGGGTGTCCGAGATCTGGACGAGGCGGATCTTCTGGCCCAGGTCGAACGTCGGCATCGAAACATCATAATGTCTCACGCGCATGATCTCCGCGTCGATGCGGCCCCAGACGACGCCGACGAGGCTGAGCCCGGCCGCGGCGATCCAGACCACGCGGGCGGTGGTGCCGATCTCCCAGTGTGCCAGCACCCAGTTCAGCCCCGACAGCACGAGGTGCACCGTGATGAACAGGAACAGCAGGCCCATCCACATGTAGCCGATCTGCGCCAGCAGGGAGGAGAACAGGCCCGGGATGACACGGCTCGCAAGGCCGATCAGGAAGGGTGAGATCCACAGCACCAGGATCACGCCCAGGAGCAGGCGTTGGCCGTGGGTGGACAGCAACCATACGTTGACGAAGGTCTTGTAGACGTACAGATGCCCGACAGCATAGATGGAGAGAACAACGAGCAAAAAGAGAATCATGGAGAGAATCGACATGGTTCGGTCCGTTCCGGAAGAATGCCGGCCCATGGGCCGAGGACTGCCGGCCGGGAAGCCGGGGACCTCAAGGTAAGGGTACCGGTGCGATCGGTCAAGGGGGTTGATGAAGTCGGAGGAGAAGTGGGGGAGAGGGGCCGCATCACGGGCCCCAGGGACCGCCAAACAGGCTAGAAGTGGAAGCCGAAGGTCAGGCGGAAGGCGGCCGTGGACTCGTCGGAGGAGCCGTCGTCATAATCGCTGTTGCTGGCATCGGTGTCGAACAGCACGGAGGCTTCGACACCCAGGCTCATGGCGTAGAACTGCGGGATCAGTTCGAACGTGTAGCGCAGGCCGGCGGCCACCTCACGGAAGGAGGTGTCCTTCGTGTAGATGGGCTCGTAGGTGCTGGAGTAATCGTCATAGGTGTCGATGGTCTGGCCCACGACGCCGCCACGCAGGTAGAAGGAGGAGCCGTTGGTCTTCAGGCCGCCGGGGAACCACATCAGGGACGCGCCGAAGCGGGCGCCGCTGCGGTGGGTGGTGGCGTACACGTCTTCTTCGGCCCCGCCCATGCCCAGGATGCTGCCCTCGATGCCGAAGTGGCGCGAGAACATGTACTCCAGGTTCATGCCGCCGCCGATGAGGGTGCCGTAGCTGTCACCGGAGACGCTGTAGATCACATTGATGCCCCAGCGGGGGAACCATTGGGGCTGGGCATAGCGCGGCAGGCCCACCGGGGGCGGGGGCAGGGTGGTCGCCGGGGCGGCCACGACCGGGGGCGGAGCATAGCGGGACCGGACCACCGGACGCTGGTAGACGACAGGCGCCGGGGCCGGGGCTGGCGCACACGGGGAAGACAGGCCCATGCTGCAGCCGTCACCGGGCACGCCCTCGAGGATGATGATCTGGGCTGAAGCCGCGGTCGAAAAAGCCAGGACGAACAGGGTGAAGGAAGCCAGGAAAAGTTTTTTCATCGTACACCTCCAAAAGTCGGTCCAAAATTCGCAAGAACCATGCCAAGGGCCGTTGTCCAGTGGAAACGAAAAAAATCGTTACGGGACAAGGACAATTCCGAACTGATTTCCACCGGCGCAAAAAAAACGCGCGGGATCTGTGAACGTTCGGATACGGGAACCGGGGCCAGGTGTGGCGAACCGGGAACAGCCGTCGCCGGAGGCCCACTCCTTATATACTGGAACTTGGGGCCCGGTGCCACCGGGATTTTCAGAGGATCAGCGTGCCGCGGACGAAGGCGTCGAGGAGCACCGCCACGGGGGCCAGGGGAGCCAGGTCGAGGGTGTCGGGTCCGCCGGTGGCGTCGGTGCAGGTGAAGTCGGCCCATGAGATGGTGCCGCGGGCGCCGCGCCACTCGAACGTGAAGCCGGGGTCGCCCGGGGAGGTGCGCACCAGACCGTCACCCTCGGGGGCGTGGAAGTGGACGGTGTGGCTCGAGGCGGTGCGCTCGCAGAAGACGGTCTCCGGCTCGCGGTCAAAAGTCTCCATCGAGATCGCCAGGCGCGGCTTGTCCGCGAACGGACGTCCGGCCGAGGGACAGAAGGTGACGCAGTTGCCGCATTCGTTGCAATAATCCTTGATGTTTGCGACCTGCGCCTCCTGCGAGATGACCAGGGGGGTTGTGGAGGCGACCCCGAAGTGATCACCCTCCCGCACCAGCGAGGGGACGGACCATTCGCGTCTGGTGGCTTCGTAGGAGATGTTGGCGCGGTTGGGGCACACGCTCACGCAGACGTCGCAGAACAGGTGGCAGGCCAGGCAGCGGCGGGCCTCGGCCACGAGCTGGTCGGTCGTGAGGTCGCCCGCGACCATCGCGAACGTGGCGCGCGCGTCGGGGCCGGTGTGGGCCACGACCGAGGGAGCCCAGCGGCGGGCGCGGTGCAGGATGAGGTCGGCCCTGGCGGGCAGGACGGCCTTGGGCAGCCTGTCCTTGGGAAACACCAGCCCATGGCGCTGGCCGATCTCGCGGGCGGCGTTCTTGCCGTCGGCCACCGCGGCGATGATCGACATCGGGCCGCGAACCACGTCGCCGCCGGCGAAGACCTTCTCGTGACCGGTGGCGCAGCCGTCGGGCCGGACCGCCACCGTGCCCCAGCGGGTGAGGGCCACGGCGGTGCCGTCGAGGAAGCCGAGCTCGGGATCCTGGCCCACCGCAGACAGGATCATGTCCACCGGGAGCACAAACTCGCCGTCGGGTTCTGGCACGGGGCGCCGGCGGCCGCTCTCGTCCGGATCCGAAAGCGTCATGCGTGCACAGAGGAGCTGGTTCAGCCGGCCGTTTTCGGCGTGGGCCCGGATCGGGGCCACGAGCTCGCGGATCTCGATGCCCTCCTCGAGGAGGTCCCGGATCTCCTCGAGGTCCGCTGGCATCTCCTTGCGGGTCCGTCGGTAGAGCACCATCACATGGTCGTGCTCCCGCCGCAGGCGCTGGGCCGTGCGCGCCACGTCCATCGCGGAGTTTCCACCGCCGATGATCACGGTGCGGTGGCCGATGTTCTTGATCCGTCCCTCGTTGACGCCCTCGAGGAAGTCCAGAAACGGCACGACGCCGGGCAGATCCTCCCCCTCGATGTGCAGCTCGCGGGAGGCACGGGCGCCGACGCCCAGGAACACCGCGTCATGGGCGCCGACGATGCGGTTGAAGTCGTCGCGGTTTCCCACGCGCTCCTGCTTCCAGGTCACCTCCATCGAGAGGATGCGCTCGAAGTCGCGGCGGAGGAACCCCCGATCGAGCCGGAAGCCCGGCAGCGCCCGCTCGAGAAGACCGCCGGGGCGTCCGTTCTCGTCGTATACCGTCACGCGCGCGCCGGCGAGCGTCAGGTAATAGGCCGCGCTCAGGCCGGCGGGTCCGGCGCCGATCACACCGACGTTCACGCCCTTCTCCGGGCCGGCGACGGGGGCCGGAACCTGCCCGTTGCGGGCGACATAGCGCTTGATTTCGCGGATCAGAACGGGGGAGTCGTAATTGATGCGTGTGCAGCGTTCCTGGCACTTGTGATCACAGGCCATGCCGGTGGCGTGCGGCAGCGGGTTGTCCTCCAGGATCACGCGCAGCGCCTCGTCGTGACGGCCCTCAGCGGCCAGGGCTATGTACAGCGGCACCTTCTGGTTGGTCGGGCAGCTCTCCACGCAGGGGGCCTTGACACAGTCGAACGGACCCAGTTCGCGGCGTCCCTTGATCGAGTCCCAGGGGTGGGCCCCCTTGCGGCAGGCCTCGGCATGGAGCGTGCGTGCGGCCAGCGCCTGCAGTTTCTCGAACAGGACAGCGCGGTCGCCACCGGGACCGCCCACGCGGCCGGTCTCGGGGAGCTCGAACTTCGTGGCTTCGAAGGCGGCCGAGATGTTCTCCATGTACTGGGAAAGCCGCGCGTAGCCGCCGGGCTTGAGCAGATCCGTGCACACCGTGACCGGGGTCAGCCCGCACGAGAGCACGTCCGCGACGTTGTCGGCGTCGATGCCTGCGCAGAACGAGATGTCCAATGTGCCACCGAACTGCTCGGACAGGCGGTGGGCCAGCTCCAGTGACACCGGGTGCAGCGCGCGCCCGGACATGTAGTGCATGGTCTCCTTGGCAGGCAGCACGCGCCGGATGTTGCAGCTCTCAAGGGTGTTGGTCAGTTTCACACCGAAGGCGACGCCGGTCTCCCGGGCCTTCTCGAGGAGCCGGGCGATGAGTCCGATCGCGTCCTCCCACTTCAGGTCGTGCTCGAAGGCGGCGTCCGGGACATCGACCTCGAAGCCCATCACGTCATTGAGGATCGTGCGCAGCGCGACGGGGCCCAGCAGCGTGGGGTTGCACTTGACGGCGGTGTGCAGCCTGCGCTCGGCGATGAAGTAGGCCGCGATGCCCTCGATCTCGTCGGGGGGGCATCCGTGCATTGTGGAGATCGTGACGTGATCCGTGATGATGTCGGGAATGGCTCCGAGGGCCAGGTCCGGCACCAGCGGCGCCAGCTCCGCGCAGAGCTCGCGGATGCGGGGGTTGGGCCGGGTCATCGCGTCGAGGAAGTGCTGTACGTTGGGTTTCCGGATGCCCTCCATGTTGTAGCCGACGCTGATGTTGAACAGGCAGCCCAGCTCGGAAGGGGCGATGTCATGCCCGAGGAACCGCTGCAGCACGTGGATGAGCACCCAGGCCTTGCAGTACTCCTCCTCGGACTGTGCCAGGGTCAGTTCCTGGGACCACTCACAGTTGTATCCCTCGTCGGCGGCGTCGATGCAGGGCTTGGTGACCTCGATGGTGTCCAGCGTCTGAACGGTCTTCAGTTCGAGGTAACGCGCGCCGCACAGCCAGGCGGCCACGAGGTTCTGCGTCAACTGCGTGTGGGGACCGGCCGCCACGCCCACCGGCGTCTCCAGCAGACGGCCGTAGCGGCGGCTGCGGAAGCGATCCGATGCTGACGGGGTGAAGAAAACGGTCCTGGGAAGCCCCAGCATGCTGCGGCGGGCTTCCCACTCCTGCTTGAGCAGGGTGAACAGGCGGGCAATCGGCACGGGATAAAAACGATCGGACATGATTCCTCCTATTGCGAACGATCCACACACTATGAACAGGTGGGAAGACCGGAAAGTGTAAGAAGAATGGCGCGGATGCGCAAGGAGATTGTTAGTGCGAGACCGTGACGGACCAGATCGCGAGAAAGACGAGCAGCAACAGGCTCACCGCGGCGATGCCCAGAAGCACAGGATCCATGCGCAGGCGCTGCTCCAGTTCGCGCGCGACGGTGGCGTCGGCCCCTGTGGCGTCAGGACCACCGAACTCCCGCAGAATACGGCGGCAGCGGGAGAAGTCGCCTGCGTTGAAGGCGGCGATCGCCTCCCGCGCCGGCACGCCCGCGTCGTCGGGCACCGACAGTTGCCCCTCGGGGTGATCAGACAACTCGGGGCGTCTCCAGAATGGCATGGGGATCGTTCCTCGGGATTACTTGGGCATGTGGAAGGGCACAGGGGTCTGGCGGATGCGGGAGACGGCCCCCAGTCCCTGTCCGATCAGTTCCATCTCGAAGCGGCCGTCCTGGAGCTTCACCAGCGACCACATCAGCGCCTGCTTGTGGTGGTAGAAATTCATCAACTGTCCATCGGCGTTGACCGCGCGCACATGCATGGTTCCCGGGAAGAGCCCGGCGGGCGTGCGCAGGTCGACGTTGCCCACGACCTTGGGCGACATGATCGGCTTCTGCATCAGGATCGGCAGCACGTCGTTCATCTTGATCAGGGGCATCTCCATCGGCTGCATGGCGCCGATCTGCATGATCAGCCGCTTCACCTGGCCTGCGGCGCCCGGGTTGCCTTCCATGTACAACTTCAGGTACACGGTGCGGCCCAGACCGGCGAGCGTGATTTCAAGCCAACTGAACTTGCCGCCGCCCTCGCGTCCGACGAAGGCGATCTTCATCTTGTAGCTCTTCTTTTCCTGACCGTCGGTGACCGCGTATTCGACCCACGTTCCAAGCTTGATGTCCTTGTTGGGCGTGGTGCCAAGGAGTTTGAGCTGGACCGGTGGAGGGCTGTTGGAGGGCAGGGGACCCTGCTTCTGAGCCGCTGCGTGCGGGACGAACAGGAGGGAACAGAGAAGAAATGCGGAAAATCTCAGCATGGCGGCACCGTGGAAAAACCTAGCACACAAACGTCGCCCGCGCGACGATTATTCATTCCGCAGCGCGTCTTCGACGAATTGCCAGTCCGCATGGGTCCCTGCGCGCCAGCGGGCGACGTGCAGCGCGAGCCGGAGGTCGTCGGGACGGCCGGTGGTGTCATGCACGCCCAGGCGGTCCAGGATCGGCAGCAGGGCCGGCAGCCGGATCCCGTCGGGGGAGGACACGCCGACGGCCTGTGCGTCGAGGCAGGCGGCCGCGGTCTTCTGCCAGAGGCAGGCGGTCCAGGCCACCTCGGGGGCGTCGGGCAGCAGGATCGCCAGTTGGGAGAGCACGTGGTCGCGCCATTTGCCGAAGCCGGGCCGATCTTCCGCGATTCTCAGCAGCAGCAGCGGGTTCCCGGTGGTCCGGGCCAGGCTCTCGGGCGTGACCAGGGCGGGGAAACGGCGTGCGGCCAGTCCGGCCACCCGGGACAGCCGCAGCGGATCGCCCTGCGCGGCTGCGGACAGCAGGCGCGTCAGACGTGCCTCGGCCTGCCCGGAGAAGCCCGCGCGCCAGAGAAAACCCACCAGCTCCAGGTTCGCGTCCAGACGCCAGTCCTCGCGATCGCGTTCCCCGGATGTCTGGAAGGCCTCCTTCCATGCAAACCAGTCGCGCATGGCCAGGGCGGCCTCATGCCTGAAGCCGGCGTGCAGAAACATTTCGGCCTGGTCACGGTAGGCTCCGGCGCGATCAGGGTGTGACTCCGAAGCGGCGCGCAGGGTCGACCAGGCCCGCCCGGGATCGCTGCGCAGAAGAAATGCGGCGGCGGCGGCCAGGCCATGACGGTGGGAGCCCGGAAAAAGCACGAGTGCGAGCTCGGCCGCGGCCGTGATCTGGGGATGGGCGGCGTGACGATGAAAGAAGGTCTCCCAGGTGGAAGCGGCCTGCGGCTGGGCCAGCAGCAGGGCCAGGTCGGAGTGGAAGTCCCCGTGCAAGGCGGTCGTCGTCGGGACCTGGGTCGTCGTCCCTCCGGATCGGTGCGGGGTCTTCGGGGTCCGGCAGGACGGCTGTCCGTTAAACACAGGCCACACCTTGCGGAGATTTTCGTCGCCCATGAGCCCCCGCCAGTATGGGGCCAGGGCCCCGCCATCGGGCCGGCACGCGGCATAGTCGGCCAGCGCCCTGGCGGCCTCGGCGGCGTACGGGGCCGGTACGCGTCCGGAGAGCAGCACCAGCGCCGGCCAATGACCGGCGAGCCACAATTCCCGTCCCGTCGCGACGGGATCGAGCCGCCACTGCTCGGCCAGGGCCGTCCACTCCTCCTCGGCGGTGAAGCGCGACATGAGCCGCTGGTAATGATAGGCGGCTATTTTCAGGTCAGGGCGGTCTGCGGACGCGGCGGCCCATCGGAAATGGCCCATCGCAGCGGTCCGATCCCCGAAAAAGAGCGCCAGGCGACCGGCGTTCAGGCGATCCGACGCGTTGTCTTGCGGCTTGCGATCGGCCAGGTGGGCGATCGCGTCGGTGGTGCGGCCCGACAGGTGCATCCGCAGGGCCTCGAGGACCGGGTCACGCGCGGAAAAGTCCAAAAATTCCGGTCCCGAGCATAAAAAGCCCAGCGCCAGATCAACGGGTGACGGAGACGGCTTCTCCAGGAGGGCGGCCCGCAGGGGTGCCGCCGGAAAGAGGGCCCCCGTGGTGGTGCACACGCGGATCCGTCGCTCGAATCCGGCGGCCTCTCCGAACAGGCGCAGCACCTCGGGGATACGGCCGTCGAGGGCCTCCACCCAGGCCTCCAGTTCATCGATCGTGCAGGCGGTGCGGAGCATCGGCCAGAGGGCCTCCACGACACGTTCGGAGTGGGTCTCCACGGCCGAGGAGGTCAGTTTCTGCCAGGCCGCGCAGTCCAGTCCTTCCGGGGCCGTGGCCCCGCCACCGTCTTCATCCCGGGCCCCGGTGGGGCTGCGCCGGGCCAGTTCCAGCGCCCAGATCGCCACGGCGCCGGAGGGATCGTACAGGTGCGTGCGGATCAACTGCACGAGCCGGGCCGGGGAGGCAGCCTTCACCTGGTCGGGTGAGAGTGGAAAGTTGCGTAGATCGGACCATTGGCGCACGGCCAGGCGGAACTCCTCGTTGGGTTCTCCCGCCTCTTTCGAGGCGCCCGCCTCTTTTGAGGTGGTTAGCCGGGAGGCCGCGAACCGGAAGCCGGCCTTCTCCAGCTGGCGGATCAGGCGGCGGGTGCGGGCGGGATCGGCCGGCAGCCTCACGTGGGCCGTGATCGAGAGCAGCGCCGACTCGGCGGCCCGGCGAATGGGATAATCCTGGGAGGGTGCATCCATGTCGACGGACTTGACGTCGCGCGAGACCGAGGCGAAGATGTCCTGTCCCAGACGCCAGCGGGTGCGCGCGGCCGCCGGCACCGACCGATCCCACGGCCGGTGCGGAGCACAGGAGATACACAGCGCGATCACCACGGGAAACAGCAGGTTTTTCGGTGCAGGCGACATGGAACGGGCATAGCACAGGCACCCGGTGCCTGACAAGACAGGAGAACCCATGAGCCCCACCCGATCCTGGAAAGATCTCGAAGAAGAGACCGTCTTTTCGGTGCCGTTCGTATCCATTTCCCGCACCCACTCGGTCCGCGACGGGGACGGCCGGCGCGCCCGCTTCTACCGGCTGCACTTCCCGGACTGGGCGAACATCTTTGCCATCACGCCCGAGGACGAGGTCGTGTTTGTGCACCAGTTCCGCCAGGGTGTCATGGAATACACCCTGGAACTGCCCGGCGGGGTGATGGAGCCTGGCGAGGACCCCCTCGAGGGTGCCAGGCGGGAGCTCGTCGAGGAGACGGGCTACACCTCCGACGAGTGGATCACCCTGGGACCGGTGTATCCCAACCCGGCCATCCAGGACAACCGCTGCACCACGTTCATCGCCCGGAACGCGCACCTCACCCATCCCACAGCCTTCGACACCGACGAGGAGCTGGAGATCGAGACCATCCCGTTGGCGCAGGTGGCCGAGCGCACGCTGCACGGCCAGGTCACCAACGCGGTGATCGTCGCCGGACTGGCCCGCGCCCTGGCGGAGCTGGGCGTGCTGAACCAGCGCCGCTGAGGACGACGGCCGGCAACCCGGACGCCCTTGGGTGACTGGAGAAATGGCATTTTCCCTCAATCATGCTATCTTTCCATCGCACGATCGCCCTTTCCGGCGTACAGAAATGTTTAGAAAGGAGTTAATTATGAAAATTATTAACGGTTTATTGGTTTTACTGATGATCATCGGCATCTCTGCCTGCGACGACTCCTCAGGAGCGCCGAAGAAGCCGCAGCCTTCGGCCGTGTTCTCCACCCTCGAGGCCGGCCCGGTCTCCTACTCGGTCGAGGACGGCGCCTTCGTCACCGAGGTGACCGTCACCATCCTCGACGAACAGGAAAATCCGCTCGAGGGCGTGTTTGTCAGCCTGGATCTGGCTTCGGGCCGGGCCACCACCGACGCGACCGAGGTCATGACCGACGCTCTGGG
>PHAZ01000106.1:693-13089 GCA_002841825.1 Deltaproteobacteria bacterium HGW-Deltaproteobacteria-22 | reverse complement strand
AAAAATCACTGGCAACAATTGCCAACTTCAACTAACCTGTCTTCAGTAACCCGCATTGCACAAGGGGTTTTCGAGCATGCGTGCAGTCTCGATGAACCCGTCGGAAATCCCTGCAGGGAGCGGGCTTGGGCCTACTTCACTTCGGTAAGCACTTTCTTGAGGCTGTTGCGGATCGCGAAGCTCTGCATGGAGATCGCGTCGGGGTGAACCAGGGAGTACCCGTCGGAGGCGCCCTGCGTTGAAACCAGCCAAAGGCTGCAGAGGGTCGACTCATACTCGGGCAACTGGATGAGCCCCGCCTCCATAAGCTTCTTCTCGTTCTCATAGCGCCGGTAGGCATCCCCCAGGCCCCGCTGCTCGGCCAGGGCTCCCGGCGAAAGCTTGGAGTTGCCCAGGAACACCGCAGTGAGGCCATGCTTATCGACGAGGGCCGCGATCTTCTTGTGGATCTCGCCGTTCTTCGCCCGGGCGGCGTCGAGGCGGGCACGACTCCACTTCTTCTCCAGCCGGAGCTCGATGGAGCTGGGCATCTTTTTCCCGTGCCTGATGATCCGGGCGATGCGCTGGGCATCCGTCTCCTGGCTGTCGGGCGCGTTGATCCGGTTCTCGAAGAGCACCCAGACGTCGGCCTGGCTCCGGATCACCAGCCGGTCGCCCGGGATCTTCATGCTCCAGCCCGCCGGCAGGGACTTCTGCAGCTTCACCAGGGCCGCGTCCGACGCGATGGTGAAGGCCGGCGGAGGTGGAGCGGCCGGGGGTGTAACGGCCGGCGGCACCAGAAAAATACCGAGCACCAAAAAAAGCAACTGCATGATGATCCTCCGTCCCGTCAGTTCGAATGATAGTCCTTGAAGTGTCCGGCGGCCAACGCGGCCAGGCGGCGTCGCAGGGCGTCCATGGCCGCCAGGCGCCCGCGGGCGTCCGCGCCCAGCACGCCCTTGGCGTCGGTCTTGCCCCACGCATGGGTCATCCCGCCGATCCGGATGTGCAGGTTCTTCGATTCATGCTTGACCTCCAGGGAGGCCTGCACCCATTTCCCGATCCCCCGGTCCGCAAGCACCTCCTCGAGGTCGACGAACCGCGCCTCGGACTGCAACAGGGAGATCACCTCCGCCCGCTGCGCCGCGGTCAGCACGAAGCGGATCTCCTTGTGCTGGCATTGCCCGCGCTCGCACTCCCCGTAGGGTCCCGAATAGACCACCTGCAGGCCCTCGATCCGGCACGACCAGCGGATCTGGTGACTGTCCTTGCTCGTCTCGCCATCGATGAGCGAAAACGTCAGGCGGAAACCGTCGTCGACGGGTGGCGCGGGTTCGGGCGGGTTCGGTGCAGGCGGGTTCGGCCGGGGCGGCGGCGGCGGCGGCGGCGTCATGCCCGGTTCCGCCCGGGACGGCCCCGGTGCGCTCGGTGCGGTCTGGCCGCAGCCCGAGCTCAGGATCAGGAGAAAAAGTAGCACCGTGACCTGCATGACTCTGAACGAACACCTGTTGAATGGTTGCATGCTGGGAACCCTCCCGATGATCGGAAGGTACCGCAGAATGGGGTAACTGTACATGACTCGATGAATCCCGGCCCAGCGCCGGAATCATCATTGACTTCCACCAGTGCCACGGAGATAGTCCCCTCCGGAAGAGGTGCTTCTTGGATTTTCAACTCCTGGCCACCTGTGCCGACGGCCTGACCGACCTGCTCGCTGCGGAGATCAAGGGAATCGGCGGGACCGACGTGCGCACCGGCTATCGCGTGGTCTATTTCACGGCCTCCGAAGAGGTCACCTACGCAGCCCACCTGCGCCTGCGCATGGCCGGCAGGATCTTCCGGATCCTCAAGGACATCCCGGCGGGCGCGCCCAACATCGTCTTTTCCAAGGCCAAACAGATCCGCTTCGACAAGCTCTTTGCGGCCGACCTGCCCGTGGCCATCGCCGTGATCTCGGCCAGCGGCGCCGGCGAGGACAGCGGCGAGCTTCCCGCCCATCTGGTCGGCAGCAAGCTGCGGGAGGCCATCAACGATTCGTTTCAATTCCACCAGAAGGTGGTCCCCAACCAGAGCTCGCGGGACGCCAGGGTCAGCGTGCGCGGTTTTCTGCACCACCGGCGCCTGATGGTGAGCCTGGACACCTCCCTGGAGGGCCTCCACAAGCGCGGCGTGCGCGTTCCCGGTCACTCTGCCCCCCTCAAGGAGACCCTGGCCGCGGCCCTGCTGGCGGTGTGCGGGTACGACGGGACGACCGCCTTCTACGATCCCATGTGCGGCAGCGGAACCATCGCCATCGAGGCCGCCCAGATCGCCACCGGGACGGCGCCCCTGCTGCTGCGCCCCAAGGGCGGCTTCGGCTTCGAGCACCTCCTCGACTTCAACGAGCCGCTCTGGGAGAAGTTGCGCGCGGACGCAAAGGCCGCCCGGCATGATCCCACGGCCAAGATCTTCATGTCGGACATCGATCCGGAGTACGTCGAAAATGCCCGCCAGATCGCGGGCTACGCCGGCATGGGAGGGTTCATCCGATCGGAAGTGAAGGACTTCTTCAAGACCGCCAAGCCGGCCGAGGCCGGAACGATGATCATGAACATCCCCTACGGACAGCGCCTGGCAGACCAGGATGTCACCCCCGAGTTTCTGGCCGCGCTGGGCGACCACCTCAAGCAGGCCTACCAGGGTTGGCGCTGCGGCGTCCTGGCGCCAGTGTCATCGCCGCTGAAGAGCATCGGCCTGAAGCCCAACCGCCAGGCCGCCTTCCTCAACGGTTTAATCCCGGTGAAGCTGCTGGTTTTTGATATTTACTGAACTTCAGGAGGTGGCTACACCGGCGTGGGGGAGAAGCACTTGCGGCAGCGGGCCTCGTAGGCCTGAACGTCGCCCACGACGATGCGCTCGGAGCCGCCGGCGACCAGGCGCTGGCTGCGGGAGGCGGGGTTGCCGCAGACCACGCAGATCGCCAGGGTCTTTTCGATGTATTCGGCAATCGAGAGCAGCTCGGAGACATGGGAGAACGGCTGGGCCGCGAAGTCCAGGTCCAGACCCGCGACGATGACGCGCTTGCCCTCGTTGGCGAGGCGGTCGGCCACCTGCACGATGCCCGTCGGGAAGAACTGCACCTCGTCGATGCCCACGACGTCGCAGTCCCCGACCTGCTCGAGGATGTCGGCGGGGTTGGTGATCAGCGTGCTCTGCAGCTTCATCTGGTTGCGCGAGACGATCTCGTTGTCCGAGAAGCGCTTGTCCAGCTGGGGCTTGAACACGCGCACCTCCTGGCGGGCGTACATCGCGCGGCGCAGCCGCCGGATCAGTTCCTCGGTCTTGCCCGAGAACATCGGGCCCACGATGACCTCAATCCATCCCATGTCACGCGGGGAAATGTGCATACCGGCTCCTGTCAGAGTTACGCGTAGCGCACCAGAAACGCCCAGGCCACAAAGAACACGATGGACCCCGCGCCGAACAGACGGGCCTGGGGCAGCCTCAGCGTCAGTTCGCGCGTAAAACCCTTGAAGATCAGCAAAAACATGCTTCCGAGAAAGGCGACAAAGCACACGCCCGAGAAGAACCTCAGCCATGGGTCGGGCTCGCGGTCCCTGCGGACGGACACACCGCCTGGCGAGGCTCCGTCGGGGGACACCGCACCCAGCGCGATGACGGCCATGCGCGACCATTCCGGATGGGCGACGGCCTGTTCGTCGCGGATCGAGCGCAGGCGGTCCCGTGAGTCCTCGTGCCAGCCCAACACGGGCAGCACGATCGCCGCGCTCTTCTGAAACCAGGCGATGGCCTCGGGCACGTCGTCGCGGGAGAGGGCGCGGACCCCGCGGTCGTGATACTCGTGCGAAAGCCGGGCGAACCGCGCGAACACCATCAGGCCGGCGACGAGCAGGACCGCCGGGATCCCGATGAACCACCGGCGACGAGCGGAGACGAAGGAGGAAAGTCTACGCCAGATCACGACGACGGAACACTCCCGCTGCCACGATCAGGATCAGCGAACACATCAGGATGGTGTAGAGGAACGCCCAGCCCACGTAGGACCAGGTGACGAAATCCGTGGTCAGGGAGAGCGTGTGACCGTTGAAGTCGTGCCCGTTGGGGACATACAGGTAGAAGTGCGGAAACACGTTCAGCAGCTCCTCGGCCACGGTGCGGAAGCCGTCGGCCTGATACTTCGTGAAGAGGATCTGCTTGAGGTCCGGCAGGAGCCGCCCGATGACGAAGAAACCGATCGTCAGCATGGCGGTGATCGCCGGCGACGTGAACGAAGACAGGAACAGCGCCAGGGCGATGAGGAGCGCGACCTCGAAGTACACCAGCAGGACGCCCTTGAACAGGGCCACGTCCAGCGGGATCTTCAGCATCTTCACCTGCACCAGCAGGATCAGGAACATGGCGGTGACCACCACCGTCATGGCCAGGAACAGCCCGCCCCACTTGCCAAGCAGGAACTGTCCCCGCGAGATGGAGCGGGGCACGATCAGGAAAATCGTCTTCTTCTCGATCTCCTTGTAGATCACGCTGGTCCCGGCGAAGATGCACAGCGCGACCGAGAACAGGCTGATGAGCCCCACGCCGATGTCGAAGATGATGCGGCGCTCCTGGTTGAGGCTGACGTCGGCGAAGAAGTGGCCCGTCAGCACGAGCAGGACGGTGTAGAAGAGGATGGCGTAGAGGATCTTGTTGCGCACCACCTCGCGATAGGTGTTCAGGACGACGGCCAGCACCGGTCGAATCATGGCACATCCTCCTTCACGCCGTCGTCGGGCTTCCCGTCGGCCACGGCTTCATGGGCCGATTTCTCGTCGGCCGATTTCACGTCGGCAGTTGTGACGAACAGATCCTCGAGGGAGATCCGGTGCGGGCGAACCGACAGGATCTCGAACTCCAGCTTCACCAGGCGGCGCAGGATCTCCTGCAGGTTCACGTCGGTGGGAACCCCCAGCCGGAAGCCCGAGAGGGTGGCGCCCCGATCAAGCTCGGGAAAGTCGCTGGCGAGCTGGTCCTGCCGGCCGGCCGGACAGGCGATCTCGATGTCGGTGTTGCGGGTGCCCTGCTCGAGCAGGGTCGAGAGCGAGCCCTCCTCGCGCAGCCTGCCCTTCACGATGATGGCGACCCGATCGCAGAGGTCCTCGACGTCGGGAAGGATGTGGGACGAGAAGAGCACGGTCTTGCCGTTCTTCTTCAACTCCAGGATGATCTCGCGGAAGTCCCGCCGCCCGATGGGATCCAGCCCCGAGAGGGGCTCGTCGAGGATGACCAGGTCCGGATCGTGGATGAGCGCGGCGGCCAGGCCCGCCCGCTGCAGCATGCCCTTGGAGAACTTCCTCATCGGCAGGGCACGGGCGTGCCAGATGTCCAGCTTCCTGAGCATGCGGGCGACGCGCCCCGAGCGGTCCGCCAGGGGCATGTCGGCCAGCCCGCAGGTCATGTGAAGGAACTCCTCGGCCGTCAGGTAGTCGTAGAAGTACGGGTTTTCCGGAAGGAACCCCATACGGGCACGGGCGACGCGGGTGTCCACGGGCTCGCCGAACAGCCGGATGCGGCCGGCGGTCGGAAAAATAAGGCCGGTGACCATCTTCAGCGTCGTGGTCTTGCCGGCGCCGTTGGGTCCGAGGAGGCCCACGATTTCATTGCTGCGCAGTGACAGGGAGAGGTCCTCAACGGCCACGGAGCTGCGCAGGTTCAGAAATCCGGTCTTGAACTTCTTGTGGACCTTCAGGATCTCGAGGGGAAGCGGCTCAGTCATGATCAGACGTCAACTTTCGTGAAGGCCGAGGTCAGCAGGGCCGGATCGGCGCACTCGTGCACCGGGGTCAGGCGAAGCAGGCCCTGGGCTTCCTGCAGTCGGGCCGCCGCGAAGCGGGCGCCATCGTTGCCGGCCCAGGCGCGCCGCGCGATGCCGTTGGCCACGTCGAAGAAGAGCATGCTCTCGAGGGCGCGGCGGGCCTCGTCGGAGCCATCGATCAGCATGCCGAAGCCGCCGTTGATGCTCTCTCCCCAGCCGGTGCCGCCGCCGTTGTGCAGGCTGACCCAGGTCGCGCCGCGCATGGCGTCGCCGATGACGTTCTGCACGGCCATGTCCGCGGTGAAGCGGCTGCCGTCGCGGATGTTCGCGGTCTCGCGGTACGGGGAATCGGTGCCGGACACGTCGTGGTGATCGCGGCCGAGCACCACCGGCGCGGAGATGCGACCGGCGCGGATCGCCTCGTTGAAGGCCCGCGCGATGGCCACGCGCCCCTCGGTGTCCGCGTACAGGATGCGGGCCTGGGAGCCCACCACGAGGCGGTTCTCCCTGGCGGTGCGGATCCAGTGCAGGTTGTCGGCGATCTGCCGGCGAATCTCCGGCGGAGCGGTCCGGGCCTGCTCGACGAGCACCTCGGCGGCGATCTCGTCGGTGGTATCCAGATCCTCGGGCCGGCCGGAGGTGACCACCCAGCGGAACGGTCCGAAGCCATAGTCAAAGCACATGGGCCCCATGATGTTCTCGACGTAGCTCGGGTATAAAAACCCGCCGTCGGGTGCCATCACCGCCGCACCGGCGCGGGAGGCCTCGAGGAGGAAGGCGTTGCCGTAGTCCCAGAAGCGCATCCCCTTTCCGGCCAGCTCGCCGATGGCTGCCGCGTGCCGGACCAGGGAGGCCGTCACCAGCTCGCGAAAGCCGGCGGGATCCGCGACCATGCGGTCATTGGCCTCGTCGTAGCCCAGACCGGCCGGATAATAGCCGCCAGAATAGGGAAGATGCAGCGAGGTCTGATCCGAACCCAGATCGACGGGGATGTCATGGCGTGCAAAGTATTCCCACAGATCCACCACGTTGCCCAGGTAGGCCATGGCCAGGGGTTCCCCGGCGATCCGGGCATGTTCCAGGCGCCGGGCGACAACTTCGAGATCCGAGGATATTTCCTGCACCCAGCCCTGGTCGCGACGCTTGATCGCGGCACGGGGGTTGACCTCGGCGATGACGCAGGCGGCCCGGGTGATAAGCGCGGCCTTGCCCTGCGCCCCGCTCATGCCGCCCAGACCGGAGGTGACGAACGTCTTCCCGGCCAGGGTGTCTTCGGTGTCCAGATAGAGACGACCTGCGTTCAGCAAAGTGATTGTCGTGCCATGCACAATGCCCTGAGGTCCAATGTACATATATGAACCGGCGGTCATCTGTCCATAGGAAGTGACGCCGAGGGAGACGTACCTGTCGTAGTCCTCGGTGGTGGAATAGTGCGGAATCATCATGCCGTTGGTCACCACGACCCGGGGCGCGCCCGGGGCGGCCGGGAACAGGCCCATGGGGTGACCGGAGTACATCAGCAGGGTCTGATCGTCGGTCATCTCGCACAGGTAGCGCATGGCCAGTCGATACTGCGCCCAGTTCTGGAACACGGCACCATTGCCCCCGTAGGTTATCAATTCGTAGGGGTGCTGGGCCACCGCAGGATCCAGATTGTTCTGAATCATGAGCATGATGGCCGCGGCCTTCCTCGAGCGGGCCGGATAGTCGTCGATGGGCCGGGCGTGCATCTTGTAGGCCGGACGGAAGCGGTACATGTATATCCGGCCGCGCTCCTCGAGCTCCCGGGCGAATTCTGGAGCGAGGGCAGCGTGCTGATGCGCAGGGAAATACCGCAGCGCGTTCCGCAGCGCGAGCTCCTTCTCCCTGGGTGAGAGCACGAGGGTGCGGGCCGGGGCGCGGCTGATCCCCGGATCCATCACGGGGGGTTCGGGCAGCACCTCGGGAAGACCTTCGGACACCTGTTTCCTGAATTCGAAATCCGGATTCATACCAGCTCCTTTCGCGCCGCCGAATATACCCAAAAAACCTTGCAAAAGGGAACACGAATTGTCGCACTTTATGATAGATTCAAACCGCCTGCAGCGTCTACATAACTGGTTCCGCCCGATCCGTGCTGTCCGGAACCCGTTAAAAAACATGGAAAAGTTGGCGGGCAACCGAATCTTTCTGTAAGAACGTACCATGTGCGTCAAAGTAGGCGCGCATTAGATCTTTGTCGAAGGAGGCACCAGTGGCTCGTACCGAACAAGATTATCGCAAGATGCTGGATGAGGACCCCACTTCCATGGAAGCCTTTTCCTCCCTGCGCCGTACGTGGCAGACCGAGGAGAAGTGGGCAGATCTGGTCTGGTTGTACGAACTCCGGGGCAACGCCCTCGACGAGGACATCCGCAAGGCGGACATGTATTTCAAGGCCGCCGACCTGTTCTTCGAGAAAATGGCCAACGAGGAAGAGGGCATGCGCCTGCTGTACATGGGCGTCCTGCTCGACCCCAGACACCGCCGCAACGCCCGCAAGATCCGCGAGTACCTGAAGGAAAAGGGAGACCAGCCGCGGTACCTGGCCATCCTCGAGAAGGAAATCGACTTCGTGGCCGAGCAGGGATCCGACCGGCGAGGGCTGGCCCAGTTGCATCATGAAGTGGGCATGGCCTTTGCGTCCATGGAAGGCGCCGAGGAGCAGGCGCTCTCCCACCTGAAGTCCGCCTTTGAAATGGATCCCTCGCTGACCGACGCCCTGGCGATGGTCGCGGACATGTATCTCAAGACCAAGGACTACGAGAAGGCATTGCCGCTGCTGCAGGGCATGCTCAGGAGCGTTCGGGATCCCGCCGAGCGGGCCCGCAGGCTTGAGATGATCGGCCGGATCCAGCTCGAGAACCTTCGCGACATCGAGGCCGCCGAGGCCAACCTCCAGGAGGCTTCCGGCCTGGCTCCGGATGACCTGACCATCCTGACGCTGCTGACCGAGGTATATCTGGACCGCCGGTACCCGAAGGAAGGCGAGCCCAACCGCAAGGTGGCCTACACTTTCCTGCAGATCGCCCGGATCCATCGCGGCGCGCAGGAGAACGACAAGGCGATCACGGCGCTCAAGCAGGCCGTCGCACAGGATCCGCAACTGAAGGAGGCCTTCTCCCTGCTGGCGAGCATCCACGAGGCGGCCGGGAACTGGAGCGAGCTCGCTGAGTTGTTCTCGGGTGCCATGAGCCGCTCCGAGGGCGCCACCCGGGTCCGCCTGGGCATGCGCCTGGCCGAGGTGTATGAACAGAACCTGAACAACGCCGACGAGGCGCTGAAGATCTACGAGATGCTGTCGGCCGAGAATCCCGAGGCCGTCCGCCCCCGGCTCATGGCGCTGCTGGAGCGGCGCGAGGACTGGGACTCCATGGCCAGGCTGCTGGAGCGCGAGGTGGCCGCCAACCCGCCCGAGAAGACCTCCGAGGCTCGCCTCCAGTTGGTGCGGCTGTACAAGGATCATCTGGGCCGGGCCGACAGGGCCGCCCGCCACCTGCATGACCTGCTCTCCTCGGATCCCGAGAACCTGGAGGTCCTCGACCTCTACATCCAGCATTTCCGCGAGAAGTGTGACTGGCGCAGCCAGGTCGAGACCATGGAAACCGCCCTGCGCGTGGCGCATTCCCAGGGCGTTGATCCGTCCTACGTGATTGAACTGCTCAAGGAAATGGCCACCATCTATCGCAGCAAACTCGGCGATCTGGCCCGAACCGAGCGCGTGATGAAGTTCCTGGTCCGGCTGCAGCCCGACAATCCGAAGATGCAGGCGTCCTTTGAGAAGATCGCCCAGCAGCGCGAAATCTGGGACGGCTACAAGGCCGAGATGCAGCAGGAAATCGCCATGTCAGGCGATGAATACTCCCGCCTGGAGTTGATGCGTACGTTTGCCTCCACGCTGCTGGAGCGGAAGCTCGATGTGGATCTGTGCATCGAACTTCACCAGGAAATCATCAAACTGGCCCCCGGCGATTCGGAAGCCTACGACGCGCTCGAGCAACTGCTCACGCAGGAAGGCAACGTCGAGAACCTGTTCCAGCTGCTGGAAGCGCGCCTGACCGAGGCCACCGTCGAGCAGCAGGAGGAGATCCTGCGTCGCATGTTCGACATGGCGCGAGACAAGCTCAAGGATCCGTCCAAGATCGGGCGTGTCTCCGCGAAGATTCTCGAGATCGTGCCCGACGATCCCGAGGCCCTCGCCGCGTTGATGGAGAGCCTGGAGAACCTGGAGAACTGGCCCAAACTGACCGCACTGCTGGAGCGCTGGAGCACGCGCATCGTCGATCCCGAAGAACAGGCACCGCTCCTGCTCAAGGCCTCCGAGGTCTACGACAAACGCCTCTCCAAACCCGAGGATGCCCTCCGCTGCCTCCGACAGGTGCTCAACAACCGGCTGGAGCTCGATCATGTCATCCCGAAGATGCTCGACCTGTACGAGCGGACCGGCAACTACCTCGAATATGCCAATCTTCTCGAGATGGGCCTGCGCGAAGGTGAATGGCCCTCGGAGCCCGATCAGGTAGCCCCGTCATGGAAGCGACTGGCCCAGGTCTGGGAGCGCCAGGTCGGCGAGCCACAGAGAGCCCTCGACGCGTGGCGCCAGCTCTGGGAGCAGGCCCCCGAGGAGACCGAGTACCTCACCCACGTCACGAGGCTGTCCTACACGCTGGAACAGTGGGACCTGCTTGTGGAGGTCATGGAGAGCCAGATCGAGCGCACCACCGATGCCGACAAACTGAACAACCTCGCTTTACGCCTTTCCGAGATCTATGACCAGAAGCTCGACCGCCCGCACGACGCGCTGGCCATGCTCGAGAAGGTCGAACCCACCCGGCGCGACCGCAACGTCCAGGAGCGCCTGGCGCGCCTGTACCTGTCCACCGGTGACTGCGAGGGTGCGATCGATCTGTACCGCGGCTTCCTCGAGAAGGCCGACACGCTTGAAGAGAAGGTCCAGTTCTCGCTTCAAATCGCCGAGATCTACCTGGAACAACTGCATGACGACGCGAAGGCGGCCGACCAGCTCGACCACGTGCTGGCGCTGGAGCCTTCCAACGCCCGGGCACTCATGCTGCAGCTGGACCTGTGTGAAAAGGAGGGCCGCTGGGAACGGCTGGCCGAGCTCACCACCCAGTTGTACTCGGTGGAACCCGACGTGGACAAGAAGTTCGTGCACGCCCGCAAGCTCGGCGAACTCAACGACGTTCAACTCGAGAATCCCGAGGAGGCCTTCGCGTGGTTCAAGATCGCGCTGCAGATCCGCCCCACGGAGACCGAAATCCTCGCGGTGCTGGAGCGCCTGGCAGGGGAAAACCAATACTGGACCCAGCTCGTGGGCGTCTACGAACTGCTGCTCAAGGAGGAATGGAGCGCCGATCGCGACATCCTGCAGAAGACCGTCGACTGCCTGCGCACCCACCTCGAGGACTACTCCCGTGCCATGGACTGGGTCACGCGCTACCTGATGCGCAACCAGACCGACGAGGAGTTCCTGTACGAGGCAGAGGACCTGTCGTCCAAGTTCCCTGAGGGGCCCAACCAGCTCGCTTCCCTCTACGAGCACCTGATCAACAACCTGTCCCGCGGACCGCGCAAGTTCGAGCTGCTCACGAAACTCGCCCGGCTCTATGAGGAGCAGCTCGAGGATCCTTCTGCCGCACTGATCCGCTGGGAACGTGCCTTCCGCGAGGATCCAGTCGCACCGAAGGTTCTCGACGAGATCGAGCGTCTGGCCCGCTCGACGAAGACCTGGGATCTGCTGACCGTCGTGCAGGGTATCCGTCTGGCCCAGATTGTGGACCCTGTCGAGAAGGTCGACTTCATCTGCAAATGCGCGGTGACGGCCGAGACCGACATCCTGGATCCGCTGCGGGCCTACAGGGCCTACCTGCGTGCGTTCCTGCTGGAGCCCAAGAACACGAAGGTCCAGGAGGAACTGTGGCGTCTGGCAAAACTGCTGGGCACCTACAGCGCGGATCAGCGGGTCGCCAGGCCCGTGGATCCCGATTCCATGATGACCGCCGGCCTGCGCGAGCTCAAACGCCGCCATGACAAGGGCGAGCTGGCCCCCGCCGGACGCCGTGGCGAGCACACGCAGGAGCTCGAGGAACTGGACCTTGAGGAGCTCGAGGTCATCGATGAGGAAGAGGTCTCCCAGCATCGCTTCGTCCTCTCCAGCCCGACCAACTCCCTGGCGATCTCGGATCTGATCGAGGTCCGCACCGGCAGCCTCCAGGGCATGACCTATGATCAGGTCGTGTCCGAATTCCACAGCGACATCGCCCTGCAGGATCCGAGCGGTCCGCAGCCGGGAATGTCTGCCGAGGTGGCACCTCCGGAATCGGCCTGGGAGGAGTTCGCCCGTGCATGGGCCATGCTGCCGTACGCATCCGTGGAGGAGCACGTCGAGCACCTGAGCCAGATGGCCCGCGTGTGGAAGGACGGCGCCCTCAACAACCGCAAGGCCTTCGAAATCCTGGGCCGCGCAGTGTCCGTCAACCCGCTCGATCTGGAGCTGCGCGAGTGGTTCCTGTTCGAAGGCCGCGCGCTTTCCGTGCTCGGCGCCTGCTGCGCCCTGCTGGAGCGGATCGCGGGCGGACTGGTCGACA
>PHAZ01000106.1:0-671 GCA_002841825.1 Deltaproteobacteria bacterium HGW-Deltaproteobacteria-22 | reverse complement strand
CAGCTTGTACCGCGAGGTGGCCGAACTCTACACGGAGATCAAGCAGTGGCAGAAGCGCGAGGACGTGCTGCGCGCGATCCTGGAGTTGGACAGCCACGACGCCAAGGCATACGGCGACTTGATCGCCCTCCTGGTCCAGTTGGAGCAATGGGAGAACCAGGGCCTGCTGATGGAGTGGAAGTTCGGACTCGATGATCTTCCGCTGGAAGAGAAGATCAACCTGCTGCGGGAGATCGCCATCGTCTATGAGACGAAACTGGAACGACCCGAGGTGGCCCACTCCTGGTGGAACAAGGTGCTGTCCATGGAACCCGACAACATTGAGTTCCTGCTGGCGGTGCTTCGTCTGTCCAAGCAACTTCAGATGTGGCAGAAGGCCGCGGAGGTGCTTCGCAAGCTCGCCGACATCTCCGACGTCGAGGAGGAACAACTCCTCAAGCTGCACGAGCTGGCCCACATCACGGTGAGCGAACTCGAGCTGCCGGACCAGGCCATCCACATCTACCGTGAGATCCTCGAGATTTCCGCGACAGACGGGGTCGCCGTCGCCGCCCTTGACAAGCTCTTCACCACCCACGAGCTCTGGAGCGATCTTGAGGAGATCCTGGAGAAGCAGATCCAGAACTCCAGCGGCGATACCCGCCTGGCCTTCATGGAACGGCTCGGCGAGG
>PHAZ01000105.1 GCA_002841825.1 Deltaproteobacteria bacterium HGW-Deltaproteobacteria-22 | reverse complement strand
GCGGGTCCTATGCCTGCAGCAGGGGGAGGGTACCCGCTACTTTCTGAGCGCCGTCGCTGCCATCCGCGGCCGTGATCGCAGCCTCTCCGGAGTCGTCCTGATGCTGCGCGACATCACCCGGCTCAAGGAGGTCGAGCGGATGAAGAGCGAGTTCGTCATGGCAGCCTCGCACGAGCTGCGGACTCCCCTGACGGGGCTGAGCATGAGCGTCGAGCTGCTGACAGAGAGCCTCGCTGCGAAGCTGCCAGAGAGGGAGCGTGAGCTCCTGAAGGCGGCGCGGGAGGAGGTGCACCGCATGAAGTCCCTGGTAGACGATCTGCTGAACCTCTCGCGGCTGGAGGAGGGGCGGATCGAGATGGAGTTCGAGACGGTGCCGGCGGCCACGATTCTGGCGCATGCGGTCTCGGTCTTCCGGAATCAATCAGAGATGAAGGGGGTCGAGTTGGTGGTCTCGGCTCCCACCGCTGAGGTGGTCGTCCGCCTGGACGCGAACAAGATCGCCTGGGTCCTGACCAACCTGATCTCCAACGCGCTGAGATATGTGAACTCGGGCGGCCGGATCGAACTGTCGGCCGGGGAGACCGCCGGGGCGGTGTGGTTCTCCGTGGCCGACGACGGCCCGGGCATCCCTGTGGAATTCCAGTCCCGGATCTTCCAGAAGTTCATTCAGGTGAAGGGACAGGAGAGCGGCGGATCCGGGCTCGGGCTCGCGATCTGCAAGGAGATCGTCCGAGCCCACAGCGGAAGCATATGGGTGGAGTCCGAGCCCGGCAGCGGCAGCGATTTCAGGTTCCAGCTGCCTAAAAGTTGAGGAGGAACAAAATGTCCGGAAAGATACTGGTAGTCGATGACGAGCGGAACATCAGGACGACCTTCGCGCAAACCCTGGAGACGCTGGACGTGGCGGTTCACACCGCCGTCAACGGCGAGGATGCGCTGCGAATCCTGGTGGAGGACGGCCCGTTCAACCTGGTCTTCCTGGACATCCGCATGCCCGGACAGAGCGGCATGGAGGTCCTGAGGACGATCCACGACAATTGGCCCGGCACGCGGGTCGTCGTGATGACGGCCTTTGGATCCATCGAATCGGCGGTGGATGCGATGAAGCTGGGGGCGGTCGATTTCGTGCGGAAACCCTGCACGCCCGAAGAAATCCGGAAACTGGCGACGACGGTGCTGGAGCGGGAAACCCTGGAGGAGGCGCCCGTCATGAACTACACGTTCATGATCGAGCTGGCCAAGCGGCTCATCGCCGATCACAAGACAGAGGACGCGCTCCGGATCTGCAGGAAGGCGCTGGCCCAGAAGCCCGTGCATCCGGAGGCCTACAACCTGCTGGGAATCCTCAGCGAGATCAAGGGAGACCGCCTCGAGGCCCAGAAGTATTACCGGGCCGCGCTGGACGTGTATCCGACCTACGAGCCGGCCTGGGCCAACCTCGAGAGGCTGGCTTTCAAGGAGACGGGGCACCCCGAGATGGGGGGAACGTCTCCGACCACCGGTGATGGCCGCTCCGGCGGAGACGGGCGGTCCGATGAGTAGCCGGCTCCATATAGTCATCGTCGGGTGCGGTCGCCTCGGCGCCAGGCTCGCCAATCGCCTGAGCCGCCAGGGGAACTACGTCATCGTCATCGACAGTTCCGCCCAGGCGTTTTCCGCACTGTCGGCCGATTTCAGCGGCTTCCGGATCGAGGGGGACGCCAGCGGGCTCAGGGTCCTGCGTGAGGCCAAGCTCGATCAGGCAGACCTCGTGGTGGTCATGTCCAGGGACGACAACGTCAACCTCATGGTCGCCCAGGTCGCCCGACTGGTGTTCGAGGTGGCCAACGTCCTGGTGCGCGTGATCGACCCGGATCGGCAGGAGCTGGCCGCGCACTACCACCGGCTGGGAATCCGGACCCTCTGTCCGACTCAGATCGCCGCGGAACAATTTCTGCTGGCCATCGACGAGATGGCGGTCGGCGAGCAGGGAAGGCACGCATGAAAATCCTGATCATCGGGGGCGGACGGACCGTCTCCCATCTCTGTGACAGTTTCATCTCCAAGGGTCACTCTGTCACCCTCATCAACCGGGATCCGGCCGAGTGCCAGCGGCTCGCCATGGTCCTGTCCGCGCTGGTCATCTGCGGTGACGGCAGCGATCCTGGCGTCCTTGAGGAGGCAGGCGCGAGGGGCGCCGATGCGGTGTTCGCGCTCACGCCCCACGACCCCGACAACCTGATCGCCTGTCAGGCGGCGGCCATCGGCTACGGTGTGACCAGGGTCGTCGCGCTGGCCAACGACCCCGAAAACGTGGAGGTCTTCGAGAAGCTGGGCGTGTCCGCCTTCTCCACGACCCGCATCATCGGGAGCCTCGTCGAACAGCGGACCTCCATGGACTGGATCACCAACCTCCTGCCCATCGTGGAGGGGCGCGTGAACGTCACCGAGATCGTGCTCGAGGCGTCCGCGCCGGCAGCGGGGAAGTACCTGCGTGATCTGACGATGCCCGACAACTCGCTGATCGCCGTCGTGATGCGGGACGGCACGCCGATGGTCCCCCGCGGCAACAGCGACCTGAAGGCGGGCGATCGGCTCGTGCTGATCACGCTCCCGGAGAACCACGGAACGGTCCTGCGGATGCTTGCCGGAGTCAACGTATGATGTCCGCCAACTTAAGGGAGGCTGCGCATCTTCGCCGGCGCTACCGCGTGGTCCTCACTGCGCTCGGCTTCATCCTGCTGCTCTCTTCGGCGCTGGGGGCAGTTCCCGTGCTCGTCGCCCTGTGGCTCCGGGAAGGTGCCGCCAACCTGGGCGGCTTCGCGCTGCCCGCGGCGCTCCAGTTGATGGCCGGACTCGCGCTCTGGAAGGGGCCATGGTCCGTTCGGAACGAGACACCCACGTTCTCCGAGGGCGGGATCATCGTCCTGCTCTCCTGGGTCCTGGTGATGGCGCTGTCCGCGCTTCCCTTCGTGCTCGTGCTGGGCCTGCCGTTCTCGCGGGCCTTCTTCGAGTCGGTCAGCGGATGGACCACGACCGGGCTGTCCGTGGTGGACGTCACGACCGCGCCTGCGTCGGTGCTTATCTGGCGCAGCCTGATCCAGCTGGCCGGCGGCGCGGGGCTGGCGATCCTCATGATGTCGGCGCTGGCGGGCGCGACCGGGGCGGGCATCTCCGGCGCGGAGGGCCGCGGCGACCAGTTGGTCCCGCAGGTCCGCGAGTCGGCGCGTCTCGTGCTCGTGATCTATCTGGCCACGGCCACCGCGGGCGTTATCGCCTACGTGCTGGTGGGCATGACGCCCTTCGACGCGCTCAACCATTCCTTCGCGGCGGTCTCCACGGGCGGCTTCTCGACCCGGGTCGAGAGCCTGGGTTACTGGAACTCGCCGGTCGTGGAGGCAGTGACCATCGCGCTGATGTGGCTGGGGAACCTCAGTTTCATCACGGCCTGGCTGCTCTGGCGCGGCCGCCTGGGCGCGGTGGCGGGAAACGGCGAGATCCGCCTGACCGCAGTCGTGCTGCCGACGGCCGTCATCCTGCTGTTTTTCCTGACATGCATGGGGACTTACCCTCACCTGGGGAAGGCTGCGCGCGTGGCCGTCTTCGAAGCGACCACGGCGCTGACGACCACAGGGTTCTCCACGGTGGGGTACGCCAGTTGGAACGGCGCCGGGTTCTTCATCATGATCATGCTGATGCTCATCGGCGGCGGCACCTGCTCGACGGCCGGCGGGATCAAGCAAATCAGGATCTACCTGGTCTGGCGCCAGTTGTGCCGGGATCTGCGGCAACTGATGCTGCCCCGGGGGACCGTCTCGCCGGTGCTGATCCGGGAGGGTGAACAGACCGTCGCCGTCGAGGACGGACGGTTTCGGCAGGTGTCGACGTTCCTCTATCTCTATCTGCTCACCTATGCAGCCGGTGTCCTGATCCTGTGCGCGAGCGGCTTTTCCCTGCAGGATTCCCTCTTTGAGTTCGCCTCCGCGCTGGGGACCGTCGGTCTCTCGATGGGCGTGACGACGGCGGACATGCCGGATCCCGCCCTCTGGGCCGAGACGACGGCGATGTTCCTCGGGCGGCTGGAGTTCACGGTGATCCTGGTATCCGCAGTCCGCCTGCTCCGGGATCTCCGGGTGATGGTTCGCCTGCCCGGCCGCGGTTGACGAAGTCGGTTGCCTTGACTTCCGCGGAGCCTGCCGGATAATGCCCTCCGGAGGCACGAACATGGCATCAGGTTCCCGCTCGCACAATGATCTCAACAGGCCGTCGATGAGGCTTCTGCTGCTTCTGCTGCTGGCGCCCGTCCCATTCCCGGCCTGCCGGACCACCGTAAAGCCCGACGATTCCACGGCGCCGGAGAAGGCAGGTACCCCTCGGGAGTCCATCCGGCGACTGAGGGATCCGCTCGCCAATGATCTGCCTCTGCTGAATGCCCCCTTCAATTCGTGTGCTATATTTTCTTGTTCTCTGAACATCGGGAACAATGGATGCCAACATGATGAAATTGCTCCGAATCATTCTCTGCTCAGTTCTTGCTTCAGGCTTTGTGGTCGCCTGTGACGATGCCGCCGGGAGAATCTGCGGCGACGGCGTCATGGAAGGTACCGAGACCTGCGATGCTTTGGACTTCGGTGAGCAGACCTGCCTGTCCCTCGGCTACTACGAGGGGACTCTCGGTTGTGATCGGGAATGTCATCTGGACACATCCCGCTGTTCCATGCGTTGCGGGGACGGTGTGATCCAGGCAACACACAAGGAACAGTGTGAAGGAGAAAACCTCAACATGAAGTCCTGCGAATCACTCGGATTGCAGGGTGGAGTCCTCCGCTGTGACAACGTCTGCCGGTTCGACATCTCGGATTGTGAAGTGGAGCCGGTCTGTGGAGATGGGGTTTTGCAATCCTTCAACGGGGAAGAATGCGAGGAGACGGACCTCGCCGGACACACCTGCATGACCCAAGGCTATTATGGTGGATCGCTGGCGTGCGGTTCCGATTGCCATTTTGATTTCGCCAACTGTGAGTCTCCTTGCGATGTGGGGGTTTCCCTGGCGGCCGGCTATGCCCATACCTGCATGGTGCTGGAGGATGGGACGGTCAAATGCTGGGGCAACAATGAATTCGGGCAACTCGGGACGGCAATCTTGCAGGGACTCAACTTCCGCGGTACGGGTGACCCGGCTGTCGTCGAAGGCATCACAGGTGCCCTCGAAGTCGCGGTTGGCCTGTTCCACACCTGTGTCCTGCTCGATGACGGGACCGTGAAGTGCTGGGGACGCAACGATTCCGGACAACTGGGGACGGGGAGCTTCTCCGATTCCGAGGCGGCCAATCCGGTCCCCATGGAGGTCACCGGACTCGGGAACGTTGTCTCCCTGACGGTCGGCTGCAGTCATGCCTGTGTTCTTTCTGGAGATGGATCGGTGTGGTGTTGGGGCAGCAATAATGACGGAAGATTGGGGGCGGTTTCCCCGGAAAAGAGCGCGGTCCCGTTGCGGGTGAGATACTGGTCCGAGGTGGTCGCCATTTCTGCAGGATGCGGCCACACCTGTGCAGTGCTCTCCACCGGAGCCGTGGAGTGTGTGGGGAACAACGAGTTTCATCAACTCGGTTGGGAAGGTTTGCCGGGCTACCCGCTCAACGTGGAGGGCCTGTCCAAAGCGGTGATAGGACTTTCATCCGGGGAAAGGCACACCTGCGCCCTGCTTCAGGATCACACGGTCCAGTGTTGGGGGGATATGAGTTACGGACAATTGGGGGACGTCGGAAACAGCAGCTGGGACCCTCCGCTCACTGTGACCGGGCTCTCCGATGTCGTGCAGGTGAGCGCGGGCTATCTACACACATGCGCCCTGCTCGGCGACGCTTCGGTCCAGTGCTGGGGCAATAACCAGAATGGGCAGTTGGGCATCGGGTGGACCGACACACAGTGGACGCCTGTGAACGTGCCTAACCTGCTTGACGCGGCCTCCGTCCACGCCGGCGCTGATAACACATGCGCTTTGATGAAGGCGGGTGGAGCCCGCTGCTGGGGCGATAATTTCAGTGGCCAACTCGGAGATGGCTCGATTTGGTTGTCCCCCCTGCCGTTGCGCATCGAGGGACTCGAAAACATTCAGTCGATCGAAGCCGGAGCCGGGCATGTCTGCGCCGGCCGGGAAGATGGCACACTGCTGTGCTGGGGGCTCGGAGATGAAGGCCAGCTCGGCGACGGCAGCATCCTCGACCAGGAACAGGGAAACGCCGACCCGGTGCAGGTGACCGGCTTGACCGATGTGGTCGAAACCGCCGCCGGTGTGGGTTTTACCTGCGCGCTTTCGACCGACGGCAGGGTGCGGTGCTGGGGGAAGGGGGGAGTGCTGGGAGATGGTACCACGCTCGCCAGTGCCACCCCGGTGACGGTCGACGGGCTCTCGGACGCCATTGCCATCACCGCGGGGTTTCTGCACGCCTGTGCGCTGCTCTCCGACGGTCGAGCCATGTGTTGGGGAGACAATTACTACGGGAGGCTGGGAACCGGAACGATGGAGAACAGCCTCGTGCCGGTCCCCGTGGCTTCGCCGACGGCTTTCCTCGCGCTTCGGGCGAGCGGGTCGCATACGTGCGGCCTCCTGGTGGATGGTTCGGTCGTGTGCTGGGGAGGCAACCAGTACGGACAATTGGGTGATGGAACCACCACCGCCCGGCTCGTACCCACGCCGGTCCAAGGCTTGTCCGGCGCCGTCGATCTCGCCACGGGTTGGGCGCATTCCTGTGCGGTCGCCGACGAAGGGAAAATCTGGTGCTGGGGGCTCAATCACGCCTTCCAGTTGGGCGACGGTACCAATACCGACAGGCTCGTCCCGGTGCAGGTGACAGATGTATCGAATGCGGTGGCCATCTCCTCCATGGGCCACCATTCCTGTGCGCTGTTGTCCACCGGTATGGCCTACTGTTGGGGCTCGAACACCGATGGTGAGTTCGGAGACGGCACCACCGGGTACGGGGCCGCCGGCGGCACGCCGTTCTTGTCCAGAATCCTCGATATCTCGGCTTCCGGTGGATTTTCCTGCGCGATTTCGGAGGGAAGGGTGCATTGCTGGGGAACAAATGAATCATGCCAGCTTGGGAGTTTCCATGCGGAGTACCAACTGTCGCCGACCCTGGTGGCGCCATGAACAAGGGTCAGATACAGGATCACCGCCAACGGATGGATTTCATGAGACGATCGATGAGGCTTCTGCTGCTTGGGCTGCTGGCGCCGCTCGCATTCTGGGCGTGCCGGACCACCGCAAAGCCTGCCGAGTCCACGTCGCCGGCGCCGGGGAAGGCCGGCGCAATGACCGCCCCGGTTGGTCCCATGACCGCCCCGGTCAAACTGACCGCACCGGTCGGCGCCACGACTGCCCTGCCGGTGACGCCGATCAACGAGCTGCCCAACAAATACACATTGGTCACCCGCGTGGAGAAGGACGCGGCGCGCCACTACACCGCCACGCTGATGGTTCCCGTGGCGCAGGGTGCCCTGGCCGCGGATGACCAGGCCTTCAACGCTGTGGTGGATGCGTTCGTGCGGCGGCAGGTTGAAGCGGCCAGGCCCGACGCGGGCACGGCCGGGGCGACGACGCTGGAGGTGTGGTTGATCGGCTTCAACGTCTCCACAGGGGTCATCCAGTCGCTCTTCCGAGAGCAGAGCTACACCGAGGGTGCCGCCCACTACAACCATGGTTTCCTCACCCTGCATTACGATGTCGTGGGGCGCCAGCGGGTGCGCTTTGCCGATCTGGTGCTGTTTTCTGCAAGCCAGACGAAGCAGGCCCTCTGCGACCTGATCAACCGCCACGAGCAGGGGCTCGACGCCGGGGAAACTCCCGTCGGCGGCCTCACCCCCGACGGGCTCGTCCCGGACCTGGACTTCGAGGTCCGCGGCGGGAACCTGGTGATATATCCCAACCACTGCTGCGCCGACGAGGGGAAGACACACGTCGTCCCGCTGAAGCTGGTGCAGGCGTTTCTCGATCCCGCCGTCGCGAAGAAATTCGGCTCTTAATAGCCGCTGAGGTCGCGGCTCTTGTTGCCGTTGGCGTCGTAGCAGCGGCCGGAGTTGCTGTGGCAGGAGGAGGACGTGGACGTGATGTTGCCGCAGTCCTTGTTCTCGCCCTTCTTGCACACTTCCTGCGCCTTCTTGCGGTCGGCGAACGAGTCGCCCTTGATGCACACGCCGACCTCGCTGCCGGCCAGGCTGAACCGGTAGCACAGCGCGGAAGCCGGGCCCGCGAAGAGCATGACGCCCAGGGTGACGACCAGGGAACTGAAAAGCACCTTTTTCATGATTTCCTCCTCAAGCAATGGGGTGTTGTGAGCCGGGACGCCAGGCGCCCCTCCCTTCATGGGACGAATCAGAGTAGCGCTTCATTCCTCCCGGAGTCAAGCAGGTCGTTGCCACTCAGGAGATCAGACGTCGCCCGCCTACTCGTCGTACCCGAGGACGGCGACGCCGGTGGTGCCCAGGCCCAGCAGCCAGGCGTCGCCGGCGGGTACCGCGTCGAAGAGGGGCCGGCCGTCGAGGCGCTCGCCGGAGACCTCGATGGCACCCTCGGCGGTCACCCGGTACTGGCGGATCATCGCCGGATCGTCCACCCCCACCAGCGCGTTGGCGCCGTCGGCCCGCAGCAGGAATGCATATGGGTGCGGCAGCGTCACCACAGCCGCCTCGGAAAACGTCGGGTTGTCCAGCAGCGGGATCACGTGCAGTTGCGGCGCGGGCGTGCCCTCGGCCGGCGCCGTCTCGGGGAAGTACGGGTTCCAGCGCACGGGGCTGTCGTACAGCGGCGCCTCGTAGGTCGTGTAGAACAGGTGGGTGGCGGTCACCTGCGCGTCGCGGATCCAGCGCTCGCCCATGGGGCGGTCCAGCACCTCGACGACCCCGCCGGCCTCGCGCCGGGAGAACTTCAGGTGGTGCGTGACGCGGGAGCACCGCCCGGTGGCCGCGTGGAAGACGGGGTACAGGTTGTGGACCAGGCAGGCGGCCTCGTCGGCCTCGTCGAAGGTCTCGCGGCGGTAGTCCACGGTGATGACGTGGGTCCCGTCGGGGGTGAGCCCCAGAAACGATCCCGGGATGGGCAGGGTCTCGGCCACCGACCAGGTGTCGGCGTCGGAGAGGTCCAGGTCCACCAGCGTGTACTGTACACGGTCGCCGTTGGGCCACACCCGGCGCTTGGCGTCGCGGCCGACGAAGTAGGAAGTGTAGGCGTGTTCCCCGGCGGTCCAGAACGTGCCGGTCCCGCTGAGGCGGTCCCAGAGATCGCCTTCGACCTCGAACAGGTTGCCGCCCTCGAAACCGTCGTGTTCTGCCCAGCCGATGGATATTCCGTAGCTCGCGTCGTCTCTGGTCCATCCCAGGCCGCGCGTCCCGCGCCGGAGTGCGATCTCTCCGGCCTCCACGGACCAGGTTGTGAAGCGCCGTACATTCAGGGTGAACGGCAGGCCACAGTAGGACCCGGCGTCGAGCAGGACGGGGGCCGCGGGATCGGTCAAATCGAAAGTGGCGCAGGAGCGGGACTCGCCGGTCCCGATAGTGTAGTCGAGATAGAGGGTGCCGTTCTGGAAATACAGTTGGTTCCTGGTGATGGGGTCATGCAACGGCGGGTCGGGCATGATCCCCTCGGCCGTGAGGTCGAAGGTGCCCACGGGCGTACCGTCCGGGGACGCGCGCTCGTAGATCGCCAGGGAGTAGCGAGGGTCGCCCGCCGCGCCTACGGCCGGGCGGTCCTCCACCAGCGCCGCCACGTGGGTGCCCCCCACGTCGGCCACGATCACCACCTGGGGCTCCCGCGAGCTGACAAGCCCCAGGGGACCTGGCAGCGCGCCGGACCTCGCCGCGACTGCCCCCGCCTCCGTCTCCGGCTCGGCCTCGAAGCCGAAGGACGCGCCCCGCGGGTGCACGGTCCCGTCGGGGACCGCCTGCGTTTCGTCATCGCACGCCAGAAGGCCGAAGAGGACTCCGATCAGGATCAAGGAAATGCAAAAGGTGCGTCGCGGCATGGTCAGAGTTCCTCTTGGAGGTTTTTTCTACCACGCCTTTTATCGTTGTCAATCCAGTTTCTTCGCCGAAGACAAACAGTCGTGTCCAGGGGTCCCCACATCCCCAAAAATGTCTCACTTTGAAAAGGACACCCGCAGCAGGCCGAAACGCGGGCCGCGGAAGGCCTTCACCACGGGGGCGTTGAGGGCCTCGACCCAGTCCCAGGCCGGCGCGACGAGGAAGCGGCCGGCGCGGTCGATCAGTCCCCACTGTCCGCCCTTGCACGCCATGCTCCAACTTTGCATGCAGAAGCCGCCCTCGTTGATCCGGGCCACGCCCTGCCGGAAGTCGGAGATGTAGCCGTAGGTGCAGGGCAGGATCTCTTTTCCCGCTGCGTCGACGAGCCCCCAGGCGCCGTAGAGATCGTTGGGGCGCTCCGTGCCGATCCGCATGACCCGGGCGACCCCGCCGTCGAAGGTGCAGACCCGGTGGTAGTTGTTCGGAATCAGTTGCTTCCCGGTCAGGTCCACCATGCCCGAGAGGCCCTTTTCGTCGGTCACGACGACGGTTCCCTTGTTCACGACGCCTTCATGCCGGCAGTGCAGTGGACCATGCGTGTAATCGGGAGCCTCGACGGTCTCGATGCCGCTGAATTTTGCGGGCAGGATCCATTTGCCCTGGAAATCCATGACCCCGTGACGGCGGCACGTGTGCCCCCGGGGGCCCGGCGAGCAGTCCTGGCCCACGACCGCGTACGGGCCGACGGACCTGGGCAGCGACTCGAACACGAACGATTGGAGCATCCCCGTGTAGGGACTCCATAGCCCCCATTTTCCTCCCTGGCAGGTCCACTCGTCGTCGACCGACTTTTTCCAGGTGCAGCCGCGGTTCACCCAGAACGAACCGGCGAAGAACGCCTGGACATCGTCGAACCGGCCTGGAAAAGCGACCCTGGTCAGCTCGTCCCGGACCCCGATGCGACGGAACACCTTAGGCTGGCCAGGAGTTCCGGTGCCCGTCGAGATGGCGACCTTCATGATTTCAAAGCTCGTGCGAGCACTGGCCGATTCGATCACAGGTGCGAAAATGACCTCCCCATCACGGTCCATGACGCCGAACAGGTCTGGCCGACAGGTCCTGTCGGCGCTTGTGCAAGAGTGACGGAAAAGGAACGAGCCATCATTTTTGGTCGGCCGCAGATCCGTGAACACGCGTTTTTCGTCAAGACGCCCGTGCCGGTCCACCAGCCGCCAGCGCGCCTTCACCGGATCACCGCAGTGATCGTCGGCATGGCATACGCCTGCCAAATTGCGGTTCAGTTCGCGAAATCCCGCGTATTCCACCGGCAGCACAATCCGTCCGTCCGCATCGAGGAGCCCTGACCTGCCTTTTTGCACGACCAGGTACATGGAATCGAAGATGAAATCGACTTCGTCGTATTCGGCCTCCAGCTTGTCCCGGAAGGCCGCGCGGCGCTCAAAATCTTCGGTGTTTTTAGATTCTTCGGTGGCCCTGTTGAAGAAAAAAGCCTCATCTGCAGGACCGTCGTCGACCTCAGAACCATCGTCCAATACAGGAGTCTTCCACGGTCGGTGAATCAGGTAATCACCTGGTGGATTCGGCGTGAACCTTCCGGCCACCGACAAGCTCCCGGCCTGGCCTGGGAGTTGATAGAAGAACAGGGTCTTCCCGTCGGCATCCTTCTGCAGGGAGAGATGACAGAGGTTGGGGAACACGCGCTCGACGTCCAATGTCGGCGGCAGCACCAGCTCCCCAGTGCCATCGATGAAGCCCCAGCGGCCGTTCTTTCGAACGGGGGCCAGCCCATGGTTGAAGTCCTCGATGAGATCATAGCCGGTCAGGTTCTTTCCGACGCCGGCGGCGTTGCGGCACACATACCCGCCGGCCTTGCGCTTCCGCACGGTCTCACACGGACTGCCCGACGGTCCGTGAAGAACATCGGGCGGACGGTAGCGCCTGCAAATGCCGAAATAGTGGCCGTAGTCTTCCCGTTGGATTCTCCCGTTTTTCTCGATCGCTTTTGGTTTCTTTGGCGGTCGCCGCTTCGCCTTCCACGCGTCGGCCTGGGTACGGCTCCATGTGACCGGCTGGATCAGTTTCCCCGACGTGGAATAGACGCCGAAGAGCTGGCCGAAGTCCCGCACGAGCAGGGCGTCGCCGAAGAGCTCGATCTCCTCGTACTGTTGCGGCACGAGGAAGTTCCCGTCCGAGTCGGCCACGCCGCAGGCGTCGGTGCATGCGCTGAATTGGAGCGAGGCGCAGGACTGGCACACAACGAACATCCCGGTGGGTGTGCTGCCCGCAGAGTCCTGATCGGTCTTGTCGTACAGGTGGCGAAGTCCCGTCCATACGGGCTTGAGGACCCATTGCCCCCGCGTGTCGAGCAGACCCCACTG
>PHAZ01000104.1:12443-13243 GCA_002841825.1 Deltaproteobacteria bacterium HGW-Deltaproteobacteria-22 | reverse complement strand
CTGCGCGGCCGGCACCTGCATCCGCGGCGACCTCGGCGGCGACGGCGCGCCCTGCATCATGGACGGAAACTGCAAGAACGGCCTGACCTGCGTGGACTTCGGCGGCGGTTTCCTGCATTGCGCCACTCCCTGCACCCCCGGGACCGCCTGCGAGACCGAAGGCTCCATCTGCTCGACCACCCTCGACGGCTCGTCCTTCTGCAAGCAGGCCGGCGGTCGCGGGCTGGGCGATGACTGCTCCTCCTCGGCGCCGTGCATCGACGGCCTGACCTGCCAGGACGCGGGCAACGGCGACTTCCGCTGCTTTGCGCGCTGCAGCCGCCAGGACAACTCCTGCGCGGCCTTCACCTCCTGCTACGAGCAGGGCCAGGTCTACTGCATCCCGATGGACGGCGGCACGGGCTCCTCCAAGGGCAAGGACGGCGGCTGCTCCACCAGCGCCGGCCGCGGCTCGACCCCCGCCTTCGGCTTCCTGCTGCTTTCCGCGCTGGGCCTGGCGGTCCTGCGCCGCCGCCGCCGGTAGTCTCCCCTCCCGACGTCTCCCCCATCCTTTCCCTGATGTTGACAAACATGCACTTTCCCTCGGAAAAGAAGACCTTCCTGCTGAGCCTGGTCATCTATTTTCTCATCGGCACCGCCTTCGGCGTGTTCACCAGCGCCGACGTCATCGCCGCGCGCACCCTGGGCGCGGGCCCGCTGGCGATCACGGCGCTGATGTTCCTGCTCAACGGTTCGGCCATCTTCTCCCTGCCGCTGACCCAGTGGCTTGGCACCGGGGACCGCCGCCGTCGCTCCCTGCT
>PHAZ01000104.1:0-12421 GCA_002841825.1 Deltaproteobacteria bacterium HGW-Deltaproteobacteria-22 | reverse complement strand
GGTCGTCTGCACGGCGCCGGTGTTCCTGTATCCGCTGGTCCCGGGCGTCACGACCTTCATCTTCGGGATCTTCGTCGTGCACCTGCTCAACACGGTGCTGCCGCCGACGATGAACATCCTCTACCGCCGGCATTTCCGGCCGGACCAGCTCGGGCGCCTCTTCGGGTGGACCACGTCCGCCAAGATCCTGGCGGGCATGGGCGGCTCCATCGGCACGGGCCTCCTCCTGGACCACGACGAGACCCTGTACCTCCCGCTGCTGGTGGCCGCGGGGGTCCTCACCCTGCTGGCGATGCTCCTGCTCTCGCGCATGGATTTCGGGAGCGGCGATGCCCCCGACGCGGCCCCGCCCCGGCCGTTCTGGCGGCTGGTGGCCCAGACCACCCGCACCGTGGGCGAGGTGCTGTCCCGGGATCGGACCTTTCTGCGGTTCGAACGCAACTTCATCATTTACGGGCTCGGCTTCCTGCTGCTCACGCCGGTCGTCCCCGTGTATTTCGTGCGGGTGCTCGATCTGGACTATTCCACCATCTCATTGTCCCGGATGGTCGTGGGGCAGACCGCCCTGTGGATGCTCTCGCCCATGGCCGGCGCCGTGTTCGACCGCTCCGATCCCTTCCACTTCACCGGGTTCTCGTACCTGACCCTGGCCGGCTATCCCCTGCTCGTCGGGCTCGCCGCGCTGCTCCCGGACGCCTGGATCCTCGTCGCTGTGCTGGCCGGCTACGCGTTCTACTCCGTGGGCATGACGGGGGTGAGCATCTCCTGGCACATCGGCTCGATCCGGTTCGCCCGGGACGCGGATCCCTCCCTGTACCAGGGTGTCCACGTCACGCTCACGGGCCTGCGCTCCCTCTTCGGTCCCATCCTGGGCTACGTAGTCATGACATGGTTCGGCTTCGCCGCCGCCTTCGGACTGGCGACGGTCTTCTTCACGGTCGCCGGGGTTCTGATGCTCCGCGAACGCCGCGCCTAGTTTCCCCGCTTTGGGACTCAGCCGATCAACTGTTTCCCGATCATCCCGACGGCAAAACCCAGGACCGCGCCGAGGGATGGCGTCCAGTGTCTCCTCATCTTCGATTGTGGAGCAATGTCCTGAAAAATCAGGTACATGATGCCTCCTCCGGCGAAGGTCATGATGCCCGCCGTCAACCTGGCATGGTCCTGAAGAAAGAAGTACCCGGCGCATGCCGCCATCGGGCCGAGCACGCTGACGGCCAGCAGCGACAGGATCACGGCACGGGGCTTCAAGCCGACTTTGGCGATTTCACGGAAGGAGTTGAATCCCTCGGGCAGGTTCTGGGCGCCGATGAACGCGGCCAGCAGCACGCCCAGCCGGCGGTCGTGGCCGAACACCGCACCCAGGGCGAGGGCTTCGGGCAGGAAGTCCATCAACATGGCCATGAACTGGGCCATGGTGCCGCCTCGTCTGCTCAGAAACGCATCCAGCGCACAGAACAGGAGTCCGCCGGCGCAGAACGTGGCTCCAAGACTCACGGGCGTCAGGACCGCCATTCCCTGCGGGAGCAGGGCAAATGCCACTGCCGAGATGAGAATGCCACCGCCCAGGGCGATGACACCGTGGGTGAGCTCGTTTTGCGTTTCAGCTTCTTTATCGCCTCTGACCCATGCGACCATGCCGCCGACGACCGCGGCCAGACCTGCGGCCCAGGAGGCCATGATGATGATGGCAAGTTCACTCATAATATTTCATCCTCAACGTTGCAAATCAGCGGGCTGATTGTCGCGGACGCTGGATTTGTCCTGCAGGAGATCCTCTTCCTCAAAGTGTCCTATCCCTTCCACTTCTTCTATCAAGAGGTCTCCATTTTTCAATGCGGCCATTTTCGTCTCTTTGGTGACGAAGATACCTTGATCGGTTCGCCATGGGGCCCATACTGATATTTTTATATCACCCCGAAAGTCGTTCGGCAGCTTATGTATATACTCCCATGACTGTCCTGGCTTCACCATTTCGTACTGATCCGGGAATTTGCATCGACTGAAATCCACATGTAGCGACTTCATGCTTTTCGGATCCATCTCCGTCAAATTGACTGCTTCAGCCCCACTCATTCCCCTCACGCCGCCGGATGACGCTGGAACCCAAAGATTGTTCTTTGTGTTGTTCTTTGCACGCAACACGATTTCTCTTACACCGTCCTTTGCCATTCTGAACGATACCGCGCCCATCCATTTTCGGATGTCTTTCCCGTTCTCACTGTTAACGAGCTTGCTCGTCTCCTGGTTTGGAGCAGGTGACTTAACGCATCCGGATACGATGGTCCCAACAAGCGCCAAGAATAAAATATGCTTCATGTCATGACCTCCAAGAAGGTTCGGGTGATCCACTTGTACCGTTTAGTCACGTGACAGAGAAGGTCGTTCATGGGGACTCCTGACTTCTACTTGGCCGGATTCGCGTTGGACGCGAACTTACAGGTTCGGGTCGCACTCCCGATGGGCCCCGGTCAAGGATCACGGACAAAGTAGTTCAGGGGGGTATTTTCGTCAAGCCGGCTCTGGCGCCGGATCCGCGCGGTCAACGGCACCCGGGAGGTGAAGAAACTTGACCGCCAAGGAGAAGACCGCCCTGCGCAACCTGGTGCACGCCCGCGTCGAGGACGCCATCGCCTGCATCGTGGCCGCCGCCGGCCTGGCCTTCTTCGACGACCCCGCGCGCCTCGCGATGTACCAGGCGCTGCTCCCCTCCACCAAGTCCACCGCCAAGCCCGCCGCGCCGCCTGCCGTGTAGTCGTTTCGGCCGATTGGGTTTGGTCTCTTGGGTCCCCGCGTAGCCTCGCAAGCTCGGCAACCCGGGGCATCATATCCGCAACGCCGCCTTGGTGCGGCGTAAGGGACGGGAGGCAGCCAAAGGCGAACAGGCTCAGCCGGGACAAGGACGGGTGCAGCCGGGACACGCACCGGTGCAGCCGGGACACGCACCGGTGCCGGGAACGGGCAGCCGTCGTGAACGCGAAGCCGCACAGGCGTAGGGGGGGCAGCGGTGGGGGCCCCCCGGCGGCTTGCGTTAGCAAACGACGGGGGTGTCCGCTGACAGGACCCCGAAGCCGAGCGGCGGGCGTGAACCCTGACAGGCGCGGATTTACAGGTTCGGGTCGCCTTCGCACTTCTCGAAGGTGTCCACCAGGGGGGCGAAGGTGCCGTCGTCCAGGATCGGGTTGCAGACGATGGGCAGGGTCCGGTCCGTGGTGCAGCCGTCCTCGATGAACTGGTTGTCGGCGTCGAGGACCTGGAGGCAGTCCATCGGGAAGCAGGCGCGCCAGCCCAGGCCCAGGGAGGAGTGTGAATAGGTGTAGGTGACGTCCTGCTCGAGGAAGGTGAACCAGTCGTTGCGGTGGTTGGAGCCCCAGTCGTAGTTGGGGCTGCCCAGGGGGGTGACGACGCCGTCGAAGCTGATCCAGCCCACGGTGTTGTAGACGGCGATGTCCGACATCAGGACCTCGCAGACCGCCGGGGTCGCCTGGAAGTAGAGAAAGCCCGAGCGGCCGCCGTACACGAACGTGCAGAGCTGGTCCGCGTCGCGGAACTCCACATCCCGGGGTTCGTTCAGCGGCAGTTGGGTGCAGGTCAGGGTGCGGGTCTGTGGCCGCCGGAACAGGAAGCCGTAGTCGCCGGGAGTGCCGTTGCAGGCGGAGGTGTCGTAGCCGGTGCAGTCGGTCCGGCAGGCCAGGGTGCCGTCGACGAAGCCCTCGGAGACGCAGGTCGCCGTGCCCAGCGCGGTGCCGTCGCAGACCTCGAGGCCACCGATGGCCGAGTCGCCGCAGGTCGCGTTGTTGATATTGTTGATGTTGTTGACGTTGTTCGCGTTGTTGACGTTGTTGGTGTTGTTGCTGCCATTTCCGTCGTCGCAGGCGGAAAAAAAACAGAAAACCGCGGTCCAAACGAACAGATTTTTCAGGTTTCTCATGAATTCCTCCTCGAGGACTCAGCTCCGATCTCGGCCGGGGGCTACTTGTTGAGGGCTTCTTCGCGGGAGGCGATCTTTTTCGCGGAGTTGGCTTTGGGAAGTTTCGCTGCAGGGGCGACGATGGGCAGCGTCCAGGAGGTCTCGCCGGAGATGACCAGCGTCTCACCCTCGACCTTGCAGTCGGCCTTTTCACCGTCGCCGGCGGCGGCCTTGGGGCTGTCCCACTTCAGGCATGCGCCGTTGCGGACCAGGAATACGTCGCCGTGGCTCAGGCAGCCGATGACGGCGTCGCCCCGGCGCACGGCGAGGTTCTCGCTGTGGAAGAAGGTGCCGCCGTCGATGTGGATGGTGTCGTACGAGAACGACTCGTTGCCACCGGGCTTGGTCTTGAACAGCCGCGCCAGGCAGGGGGCGACGATCTCGAACCGGCCCGGCTGCTCCTTCTCGCCGTCCCAGGTGACGAGCTTGTCGCCGGTGATCTCCCACACGGTGTTGAGGCCCATGGGCGAGGGCTTGGAGGGATCGTCGGTGACGCGCCCGGGCACGAGCCAGCGGCCCTGCAGGGCGGCGATGATCTGTTCGCGTTCGGCCCGGGTGATCAGCGGCGTGTCGCCGGTCGGGCCGGGACCCTCCTTGACACGCGTGATCTTCACGGAGGAGTCGGCGTCGCCGGACTTGCCGCAGGCGGTGGCCAGCAGGGCCAGTCCGGCGGTCAGGGTCAGCAGAAGGAACGGGCCAAGGATGCGAGGGTTGTCTTTCATGTGCGGGTTCTCCTGATGGCACTATCCACGTGCCGGCGGCGCCTGTCAAGCCGAGCCCCTTCACAAACGGCGGGTTTTCACCTACACTCCCGACTTCCGAAGATGAAGGAGTCTGCATGGCCACTTCCAAATTCAGAAAATTGACCGCATCCGAGAAGGCCGCCGGGAAGAACAAGCGCAAGCCCGCCGGGAAGTCCGTCGGGAAGAACAAGCCGAAGCCCACGGGGAAGCCACCGGTCCCCGCGATGCCTGACATTCCGCCGTCGGCGCCGGACACCTACGCGCACCTGTCGGCCCACACGATCCTGGGCGCGTTCTATGCGGCGGTGTATTCGCTCACGCCGGGTCGGGAGGCGGGCTCGCACACGGAGATCTTCGCGATGGATCCGGACCGGCTGGCCACGGTGCTGGGCGGGTTCGTCCAAGAGAAGGAGGGCGCCGACGCAGCCGCCTTCCGCGCCGGGGCCATCCAACGGTGGTGCTCGACCTTCGCCGGGCGCTTCCTGTTCAAGGTCGGGCGCACCAGCAACTTCACCATGCGGCTGGGCGGCGCGCGGCCCGTCGAGATCCCCCGCGCGGTGGTTTCCGAGGTGTTCGGCGGCATCGGCTACAGTTTGTTTCCCACGTGGCGCAAGACCGTGTCCGACAGCCTCGAGGCGGCCCGCGAGATTCCGTATTTCTTCATGGGCGAGCCCCGCGATCTGTTCCTGTTCCCGGTCGACGACGCCGTGCGCCGGCTGCTGTGCGGCCTGGAGCCACTGCCGATCACCGGCGACGAGGCCTCCCTGTTCCTGATCCGGGAGACGCACGTGGGCAACGAGCGCCTCTCCTTCTATGACGTGATGGCGCGGGATCCGTACGCGAAGGGGAGCCTGCCCGACCGCCCCGCGCTGGCCCGGCAGCTGGACCAGCTGCGCACACGGCCCTTCTCCGACGCGGTGGTGACGCACCTGCGCGAGTTCTTCGACGCGCCGATCACCGTCGGCGTGCGGGACACGCTGCGCTGGCTCAACGGGGCGCGCCATCCGGACATGAACTGGGACGAGGCCCGCGGGATCATCGAGTCCTGCTTTGCGCGGCACAGCGGCGAGAACTACCTGCTGCCCGAGCAGAACTTCTACATCCCGGCGCCGTCGGCCAGCCCGCAGGAGATCGCCGATCTGGCGCGCGCCAACCGGGTCGTGGTCCGGACCGCCGCGGTGCGGTTCCGCCGGGCGTGCTCGGCGCGCCTCAAGCGCGTGATGACCCTTGCGGACATCGAGGACGTGCTCGGCGAGGTCCTGGGCTGGCACCACGGCTATCCGCAGTACCGGCTCGAGGAGACCGTGGGCGTGATCAACCCCTCCACGCTGAAGGTCGGCCTGAAGTTCGTCGAGCAGTTGAGCCTGTTCCTGGCCAAGGTCGACATGCCCGTGCGGCGCAACGCCCAGCTGGTGCAGCACCTGGAGGCCTGCGGGATCAAGGAGAAGTTGAGCGCCAACCTCCTCGACAGCGACTATCGGGAGCTGGTGCTCCGGCTCGCGCAGTTCCTGCTCTTCTACGATCTGCGTCATGGAATCCGGACCAGCCGCGGCCTGATCGAATACCGCAACATCCTCACCACGTTCTGCACCTTCCAGGAGCGCGCCGACTGGCTGCCCGGGGACTGCGAGAAGCTCGCCCAATTCAGCCTCGAGAGCCTGGCCAAGGCCGAGTACTCGGGCTACCTGCGCAAGTATCCGGAGCTGGCCGAGAAGCTCGTGGTGTTCTTTGTGCAGGTGCTGCGCTTCTTCCTGGACACGGATTTCATCCCGGATCTGCGGCCCGACGAGGCCGGGATCAACATCTTCATCCTGGGAATCTGGGGCTACATCACCGAGAACATGATCATCACGCTCTACCGCGATCCGGAGGGCGTCGAGCGCTTCCGGCTGAAGTTCGTCGACAACAAGGATCACTTCAAGCAGTACAAGCGCGAGGTCGACAAGGATCGCCCCATGGGACTGGCCAAGCACGGACTGCGCATCGTGCAGCCGGTGGTGCTGCCCGCGATGCTGCGTTCGGTGGGCAACTTCGTGCAGATCGTTCATGAGAATCGCAACGGATACGGACGCAAGGAGATCAGCCTGCCGGGCCTGGTCGAGCTCGGCATGGCCGTGGCGCAGGAGGTCATCCTCAAGGGCATCGATTATTCGTCGGATTCCCTGCAGGCGCTCATCGCCGACGGCCTCGACGACGCCGGCAAGTTCGCCGCGTCGGCGGCCCGGGTGTTTACCGCCGGGGAGAACCCGGATCGTGTGATCTGACGGGGTCCTTGCTTTTTCGCAACGACATCTTATAGTAGCCCCGCCTCCCTCCGGTTCGCCGGACGGGGTGGTGTGGTCCTGACCGCACGGGAATGGGTGAAATGGGCTTTTTTTCCAGCATCTTCAACAAACAGGAACGGGCCGAGCGCTCGTTCGACAGAAACCTTCGCGCCGCGCTGAACAAGCGCGTTCAGCCCGAGGAGCGCTGGGCCGGCCTGCACACCCTGCGCGATCTGGGGACCCCCGAGGCGATCTACGGGCTGCTGCGGCGGTTCACGTTCCTGGCTGAAGGCAAGGGCGGCCTGGTCACCGACGAGGAGGAGAAGAACTGGGTCTTCCAGGTCATCCTCGAGTTCGGTCCCAAGGCGCTGCCCGAGCTCGAGGAGTTTGTGCTGTCCAAGGAGGGCCCCGCGGTCAATCCGACGCACTCGATCTCCCAGGCGCTGCAGTTGTTCCGCATGATCCATCGTGATGCGGCCGATCCCATGTTCGAGCTGCTCAAGAAGTTGATCGACGCCAACGAGCCCGGCTACGAGCGGGAGCCCCTGCGCAAGGAGGAAATCCTGGCCTTCTGCAAGGACTGGGTGGATCCCCGCCTGGCCCCGCTGCTGGCCGGCTACCTCGAGGACGCCAACGAGACGATCCGTTACATGGCCGTCGAGTGCCTGTTCCGGTACGATGACGAATCGACCTGTCGCGAGCCGATGCTCAAGCTCTTCCTGCCCGAGCACGACGAGAGCCTGCGGATCCACAACCGCCTGGTGCAGGGCTTCTGCGAGAAGGGCTGGAGCCTCAAGGGATACCGCTCCTTCGTGGAGCCCCACATGAACGCCGACGAGTACCAGATCCTCCGCGGCGACACGATCGTGAAGAAGAAGGGTGCGTAAATGACGCGAGTTCCGATGACCCCCGAGGGTTTCGCCAGGCTCACCGAAGAGCTGGCGCGCATCAAGATGGTTGAAGTCCCCAAGAACATCAAGGACATCGAAGAGGCCCGCGAGCACGGGGATCTGCGTGAAAACGCCGAGTACCACGCCGCCAAGGACAAGCAGGGTCATCTGGCCGCCCGCCAGAACTATCTTCAGGATCACCTGGCCCGCGCCGAGGTCATCGATCCGAAGACCCTCAAGTCCGACCGCGTCGTGTTCGGCGCCACGGTCACCCTCGAAAACGATGACACCGGCGAGGTCACCAAGGTGAAGATCGTCGGCGAGGACGAAGCCGATCCGAACCGCGGGATGATCAATCTCGCCTCCCCGATGGCCAAGGCCATGATCGGGAAGAGCGTCGACGACGAAGTGAAACTGAAGACATCACATGTTCAGAAAACCTTTTACGTTTTGAAAATCGAGTTTGTATGATGCGTATCCGTTCATTGTTTGCCCTGTGTCTTTTTGTCGCCGTGACTTCCTTGGCCGCCTGTGAGCAGAGTGAAGGAGATCGCTGCGAAACCAACACCGACTGCGCCAGCGATCTGATGTGCTGCATTCCCGCGGGGACCCTGGAAGGGACGTGTCAATATGAAGAAAACTGCCAGAATGAGTAGGCGGTTTTTTTCGGCCGCCGCCGCCCTGGGGTTCATCGCCCTGGCCGGCGTGTTCGCGTCCGGCTGCACCGGCGAAGAGGGGAGTTCCCTGGGCACCTCCTGCCAGACCCACGCGGACTGCCCCAACCCCGCCCGCCAGCGGTGCGTCCCCGAGTGGGGCGTCTGCGTAGGCCAGACCAACGAGCTCGGCGAGCTCGACGAGTTCGACGCAGGCCAATAGGAGCCTGATCTCGTTTGCAAAATCCAAACTGACCGCTTGACAACACCCACGCAGTGGATCCAAGAATACGCCTACGGGTGAGTGGGCCTTCTTGCAGGTGTTCTTCCGCCACATCGCCGTCTCCAATCCGGGAAGCAACCAAACTACAAGGTAAAAAAGCATGTGCAGCCAACAGTTGTCGGTTACCGGTGAACTGAAATGTCTGTGTGCCCGCTGTTCCGAGATGCAGGGCTCCTGTTGCAGGAAGAAGGAGATCCTCCTGACGCGGGGGGATCGGGCGCGGATCTCGGCGTACGTCGGGAACGACGATTTCCACGAGCTGCGGGTGCCCGTGGATCCCGCCTACCTTGAGCAGGACGACGATCCCAACTGGAATGCCTGGACGCTCAACGAGCGTGGCGAGCGCCGGCAGTTGAGGGTGCGTGAGGACCGATCCTGCCTGTTCCTGGCGGAGGCGGGCTGCGCGCTGCCCTATGAGATCCGCCCGATCGTGTGCAGGTTGTTCCCCTACACCTACAATGAGGGCGGGATCCTCGATGTGGAGCGGGAGTGCCCGACCGAGCTGCTCGCCCCGGGGGAGACCCTGATGGAATGCCTGGGCATGGATCAGGAAAAGGCGCGGCGGTGGCATGAGCTCCTTTACAGTGAACTTCGGGAGCCTGTCAGAGAATGAAACCAGTACTTTGAGATCATTTGCACCTGTGTTAGGCTTGCAAGGTTCGATTGACTGTAAGGAGGTCATCCACATGAGTCATGACGATCCGGGCAAGGAAAACAACGACAAGGTCGCCGAAATCGCCGCCATCGAGGAGCGTCTGCAGGTGCTGCGCGTCGAGCACCGGGCGCTGGACCTGAGTCTGCAGGAGATCGAAAAGCATCTCAGCCTGACGTCTCAGGAGCAGCAGGAAGTCGCTCGAATCAAGAAACAGAAACTGCACAAGAAGGACGAGATTTCCCATATCGAGACCCTTCTGGCGCAGTTGAAGCAACAAAATCCAGCCAATTCCTAGACACAACCGTCAAACATCCGGAGGAGTCGAAAATGAAACGTTCAGGTCTCTTGACGATGCTTTTCGGCCTGCTTGCCCTTGCGTGCACGCCGCCGAACACGAAGAAGGCACCTGTGCAGAACCAGGTGCAGTATCCATACGTTGTCTGGAAGCGCGCGCTTCCCGGCAAGACTTTCATCGTGGAAGACTCCCAGCGCCGGCTGTTCGGCGTCGAGCTCGACGAGAAGAACCGCCCGGCGGTGCTTCATGCGCTCGAGAAGGGCTCCGGGCGCAAGCGCTGGAGCCGCGAGGGTGAGCTGGGCCTGAGCGACGCGGAGCTGCCGTGGTCGGTGCAGGTGCATGTCCGCGGCAACACCATCGCGTTCTGGACCGCCGACAACCGCGTCCTCGGCCTGGATCGATACTCGGGGGTCGAGAAGTGGGAGAAGCCGCTGCAGGGCCTCGGCCTCTCCGTGCTCGGCGAGAACTTCCTGACCGCCTGGGGCGATCAGATCCGGCTCGTGGAGCCCGAGACCGGCAAGATCACGTCGTTCTCCCTGGGCCGCAGGATCACCGCACCGCTGCATGTGACGCCGAAGGGCTTCATCGTCGCCTTCACCGGCGACATCGCCCAGCTGGTGGACCTGGAGAACATGAAACTGACGGTGAAGTGGGAATGGAAGATGAACCTCGACGGCGGCTTCTCTGCCGGGCAGGCGAGCTCCTCCGAAGACGCCATCGCCTTTTTCCAGAAGACCGTGGCCGAGGACAACTTTGTGAAGATCGTGGCCTACGATCTGGCCGCGCTCAAGGAGATGTACCAGATCAAGATTCGCGGACAGGAAGACAATCCGCGCACGTTCGCCCGCTTCTCCGGGGAGCCGAACCTGGCCCGCCTCATGATCCGCCCGTACCATCCCGGTGACAGCGAGTGGCACACGGTGGACCTGCAGGAAGGCAAGCTCAAGCACTTGAACTATGTCAACGGAAAGCTGGCGACCCCCTGCTTCCTGGGGGAAAAACTGTCCTGGTGCGGCACCGAGACAGGCATCTCCGCCTTCACGACGCATCCGTGGACGCCCGCCTGGACCCAGGAGACCATTTATCCCGGCAGTGAGGGCCAGCACATGGCCGTGGGCGAGACCTTCGTCATCGCCGGCGGCTCCCGCGTGAAGGGCTTCTCGGCCACGGGCTCGACCGTGTTCACGTATGATCTCAAGTCCCCGTCGCTCAAGGAGCCCCGCGTGAACCGGATCCTGGGCGCCAAGGACGGCGTCCTGTGGTTCACGGTCGTCGACTACTCGACCGACAAGGTCAAGCGTCGCGCCGTCGGTGAGGTGTGGGCCTACACGCTTGCCTCCAACACCGTGACCTCCCGCATCCCGGTGGGTGACGCGCAGAACACCCTGGGCACGGTCCGTTTCCTGCCCGAGTCCGGCCTGATCGTCGCCGCCGACGAGACCTCGTTCGTCCAGATCGCCCTGGCCAATGCCGCCGTCTCGCGCAAGGCCCACAAGGTCCGGATCGAGGGCAAGGAGAGCCTGGGCCTGAAGGTGTTCCAGAACATCGCGGCGATCACCTGCGCACACGGTGTGCAGTCCTTCGAGATCGGCAAGGCCCGCGACCTGGGCTTCCTCGAACTGGTGCGTGCACCCAAGGCCGCCCTCGCGGGCAAGCCCGCCGCCCCCACCGCAGCCGGGTTCTCCTATTCGTTCCTGGCGGTCAGCGAGACCCACGCCTTCGTTCGCGACAAGGCCGACGACCGCGAGGTGCTGGCCCTGGAACTGAAGACCGGCAAGACCACCTGGAAGGCGCCCATGACCGATCTGCTCGATCCGCAGGTCGAGGTGATCCCGGCGGGCCTCCTGATCGTCTCCCCCGAGAAGACGAGGCTGTTGGATCCTGCCACGGGCAAGGCCACGACCGAGCTGGCGGGGTCCACGCGCATGATCCGCCTGGCCGACCGCGTCGTGCTCTTTCATGCGGAGAAATCAACGCCGGCGCCCGGCGCCCGCCTCCTGGTCGTCTCCTATGACGCCGACGACAAGAATCAGCCCAAGATGCTCTGGGACAAGACCTTCGCCGCCGGCAAGGAAGCGCCGCTGGCCGGTTTCCCCGTGGCCTGGCCCCTTTGGGTTCACTCCGAGAGCGAGTACGTCATGTTCGACTCCGAGGGTGGCCGCTGCCTGAACATCCTGTCCTCGGCTGACGGCAGCCCGGTTCGCGAGCTCTGCAAAGGCGTCTGGCCGTGGCCTCCGATGGCCTTTGAGCGTTCCTTCCTGCACGCCACGGGACCCTTTGTGGCCGCGGTGCCCATCGAGCAGCAGGGCCTGTTCCAGTTCCGCCTCGCCGGACCGTGGAAGCAGATCCTCAAGCTGGGCAAGTCCGGCGACGGCGCCATGATTTGGCGGCAGTTCTCCGAAGTGCAGAAGGCCACGCTGTACCTGCTGATGCAGTCCAACGCGCTTTCGGCCGTGCAGGTCGGCGACCCCGAGTCCAACGAATAATCCGGCGCCCACCGGTCGCTTTTTTCTTGACATATTTCACAATTTGCAACTAGGGCATAGACTGGAATACGTCTAGGTGCTACAGTCGCGTTCAAGGGAGGATTTCCCGATTCGGTAAATCCAGGCCAAGGGTCATGTCCATTCGATATATCATCTGTCCCAAGTGCAAGACGCCGTCGTAC
>PHAZ01000103.1 GCA_002841825.1 Deltaproteobacteria bacterium HGW-Deltaproteobacteria-22 | reverse complement strand
CGAGAGCATGCGTCGCGCGGGCGTGGGTTTGGGCGATTCGAACAACTCCTGGATGGCATAGCGGCCCAGTCTGGTGGCGGTGTCCAGCGAGGTCATGGCGAACGCCGCCACGCTCAGGGACATGAACAGCGTGCCAAACCGCACCGGCAGACCGATCGATTCGGTGATCCGCGCAGCGCTCGAGGAGAACAGCCCGATGGGATTCCCCGAGGCCTTCCCATACTCCGATGAGGACAAAACCGCGGCCGTGATCAGGGCGGCGACCGCCAGCAGGCTTTCAATGAGCATGCCGCCGAAGCCGATCGGCTGCGCGTGACGCTCGTTGTCGAGCTGCTTGGAAGTGGTGCCCGAGGCGACCAGGCTGTGGAAGCCCGAGAGTGCGCCACAGGCCACCGTCACAAAGAGCAGTGGGAACAGGGGGCCCTTGGCGGTCTGCCAGGCGGGCGCGGCAGGCATCCGGAACTCCGGATTGGCCACGAGGATCCCGGCGACCAGCACCGCGAGCATCGCGTACAGGATAAAGGAGTTCAGGAAGTCGCGTGGTTGCAGCAGGTACTGGACCGGCAGCGTGGAAGCGAAGAAGATGTAGCCGATCAGCAGGAAGCGCCAGGTGTTGAACGACAGCCGCAGCGGCATGTTGTAGCCGAACACCATGCAGCCAGCCAGCAGGGCGACGCCTGCAATCGTCGCCGGCACGAACGGCAGGTTCCAGCGGTACACGGAGAGACCGAATACGACAGCCAGCGCGATGAAGAGGGTGGAGGCCGTGGCGGTCTCCGGCACCGAGACGAAGGTCTGGGCGACGGCGTTGGTGAAGACGGAGATCACCAGGATCAGCGCGGAGAAGATGAACAGCAGGAAGAGGCTCTTCATGCTTCGTCCCACGCGTTCCTCCAGCACGCTGCCCAGTCCGCGGCCGTCATGTCGTACCGAAATGATCAGCGCCGAAAAATCATGTACAGCGCCCATAAAGACGCCGCCGAGCAGGATCCATACCAGCACGGCGGTCCAGCCGTAGGAGGCGGCGGCGATGGGACCGATGATCGGTGCTGCGCCGGCGATCGATGAAAAATGGTGGCCGAGCAGGACCGAGGGACGCGTGGGCACGTAGTCCACGCCATCGGTGCGGGTGTGGGCCGGCGTCGGCCGGTCGGGATCGACCCCAAGCCAACCGGCGACCCGGTTGCCCCAGAAACGATATCCAGCGACAAAGAAAACAATGGAGGCAGCCAGGATGATTGCGCCGGTCATGGTTACACCTGTGGGTTCAGACCTTCCGGTGCGCGGGTCGTGACCATGATCGGCAGGTACACGGTGAAGCAGGTGTCTCCCGGAACGGATGTGACCTCGATTTCCCCACCATGCCGGTCTTTCACGATGCGGGACACGATGCCAAGTCCAAGTCCCGTACCCTCGCCCTTTTTCTTGGTCGTGAAGAACGGATCGAAGATGCGGTCGACCAGTTCAGGAGGGATACCCCTTCCGGTGTCGCGGATCTTGATGGCCACCCGGTTTCCGAGGTTGATCGTCTCGATGACGATGTTTCCCTGTCCATCAATCGCATGGGCGGCATTGGAGAGCAGGTTCGTCCAGACCTGGCTCAGTTCATCACCATAGACCGTGATGGGTGGCAGGTCGCCGTAGCGTTTCTCAATGGTGATGTTGTGCTTGAGGCGGTTGGCAAGGATGATCAGCGAGGTCTCGATGACGTCATGGATGTTGACGGGTTCTGGAACGTCCTGTTTCACATGACTGTAGGAACGCAGCGCCATGACGATGCGCTTGACCGAGTGGATGGCCGTGGCCGTGGCCGCGGCGGTGCGGTGGATCGTGAACAGTTCATTCATCAACTGCAGATACATCGCCGCATCGATGTTCTCGTACTGGTTGAGGAAATTCTCCACGAACGAGTCGGTACCGTTCTCCACGAGCCTGCGGGCCAGGGAGCGGGCGTTCTCGATGTTGCGTGTGGTCAGGAGGTTCGTCATCTCACGGATGCGTTCCCTGTTCTGGTCGCGCTGCGGGAAGGTGAGCGTCACGTTCTCGAGGTAGTGCTGGACCAGGGTCAGCAGGTAGGTGAGGACACGCGGGTCCTTCTCCGTGTCAACAATGTACAGCAGCGAATCGAGCATGCCCTGCATGCTCTTCTTGAGGTTGTCCACTGCTGCGTCGATCGCGCCGATGGGGCTGTTGATCTCGTGCGCCACACCGGCCAGCAGGGAGCCCAGGCCAGCCAGCCGCTCGCTGATGAGCACCTGGGCCTGCGTGTTCTGCAGCTCGTTGACGGTGGATCCGAGCTTCTTGTTCGTCTCCTGCAGTTCCATCGTCCGCCGGTGGACGATGTACTCCAGTTGCTCGTTGAACCGGCTGATCTTCTCGAACAACTGGGCATTGACGATGTACATGCCCATCTGCTCGGAGACCGCGCGGATCACGTTCTTGTGGGTGTCGGTCCAGACCGGAGAGGTGGAGGGGCGCAGCAGGAAGACCACAGCGATGACGCGGCCCTGGTACCGGATCGGCACGGCCAGAAACGGTCCCGACAGCGTCTCGGACCACGCATGCAGGTCGGCCAGCTCCAGCAGGGAGTCCTGCCTGGCGACGAATTCCACCAGGGGTTTTTCCTCCCGCGTGAGGTCGGCGAGCTCCTTCTCGTTGCTGCCGATGTGGTGCGTCTTCTTCCAGCCGTTTTCCTCGTGAAGCAGCCAGATCTGCGCCGACGAGGTCTGCAGGGCCACCGAGATGGCCTCCAGTCCTTCGGAGATCACCGAGGACACTCCGACCTGGACGCTCATGGAGTTGATGATCTCGTTGAGCGTCTGGATCTCGCTCATCTGCTCGTTCTGCCGGTTGTTGCTCTCCTGGAGGTTCTGGATCATGTCATTGAAGGCTTCGGCAAGCTCCCCGATCTCGTCCCCGCTGTCCACCTCGAGGCGCTCGTCGAGCTTGCCGCTGGCGACCTCACGGGCACCCCGCAGGAGCCGTCCCAGCGGGTTGGCGAGGTTGCGGGAGAACCAGGTGGCCAGCACGATCACGACGGCCAGCGCCAGCAGGGCAGACAGCATCAGCGTGAAGACGGCGTCGGACTTGCCCTTCTGCATCTTCGTGATGTCCAGCGCCACAACCAGGAGTCCGACGGACTTTCCCTCGATGTCGTGCAGCATCTGCATGGAGGCCGCGTACTCCATGTCGTTCCAGGTGAACGAGTTGAAGTGCCGTCCATGGGGGCTCTTCCAGGCGGTCATCACCGCACCACCGCCCAGGGGACTATCCACAGGGCGGCTCAGATCCTGGGGGTTCTCGAAGGATGTGGAGAAGGTCCCGAGCAGATCGGGGCTGTTCGGGTACAGGATGATCTGGGATCCGAGGATCGTGGAGATGTTCTTGCAGAACAGGTCGTCCAGGGCGACCGTGACGATGACGCCGCCGAGCAGGTTGTAGTGCTGGTCGAGCAACGGGGCACCGGCCTGCACGAACAGGAAGCGCTGCTTCTTGTTGTCTGTGAACTGCCCCTCCCAACTGTAGAGGTTGAGCGTGATCGCATAGTTCTTCAGCATGTTGGACCACTGGGGCACCGAATGGTTGAGCAGCGCCTCAAAGCTCTGTTCCTGGTTCTTGACGGCCACCAGCCCGGTCTGGTCCCCCAGCGGGATGGAGCCGGCGAGCTTCCCCTGCACGTCGACCACATGGATCACGCCGTTTCCCAGCGGGGCGAACTCGGAGCGGATCACGTCCTGGTCCTGACGCGAGAGGTCCTTGCGGGTGGCCAGCTCGACCACAGCGGATTTCTTGGAGAGGGTGATCGCCGCGTTTTTGACGATGTTGATGTGATCGATGGCGACGTTGATGCCGACTCGCAGATTCTTCTCGGATTCGTCCTGGAGTGTGTCGGTGAACCGGTCGGCGATGATGGTCACACCACGGCGCGAGGCCACAAAGGCGGGGATGACGCCCACGACGAGCATCCAGATGGCGAGCTTGTGCCGGATCTTGAGTTTCATTTTTCCACCATCCGGATGCTGCGGTACACCAGGAAAGTGGCCGGCGTGATTTCGATGCCCTCCAGGCGCTTGCTCGCGGTCAGGACCATTCTGGAGTGGGCCAGCGGCACCCAGGGCGCCTCCTCATGGAAGATCTCCAGTGCCTGTCGGTACAGGGAGATGCGCTGATCGACGCTCTCGTGAGCCTGGCGTCCCTGCTTGACGAGGTCGTCAAAGCGGTCGTTGGTGAAGAATGCATGGTTGGTGCCGGTGGCCCGGGTCACGTTGGAGCCGTGGAGCAGGCCGTAGAGATACTCGTCCGGATCGGAGATCTCGCCGACCCAGCCGTGGATGGCCATGTCATGAAGACCGAGCTTCAGGATGCGTTTGTATTCCATGTATTCGGCGGGTTTGACCACCACGGGAATGCCCACCTGCTCCAGGTCATGGCGGATCATGTTGGCCATCAGGAGGGGGTCCGGAAGGTAGTTGCGCGGGGACTGGATCAGGTACAGCGTGAACTGGCGCTGCTCACCTTCGAGGCCGAATCCGCCTTCTCGCAGAAGCGCGCGTGCCTTCTCGGGATCATACTCGTGCCAGCGTGCGAGCGGATCGTCTTTTTTAAAGATTGACTTACCCTGGATGAGCATCTGATCGGACAGCGGACCCTGTGCGAGGTCGGCCATGCCCTGGTAGACCATCTTGACGATCTTGTCCCGGTTGATCGCGTGGTTGACGGCCAGCCGGATCTGACGGACCGAGAACGGCCCGCGCTTGGTGTTGAGCGCGAGATAGACCGTGTTGTTGGATGCCTCGGCCCGGAGTTGGAGCAAGGGATGCAACTGGATCGTGAGGTACCGCGCCGGATTGAGGTGAAAGGCGAAGTCGATGCGCTGGCCTTCGAGGGCGAGCAGGCGCTGCCGGGTCTCACGGATGGTCTGGAAGACCAGGTATCTGAAGGCGGGAACCTTCGATTTGTCCCAGTAGTTCGAGTTGCGGGTGAGCACGATGCGGTCGGCCATGCGTGACACGAGTTTGAAAGGACCGGTGCCCAGGGAGTGCTGGTTGAGGGTGTCCGCGTTCTCGGTGTCGAAGGGGCGCACGATGCTCACGGCGAACATCTCGAGGCTGTTCAGGAACGGGGCGTACGGATATTTCAGCACGATGCGGAGCTTGTGGGAGTTGATCACCTTCACGCTCTGGATCAGCCCGTCGAAGTAGGCCTTCCAGTAGTCATAGCCGCACTGGGCGATCCGCGGGTCGTCGGGCCGGGCGCGGTGGGCGACGACGGCGTCCATCTGCCGCCGGAAGGAGAACACCACGGCATCCGCGTCCAGTGGTGTGCCGTCATGAAAGCGCAGGCCGCGGCGAAGCGTGAAGTCCCACACGAGTCCGTCGGGGCTCTGCTCCCATTTTTCAGCCAGCAGCGGGCGGATCTGGCGGGTGACAGGATCGGTCGTCACCAGCCCTTCGTACATCTGGGCCACGACCTCGGCCGACTCCATGCCGACGGCACATGCGGGGTCGAGCGTGTTGACATCCTTGGACCAGGCGACGGTGATGGTCTCATGCCGTCCGAACGGATTCCTCGCCGACTCTTTTTGACAGGAAAAGGCTGATATCAAAAATAGAATCGACCAAGAGATCAGGGATTTTTGCATTCATTACCCCACACAAGGGGAGAATCTACCCCAATCCACCAATACATACAAGAAATGAGTCCAGTCAGTGGATGCTCACCATGTCCGTCCACAGGGCCCATGGCCCCTCCATGGACAGGGTGCCAGCCAGGGCCCGCAGGTGGTCGAGTCCGGTCACACCCGCGTCGGCGACCACGGCTTTGAGGGCCCTCTTCCAGAGCGGTTCAGGTGTCGGGTAGACGATGAACACCGGGGCGTCAGCGGAGAGCCCTGCCAGTTGTGCTGCGCGTGCATTGGCGGCCAGCAGTCCGCCGATGTCGTCGATGAGTCCCTCGCGCTGCGCCTGCTTGCCGAGCATCACCCGTCCATCGGCCCTTCGCAGGGCGGCGGCGGCAGAGAATTTCCGTCCGGTGGCGACAGCGGTGACGAAGCGCCTGTACGTGCTCTCGAGCTGGCCGCGCACGAGTTCGCGTTCCTCGTCGGTGTAGGGTCGGAGGACGCTGTCGGCGTCGGCCATGGGCGCCCGCTTGTGGGTGGTGATTCCGACGCCGAGCCGGGACAGCAGATCCTTCACCTGGAACTTGCCGCCGAACACGCCGATGGAGCCGACGAGGCTGCTCTCGGTGGCGAACACGACGCGGCCGCCGACGGCCATGTAGTAGCCGCCCGACGCGGCCAAGTCGCCGATGGAGATCACCACCGGCAGACGGGTCGAGACCTGCAGGACCATACGCCACAGGGCCTCGGAGGCGGAGGCCGAACCGCCGGGGGAGTTGATGCGCAGGACGACGGCGCCGAACCGGGGATTGCCCGTCACGGCGGCCAGCGCGGCGGCCGCCTTCTTCAACTCGATGGTGTCGCCGCCGGTGAGCGGATTGGGCAGTGTGCTCTTCTGGGAGACGATTTCCCCGGAAAACAGCAGCCAGGCCACGCCACGTCCTGCACGGTCGGGCTCCTTGTATCGCGAGGCGTCCGCCAGGCCGAGGATCTGTCCCGCCTTCCGGAACACGACCGGGGCCACCTGATCGGCGTACCACAGGCCATCCACCAGGCCCGCAGCGAGCGCCTGCTCGCCGGTGAGTTCCATTCTCCGGGTGATGTCATGAAAGCGACCAAGTGACAGATTCTGTCGCTTCATGACCAGGGTCTTGAAGCGCATGTCCAGGGCCAGCAGCAAACGGCCCGACTGCGTGAAGGCCGGGGTCGACGGGCTGCGGCGCATGAACATCTCCGGCGCGCTCTTGTACGTGCCGATCTGCACGAGGTCGGCGCCGATCCCGAGGTTCTGCATCGCCTGGGCGAGGAAGAACTGCTGCGTGGACAGGCCCCGCAGTTTGACGCTGCCGCCGGGGAAGAGATAGATCCCGTCGGCGCCGGCGGCCAGCGCATACGAGGCGTTGGAGAACGTGGCCCCGTAGACGAAGACCTTCCGGCCTGAGGCCTTCAGGAGTTCGATCCAGTCCGACCACTCGTCGACATGGGACCAGGAAGGGTCCGCATCACCGAGCTTGATGAGGACGCCCCGGCAGACCCGTGTCCGCAGGCAGTGGCGGATCGCCAGCGCAAATCGGGCGTGCTTCGTCTCGTCGGCCTTCTCCGAGAGATCGTACAGTTGCAGGAAGTCCGGATCCGGCAGCACCGAGCGTCCGGGGATCCTGGAGGACCAGCGCAAGGCGATGTTCAGGGTGGGTTCGGGCAGGGAGAAACCCTGGAACAACGCGAGGTTCTCCAGTTGGACGACGACATTGGCGGCCACGGTGAATGACTCGGGCTGCGACAACTCCAGCGGCGCGCCGTCCCGCCAGGCCTCGCGGGTGCGCTGGGCCCAGCCACCGGAAAGGACCAGGTGGACGCCCCGGTACAACTCCAGGCGAAGACCGCCGGTGAGTGCCCAGTCGAGGCGGCGCTCAGCCAGGTGAAAGCCTGTCCAGAAACGCCAGCGGCTGCCCAGTGCGAGCTCCAGGCGGTGCACACGATCCTGCGGAAGGCCTGCGACAGGCCGCATCAGCAGGCTCTCGACCTGGTACGAAGCGATGAGACCGCCGCCGGGGGCGAACAGCACCGACAGCGCCCAGTCCCGGCCGCCGTCGGTGGATGGATCGGAGGGGGCCTCGCGGGCGAGGAGGCGAAGTCCCAGCGACCAGGAAGGGGAGACGGACCAGCCGCAGCCGGCGCCAAGGATGCCCCCGTTGTAGCCGTCAACGTCATGCAGCGCCGATCCGGAGATGAAGCAGGCGGCTTTCACCAGCGGCAGGCTGTGGGCCAGCCACAGGGTCTCCGAACTCACGTGCCAGGGTTGCAGGGGATCGGACAGGTGCTCGGAGGCTGAGAAGATCGCATGGAAGCCGGTGAGCGCCGACAGATGGGCAGGCGCATTCAGCGAGAACGGCGAGAACCAGGCACCCTGGTCGAAGGCGGGCGCGGGTACGGTGGTCGTGTAGGGAAATTCCTGGGCGGCGGCCAGGCCCGGCAGCAGGCAGAAAAAGGCGCAGAGGGCCCGGATCAGCATATGTCTCATGATTCACTCCGCGTCGGTGGAAAAGGGTCTGTCGTCTTCGAAGACCGGCGTGAGGCCGCAGCGGGCTGCGAAGCGCCCGGCAAACGCGCGGGCGGTTTCGGGCACGGTCGGGGCTGCGCCCAGCTCGGACCAGTACACGATCCCGCGCCCGGCGAGGCCGCATGGCACGATGTGGCGGAACCCGTCGTGGGCGCGCCGGACGTTCAGGCAGAAGCCGTGCAGGGATACGCCCTGCCGGATCTCGATGCCCACCGCGGCGATCTTGCGCTGGTCGACCCACAAACCGGGATTCTCGCTGTCGAACGAGGAGGTGATGCCCGCTTCCAGGAGCAGGTCCTCGAGGGTGCCGAAGATGCGTTCGACGTGACGCCGGACCATGCGTCCGACCGGAAGTATCGGGTAGCCCACGAGCTGGCCCGGACCATGGAAGGTGATGTCCCCGCCACGGCTGGTTTCGGTCAGTTCGATGCCCTCGTCGGCCAGCGTCTGCGCCGAGCACAGCAGGTGTTCAAGGTCCGCACGGCGCCCCAGCGTGACCACAGGCTCGTGCTCGAGCAGCAGCAGCCGTGGCGGGGCTCCGCCGGCCACCTCATCGACGGTACGGTCCATGAGGTCGATGGCACGGGAGTAGGAGATGCGGCCGAGGTAGGTGCACAGGAGGGGGTTCATCGCGCCGAGCATATACCGCCGGAGCAGAAAGCGATCAAGAATAATGGCGCGTTTTGCACCTTCGGGGTGTAGGTGGCCTTCTGCGGCAGGAACCAGCCGGAGCCGGGCTGCACCACGTGAGTATCCTTGCCCAGGGCAAACTCGCCGCCGGCGCGGACGAAGAAGGCGAACCAGCTACCGCGGGTGGGTGGATCGAAGGTCACGGTGCGGGTCGCGGGAGCGACAAACAGGGCGAGTTCTCCGATCTTGGGCAGGGAGATCAGCGTCTTCTTCTCCAGTTTTGCAGGCAGGTTTTTTGGAAAGGCCACGTCGGCGATCTTCCACTCGGCTGCGCGGGCGAAGGAGGTCGCCGGCACCGGATCGGGACTCTTGGGTGGTGGAAAGAAATGCACGTCATTGAGGGTGGATTCACCGTTTATAAAAAACTGATCAATCTTGGAGGGAAGAGCCCAAAGTAAAAAAACGAGCGGTTGATCGCCGGACGGCCCCACAAATTCATGAGGGAGTCCGGCAGGGATGAATCCGGTGGTGCCCGTCGACAGAGGATGGGACTTGTTCTGTTTGGCTGAAGTCCAGAGATCCAGGCGTCCGGTGCCCTCGATCACGGCGAAGAAAATATCCGTCTTCTGGTGCACGTGATGGGCGAAGCGTCCGGCCTTGTCGATGCGGATCACGCTCAGGGAGGCGGCCGTGGCCTGCACGGAGCCCGGATGCAGCAGCACGCGGGCCGCGGTGCCGTTGCCGATGGTGCGCGAGATGGCCACGTCGGAGGCGAATACGCCGTACTGTGTCAGGTTCTTCGGAAAGGAGAACTTCAGCGTCAGAGGACTCTTGCGTCCTGGAAAGAACATTTTTTGCATGTGAAAACGAACACAGCGCTCGAGGATGGCATCCGCTGACGTGTTTTTGATGATGCCGAGTTGATCCACGGCACCGGCGGCCTTGAGGGTCATGCGGACCTCGAAGTCGCCGCCGGTCTTCCAGTCACGCGCGCGAGCGGCACGGTGGCATTCGTTGAGGATGGACAGGTCCACCGCCGGGGGGGTGACGGCAAGAAGGATGGAAAACAACTGGAAAAACATGATGACCTCGATGATCCGGGCACGGGGTGCCCTCGTTTTCTGCCTGTGGTGGACCCGGCCCGCCGGAGGCGGCGGAGCCCGTTGAATGCACCGGACACAGACACCCCAACGGTCCCACGGGTTGCGCCCGGGGTGTGCAGACCCTCCTACGCGCCGAAGAACGGAGGATTCACGAGCCAGCGTCCGTCCTCATTGCCGGTGGCCAGCCCCACGGCACGGTTGTCGCGATGGGCGATCACGAGCCGCAGGCGGGTGGCGTCCTGCAGGAAGGCGAGATCACCGTCGCTGTCGCCGGCCGCAAACCACAGGCGCGCCCGGGTCTGGTCGTCGGACCGCTCAAGACAGGGGTCCGTTCGTCCGCAGATGATCCGTTGTATCCAGCAGCGCTTTCCCAGGTCATAGGGAATCACACCGTCGTGTCCACCGCAGGTCTCCAGCCGTGACAGCAGGCGACCGTCGCTGGCGAGGCGGCTCCGGACACCGATCACGCGTACGGGGTCGAGGCCGACATGCCGCGCGCAGGTCTCCACGACGTGCTGGGGCGAGGCCGACACGATCCACACGGGAACGCCCGCCGCCTGGAGCCGGGTCGCCAGATTGATCATGGGTGTTGCCGGCCGGGCCCAGTCGGCCCAGCCATGCAAGCCTGCCAACTCTCCGGTGGTTCCCACCGGACGATTGAACAGGTGAACCATCACCTCGTGCGTCAGGTCCGCGACCTGGGCCGGTGTGTGGCCGGCCAGCAGGGAGGCGCACCAGGCGTAGGAGGGATGGGTGGTCTCCGGATTGAAGCCGGAGAAGGCCGCCGCTCCGCCGCTGGTGCGGTGGTGGAGGTAGATCGACACCATCTCCCGGGCAAGTCCGGAGCCCCCTGGACCAGGAAGGCGCGCCGAGTCCCGCGGGGTGAGTCCGGCCAGCGCGTCGACGGCTTCGTGCGTCAGAAAGAGGCTGGTATCCTGCCAGGTTTCCGGGCGAAAGAAACCGTGGTTTTTAACCATATGTAAAAAAAGTGCATCGCCGATGTCGCCGTGAAACAACGTGTGATCCCAGTCAAACACGGCAAACGGCGCGTCGTCATGCCCCGGCGCAACCGCCAATTCCCGGGCGCAGGAAGCAAGGAACGCCTCCAGGCGTATGCGCACGAGCGGATCCCAGCGTGCGTCATCGATGAGGCGCGGCGATGCGGGAGGCGTCGGAGTGGTCATGCGTGGCGGAAACTTCCTGTGCCGGGAAGGGAGCTACAACTGCGGCTCGTCCATCTCCAGATCCATGGTGAAAGGCGTCGGTCCGGCGGGGACCGTCTCGCAGGTCTTCACCACGGCGCCGGCGGTGACGCCGAGATCATCCTCGGCGCACAGGGTGAATCCGGAGGTGGCAGTCTGCAGCACCTCGGGCAGGGCCAGAAGATCATAGGCGCCTCCGGCCTGCGAACGCACGCAGTAGTCGATCTCGCCGACGGTGGCGCAGACGTTGAGATCCGTCAGGCCGGTGCCGTTGTGCAGCACCCGTCCGGACACCAGGGGTCCTCCTTCGTCCACGGGTCCGTAGGCACAGGCGATGAAGAAGGTGCCGCCGGCGGACAGGGCGACCCGGAGGAGGCGCAGGATAGATTTTTTCATGCAGAGATCCTCGCAGGGAGTAGGAGTGGTAATTATTTATTAAAAGTGCTCACCGGGGAGCAGTACCAGACATTTTCCAGATCCTCGAGGCACTCCTCGAGGTCCGGCATCGGGCAGTCCAGGGTGGAGATGCAGGTGTTCACGCACACGGGGGAATAGTCAGGAATCGTCAGACAGTAGCCGTCGCCGCCCATGCATTCGGAGCTGAGCTCACAGAAGGAGCCGCGCTCGCCGGCGCTCCCGGCGGTCATGCTGTTGAGGAGGCGGTCGATGCAGAACCAGCCCTCGGCGGCCTCGGAGAGGTTCATGTCCACCGGTGCTTCGAACGGATCGACGACGATCGAGTAAGATCCGGGCGCCACGTCCGACAGCGTGTAGACCATGTCATACGGGCAGACGCAGTTGCACAGTCCACCGTTGTCGCTCTCGGTCAGCGTGAACACGCTGTCGAGATAGGCGACCGTGCCGGTCATGCCCAGGGTCTCGTCGGGGCAGCAGTTGAACACGGCGTTGACGTGACGCAGGTCCAGGGAACCGATGCCGTCGTAGGCCCACACCACACACTCGAAACCGGAAAAGATGGAGAAATCGATGGCCTTCTGGTCCAGGGAGTTTTTGCATCCGGAATCATTGAAAGATACGAGTTGAGGATTAGTAATATTGTTTGTGTTGTTAATATTATTAACATTATTTGCATTGTTGGTCGTGTTTTTTTCCTCGTCACAAGCGAAGAAAAGGGTGGAGGTGAGAAGCAGGGTAATAATAAAAGACGTTTTCATAGGTATACCTTCCTTTCAGTAGTTCACAGGTAGCATGGGACCCGACCACGACAATACTCCGGCGGGAAAAATTATAAAGTATTTTTTTCCGGCGTGCCATGGATCACAATGTTCGCCGAAAGAACCGCTAGCCCCAGGGCAAGATCATTATGGACATAGGCGAATGATTTTTCGTAATAATGGTTGAGAATACCCATTGCGGCTAGGGGTCC
>PHAZ01000102.1:12593-16413 GCA_002841825.1 Deltaproteobacteria bacterium HGW-Deltaproteobacteria-22 | reverse complement strand
GTTCAGGGTGCGGTCGGAGTTGGGGCTGATCTGGATCGTCGTGGGATGGATGTTTCCGTCGGTCTTGCCCTGGGAGAACGTCAGGAAGTTGATCTGGACCGTGTTGGTCCGGGTCATCTTCGCAACCGGATATGTCAGGGTGGGGGGCGGGTTCTTGCTGGGGCATCCGGTCAGCCAGAACAGCGAAACGATCAACACGAGCGGAAGAAGGGAACGTCGCATGCGAGACTCCTTGCGGTTCGGATCCATGTCAGGGGAGAGTACGTTTCCCTTGATGGGCGAAACGGGAACCATTGTAGTTCCGAACCACCTGGGTTGGCAACATGAATCATGGAGTTGATCCACTGATTTCGTGAGCCGGGCGATCCGGCCCGCGAGGCCCCTGGTGATTGACTCCGGCCTTTGTTCCTGACTATTTTTCAAGGCGAATGCGGGCATCAACGGCGAACACGCCTTCGGGGGAGGCCAGCAGCGGATTGACATCCAGTTCGGCGATCTCGGGGGCCGCCTGGCACAAGGCGGAAACGCGGCCAATGGCCAGCGCGAAGACGGCAGCGGACAGGCCGGGCTTGCCGCGCACGCCCGTAAACAGCGGGTACGAGCGCAGGCGGCGGATCATGTCGTCGGCCTCGGCTGGGCAGATGGGCGCCAGTCCCTCGGACACGTCACGGAACACCTCGATATAGATGCCGCCGAGGCCGCACAGCACCAGGTGTCCGAAGTCGCCCTCGCGGGTGGCGCCGATGAACAGTTCCGTGCCCGACAGCATGGGCTGGAACAGCACGCCGGTGGCCAGCGGGATGCGCATCAGGCGTTCGAACTCGGCGCCGGCCTCCGGGAGTGATCCCACGTTGAGGACCACGCCGCCGACGTCGGTCTTGTGCACCGGTCCGATGACCTTCATGACCAGCGGAAACGCGCAGGTGGCGCAGGCGGCCCCGACACCGGATGCGGAGTTCACCACGACCTCGGCTGCGCGGGGGATACCGGCGGCGTCAAGCAGCCCCGCCACGTCGTCCGGCGGCAGGTAGCCGTCCGCGGCGCGGTCCACGATGGCCCGGATCGCGGCGCGGTCCACGGGGACTTCCCCGCTGCAGGTCTTTTCATACGTCTTCACGCGGGCGGCCCGGTTCAGGGTGTAGCCGAAGAGCACCTCGTCGGTGAAGTTGCAGCCGCCCCAGGACTGGTACTCCCGGATCGCGTCGTGGGCGGTCATCACCGAGGGAAGCACCGCGTAGATCGGCTTTTTGCAGGACAACTGCTTCTCGTGGATCACACGGTACACGGGCGTCACGTCGGCCAGCCCCGGCGTGCCGAAGATGACCACGACGCCGTCGATCTCGTCGGCGAAGTGCAGCTCGAGCATGTCAAGGATGTGGCGAAGCTGGTCGGCCGTCCCCGTGGCCAGAAAGTCGATGGGGTTTTGCACCGAGGAGCCCGGGAACAGGCCGTCCAGGATCGCCTGGGCCCCCGGACCGGTCAGTTGCGGGACCGAGAAGCCGCCCTTGGAGAGCGAGTCCGAGAGCAGCACGCCGGGACCGCCGGCGTGGGTCACGATGGCGAGACGGCGGCCGGTCATCGGCTTGTGCTGGAATACGGCGGCGGTGAGCATCAGGTCCTCGCGGCCGCGGCAGCGCAGCACGCCGGCCTTGCGAAAGAGCGCCTCGACGGCGGTGTCGGAGCTGGCCATCGCGCCGGTGTGGGACGAGGCCGCGCGGTTGCCCGCCTCGGATGCGCCGGCCTTGATCCCGGCGATGCGGCAGCCCTTGGCGATCAGGGACATGGCGTGTCGCAGGAACTTCGCCGGCTGGTCGATCTTCTCCATGTACACGAGCTTCACGCGCGGGCTCCTGGCGGGATCGAACGTCTCGTCCCACCAGGCCAGGATGTCCTCCACGCCGAGCTGGGCGCTGTTGCCCACGGAGAACATCGACGAGAACGACAGGCCCATCTCCATGCCGGCCTCCATGATGAAGGCCGCCGTGGCGCCCGAGCCGCTGGCGAAGTCGACACCGCCGGGGGTCAGGTTCGGGATCGGGCCGGCGAACGTGCCGCGGTACCTGGTGGTCAGCACGCCCATGCAGTTGGGGCCGATCATGCACGCTCCGTGGCGGTTGACGAGCTCCCCGAGCCTGTCCTGCAGGACCTCCCCTTCCTCGCCCATTTCCTTGAAGCCCGCAGACAGCACGATGAAGGCGCGGCAGCCGGCCTTCGTTATCAATTCCTCGACCGCGCGGGCCACGTGGGGAGCCGGGATCGACACGATCGCGAGGTCCACGGGCGCGGGCAGCTCGGCCGGGGAGGCAAAGCAGGCCACGCCCTGCACCTGCGTCTCTTTGGGATTGATGCCGTACAGGGGGCCGTCAAAGGCCCCGTCGAGGAGGTTCTTCAGGACCTTGCCGCCGGGCTTGGTGACGTCGTTGGAGGCGCCCACCACCACGATGCTGCTGGGATTGGACAGGGCTTCGTGAATCATCGGACCGCTCCTTTGCCGGGTCGCTCCCGGATGAGTCCTCTCTAGAACGAACCGCCCGGGATTTTCAAGCTGAAAAGCGGAAAAACGGCAGCCGGACGGGGAATTCCGACCGAAGCATTATTTGCATAAAGAATTTAGTTGTTCATCACGTCCCAGTGGTCATGGCGGGAGGCGGCGTCCATGATGGCTTCGAGCACGCTGCCGAGGCGCTTGAGGCCCAGGATGATGTGTCCGGGCGCGCCCAGGACCTCGTCGATGATGAGGGCGACGTTGCGCTTGTTGATCTCGGTCCAGCGAAGGCGGGTTTCGAGCTCGGTGATGCCGGAGGAGTCCGCGATGAAGTCGCCGAAGATGCGTACGGAGGAGAACTGCATCTGGGCGTTGAAGGTCACCTGGGCGTGCACGAATCCGATGTAGTCCTCGTGGGGCCGGGACATCAGTTCGGAGCCGGCGGAGGCCGGTAGCACCTCGGCTTCGAGGAACCGCGGCTTGAGACCGTCGATCCGGGTCTTCTCCAGCCAGGAGAAGGCACTGTCGCGGATCTCGAATTTTTCATGAAACAGGGCCTCTCCGATGGCGCGGGCGAAGCTGGGCGGAAAGGACGGCAGCTCGCGGGTCTCCAGCAGCTCTGCGAGGGTGCGGGACCGCCGCGGGAAGGCGTCCTCGGAGAGCGCCGGATAGCCGCACAGTTCCGTGGGCAGGGCGATGCTCTCCCGGGTGCCCAGCTGGAGCTCCAGCAGCGCCGTGGAGTCGACGACATCGAAGCCCATGCGGCCGACCTCGAAGCCGCGCTTGGTGACCGAGTCAGCGGCCGACATGGAAAGGGAGAAGCCGTCCTTGCGGAGGGCGCCCAGGATCATGTCGTTGAGCAGTTTGGGTAGGCCACGCAGGCCCCCGGACGGGAACCACAGGGGCCAGTTGGGGATGATCAGCGACAGGTAGACCGAGCCCGGGCCCATCCATGCGGCCGGTCCACCGGTCAGGCGTCGCACCACCGGCGCGGGCAGGCCTGCCCCGGTGTTCAGGGCCACCGTCGGATGCTGGAAGCGTCCAAGGGAGATCGCAGGCTCGCTCAGCGTGAAGACCGCCAGCGTCGGGAACGCCTTCTCCGAAGGTCGGGACATGGACGCAACCAGATGCGAGGTGGTCGCCACCGCATCATTGAGCGTGGTTTCCGTGGGTGGATAAAAAAGAAGGGTCCGGTCCCCGGAGAGGGGATAGTCCGCGTTGAACAACACACGCATGGACATCAGTGCAGGGCCGGTTTGCGACGGGAGCTCGGCGCGTCGGTCAGCGGACCGGCGGCGGAGGGAACGGAGATGCGCAGGGCGCGGCCGGTACCGG
>PHAZ01000102.1:0-12568 GCA_002841825.1 Deltaproteobacteria bacterium HGW-Deltaproteobacteria-22 | reverse complement strand
GAGGACAAAATACACAATAGGGCTTCTCCACCACCACCGGCCGACCGTATTTCATTTCCATGCTGTGGTTTTCGGTCGGCACCTGCATGTGCATCCTGCCCGAAAGCAGCATCAGGACTTCGGGGCCATCAGGTGTGATCAGTTGCTGGGGGGAGACTCCCATGGGGGCGATGATTTCATAGGGCGGGGAGCCGGGACTCAACGGGGCGGGTCGTTTTCGCACGTTCTCACCTCCGACATCTGCGGATTTTACTGATACGAAAAGCGTTTTTCCAGTAATACGTCGAAAAAGCGTCATGAGAGTGTAAAATTACAGTGAAACTGGAAAAAGGGGAAGAACTATTTGATCTACAACTCGGATTTAATGACCTTGGCGAGGCGACGGACGCCTTCGATGATCTGATCCTTGGAACTGAACGAGAAGTTCAGTCGCATGGTGTTGTGTCCGGAGCCGTCGGGATAGAAGGCCGAGCCGATGACGTAGGCGACTTTTTCGGCGATGGCCTTGGGGAACATCTCCTGGCAGTCGATGGACTCGGGCACCGTCAGGAACAGGAAAAGACCGCCCTCGGGCTTGACCCAGGACACCCCCGGGGGCATGTATTCCTCGAAGGCATGGACCATGGCGTCGCGCTTCTCCTTGTAGAGGGCGACGGTCTTGGTGATGCGCTCATGCATGAAGCCCTTCTGCATGTAGCGCGCGGCGATGCGCTGCGTGAACAGCGAAGTGCACAGGTCAGCGGCCTGCTTGGCGACGACGATCTTGTCGACGAGCTCCTCGCAGCCCACGACCCAGCCGATGCGGAACGACGGGCACAGGATCTTGGAGACCGTCCCCAGCAGCACCACGTTGCCGGGCTTGGCCATGGAGTAGATGGTGGGGGGGTTCTCGCCTTCAAAGCGCAGCTCGCGGTAGGGGCTGTCCTCGATGATGAGCAGGTTGTGGTGCGCGGCAATCTCGACGATCTCCCGGCGACGGGAGTGGCTCATGGTGATGCCGGTGGGGTTCTGGAAGTCGGGCACGCAGTACAGGAACTTGGGTCGGCGCCCGGCTTTCTTCAGGGTGTCGAGCAGCTGGACCAGGCGGTCCGAACGCATGCCCTCGGAGTCCAGTTCGACCGTGCGGAACCTGGCGCCGTAGGCGGCGAACGCGTTGATACCTCCGAGGTAGGTCGGCGCTCCGCAGACGACCTCGTCCCCGGGATCAATGAAGACCTTGCCGATCAGGTCCAGCGCCTGCTGGGAGGCCGTGGTGATGATGAGGTTGTTGACCGTGACGGGCATGTTCTCGTTGACGTTGTAGTGCTTTTCCACCAGATATCGGCGCAGCTCGATGTCGCCCTCGGTGGTGCCGTACTGCAGCACCTCGGCGGCCTCGGTGTCCATCATCTCCATCATGACCTGCTTGAGTTCCTGAACGGGGAAGGACTCAGGCGAAGGAAGCCCGCCGGCGAAAGAGATGATGTCCGGCTGGGCCGTGAGCTTCAGAAGCTCGCGGATGACCGAGCGCTTCATGTTCCGGATGCTGGTCGAATAGGTCTCTTCGATCTGCGAAATCATTCCATCCTCCAGATGTGGCCCGATGTCCGGGCTGCCCGTTCCCCGGAGCGGGGAACTTTCCTCGGACAATAACCATTAGCCGAAGGGTTTGTCCAAGGGAAAATGCGGATTCTTGAGGGCCGCGGTTGCACGGGGAAAAGCACGGTAAATATTGCGGATTCCGAAGCAGAGATGGCTGGATTTCCGGGTCCTGCAACAGTCGGGTCCGGCCGCAGCGATCCCGCTGGGGCTCCGTGCGGCTGTGAAATCCGCCGAAGAAATGATCCGGAGTTCACCCATGCGCAAAATCCCTGAATATTTAAACATCCCATTGACCAGGGAGTTTTCGTGAAGATACTGCATAGCGGAGGCGAAAATAATGAAAAGGATCACCTGCCCGTTCACTGGCAAGGTTTGGGCGTGGATCGCGTTGATTTTGCTGACCGTTGCAGCGGTGGCCGGCGTCGTTGTTCTTTCCGTGAAGATACATTCCGGTGAGCAGCAACTGGCAGCAGGTCAAAAAAAGCTCGAAAAAGGACAGAGGCGGGTGGAGAGGGGAAATCGAAGATTAAAGGAAGGCAAGCAGGAACTGTCGGAAGGCAAGGCGGAGTACGCCCAGGCCGAAGACGGCCTGTTTTCGGAATTTTTCGATGACATCCTCGATGATGGAGAGGGCTTCGCCACCGCCAGGGACGAAATCGCCGCAGGGGAGAAGAAGGTCGCCGGGGGCCAGAAGAGGGTGCATGCCGGAAAGCAGCGGCTGGCCGCGGGTCGGCAGAGATTTGAAAGGGAGAGCCGGCATCTGGTCCTGGCCGGGTATGCACGCATCTTCTGTGCGGTGTTGGCTGCCTTCCTGGTGGCCTTGTCGATTTTCATGCGCTTTTTCAGGAAGTGAATGCCACCCCGTTTTTCGCCGTAGAGGGTCGCTTCCGATTCCACTTGGACTTGTCCGCCGAAATGCGGATACTGCCGGCCGGAGTCAGAATGATGAACCCAAAACTCCACCGCCCCGAGCCCATCCTGCATCACACCGCAAAACCCGTGGACCGCTCCGTGCCCCCGCAGGCGGCTGCGGCACGTCTGCGCGACGGGGAGATGCTGATCGTCGCCGACCTGTACACCACGGGGGAGGCGATCCTGGCCCGGCTGGACCTGTTGCTGCGTCCGCCGCCCCACGACGCGCCGTTCGAGGCCCGCCAGGCGCATCGGCGCATGCACCGGAAGGCGGTCCTGCGGCTGCTGGCGCCCATCGAGGATCATCGGCTGGCCCTGGCCGACGCCCGTCCCATCGGCTTTTTGAAGGAGCTCTATCCCGAGCGTTCCTCCTTCGTGCTGCCGTTCGCGCAGGTGCAGGAGTTGTTCGGTGCCTGGAACCGCTACCGGGAGGGCGTGCACCTGAAGGTCCTCGGTCACCGCCTCTTTCCGTTCTACGGCACCTACGTGCCCACCCGCGTCTCCCACCTGGAGTTGTTCGGCACCTGGCTGCATCAGTACAAAGGGCCGCGCGACCGGGCCATCGACGTGGGCACCGGCTGTGGCGTGCTGGCGCTGATGCTCTGCCGCGCCGGTTTCGCACGCGTGCTGGCCACCGACATCAACCCCAACGCCATCGAGAGCGTCTCGCGGGAGCTGGGCAGGCTGGCCCCGCCACCGCCCATCGACCTGTTCTGCGGCGACCTGCTCGGCGACGATCCCGAGCCTGCGGACCTGATCGTCTTCAATCCGCCCTGGATCCGTGGCGAGGCCCACGGGCTGCTCGACGAGGCCCTGGTCTTCACCGACGGACTCTTCGAGCGCTTCTTCGACCAGGCCTGTGCCCGCCTCAACGCGACCGGACGCGTGGTGCTGGTGTTCTCCAACATCCTCGAGCTGGTCCAGCCCGACGTGCCCCACCCGATCCTGTCCGAGCTGGAGCGCGGGCGCCTGCGCCTGGTCCAGAAGCTGGCCCGCCGGGTCGAACCCTCCCCGGCCCCGGACGGGTCGCGCCGCCGGACCCGGGAGCGCGTCGAGATCTGGGAGCTGGCCCGGGCGTAGCCGCGTCATTTTCCGCCGGGGACGGCTTCGAACAGGGCGCGCAGCCGTGCGGCCTGCTCGGGGGCGGCCGTGAGCACGGTGATTCCGGCGATGCGCCATTTTTCGGGCAACCTGGGGATTACGGCGTCGACGGCGGGATGACGCTTTCTCCAGACCAGCAGTTCCTGCGGCAGGTCGTCGACGGACTTCCGGACCTCGATGGCCGGGCAGGGCCAGCAGTCGTGCTCATGGCGGAAGGCCAGCTCCAGGCCGACGGGCGCCGACGGTGAAAACACCGGCCACAGGTGGGACAGGTGCACCTCTTTGGGATCGACTTCGAGTTGCGCGTTGTTTTCCTCGATCAGTTTTTTGAAGCGCTCGTCCAGCTCCGGGCGCCAGGCAGGAAGATCGACGGTCCCGCGCCAGCCGCCGGTGCCCGCTGGCAGCAGCGCGGCCTGCACTGGAGCCAGTTTCTCCAGGTCGAAGACGAGGAAGTCGAGCTTCCAGTGCACGGAAACCACGGTCTGGTAGTTCCGGTGGTTCAGGAACAGGTACCGTCCCAGGCCGCCGAGGGCCTCCACCCACCAGTTGTACTCGTTGGTGCAGGTCTCCACCTTCTCGAAGGTCTCGGGGGCCGAAACCACAGGATGATCCCGCCGGGTGTCCAGATCCCGCAGGACCAGGCCGCTGCCGGCGATCTCCAGGTCGATTCCCTCGGGCATGGGCCAGCCGCACTCCCAATCCTCATTCCCGTCTTCGTCCTTGACCGGCTTCTGGGGCTTGTGGATCTTTTTCTTGAAATAGGTCGACCGGGCCTCGTACAGGTGGTCCCTGGCCGCCAGGAACAGTCCCGGCCGCTGCGCGACGAGGGTCCAGGTCCCTTCCCCGGGCACGACCCAGAAGGTGCGGGCGCCGAGTTGTTTGAGGTTCCGATCGAAGGTTTTTTTACTCCAGGGTGTCTCCCGGGTCCCATCGTCGCCTGAAACGTATTCGTCCTCATCCGGTGGCGGTGCGATCCAGACCAGCGCCGCCGCGGCCGGCTGATCCGCGATCTGCGGCGGCAGGTCAGGCACCTTTGGCGCCGGCACGGGCGCCACGCTGTCCTTCGTCGTGGGTTTGCCTGCCGCCTGCTGCGCCGCCGGCGGGTGGGGCAGGACCAGCCCGGCCTGGGCTGCTCGCGGCTCCTGTCGGCAGGACGTCATCGACAGGACCATCAGCCAGACAAAAATGGTGCTTCCGCGGAAAGGCGCTTTCATGATTTTTTGCCTCCGGAAAAACTATCTCTGCGAAAATACGGTCTGTCAAGGCGAAGATTTGACAATTTGAGGTGCCCGTTCCTGACCATTGAACCATCCACAACCCTGTTGTCCAGTTTCTGCGTTCCTGGTCCTCAGGCCGGTTCTTTGCTTCCATCGACGGCCGACCTCCCCGTGCGGTCGCCGGCAGGCGTTTTTTTTGAAAACAGGAGAAGGGACCCATGATAGGCTCTCCATGACCGCGACACTTTGGAGGTGCATCATGCGTTGGGTTTTGCTGGGTTCGCTTGTCTTCACCATGTGGGCGTGCAAGTCATCCGGGCAGAAGCAGGCTGCCGGAGAGGCAAAGACCGATGCCGTGCGGCCGGCCACGACAAGTGAACCGGCCATGAAGGCCGCCACCCCTGCCGCCAAGCCCGCTCCTGTGCAGGCAGCGCCCGGGAAACCCCCCGAAGCGCCGGCCGCCGAAAAGACCGGACCCCGGAAGTGGCCCGCGGCTCCCATGCCCAGACTGGTGGGGCTTCTGGAGGCGCTGGAGGCGGCCAGCAAGGCCCAGAAGAACGTGATCCCGCTGCTGCCGGAGTACTTTCCCGGAATCGATGAAGACAAGGATCTCGACCTCCCGCAGGAGGCCCAGGCACGGGTCGTCGAGATCCGTTCCGGGTCCCATCTCCACGGCGCCTTTGTGCTTTTATGCCGCAAGGGGGCGCAGATGTGCGAGGAGGACTGCGAGCAGGCCCTCGCCATCAAGCAGGCGGGGTCGGAGCTGGTCCTGGCGTCGATCCCCGCCGAGCTCTTCGCCGGCACGGACCACCGCTTCGATTTCAGCCCTGATTTCCCTGCCACCTCGGCCCTGCTGGTACATTACACCATCAAGACCCGCATCCCATGCTCGGAGGAGTTCGGCGGAGAGTTCACCGACAAGGTGGAACGGGCCCAACTGTTCAAGATTGGGGATCGCCGCATCGTGTTCTATCAGAAGTTCACCGCAGACTGGGACAGCGCCGAGGCCGGTCACCATGAGGCCCGGTACACCGGCTTCAGTTGGCTCCAGGGCGCCGATGGCACCTGGTACCTGGCCATCCAGTCCAGGGAGGAGGAGTCCTTCTCCGACACCGATCCGGACGCCCCGGCCAACCGGCGCACCACCTGCCGGACCTCCAAGGGCCTGATCGTCATGGCCCCGAAAAAAACCTGGAAGTCCCTCACCGGAGAAGCCGTCGAGCGCCTGCAGAAGCAGGAACCGGTCCTCCGGGATCTCTCCACGGACGACCCCTGCAAGGACTGAAGCCTGGAGGGATCCTCATCGGAAAACTGATGACCGCCACGAAAGCCCGGGGGGACAGCAGTTGGACGTGAAGGCCGCGGCGAAGACCGCTGAATGTGGAAAAAGTGCTTGATCTGGAAGGGCTTTTTGGCTCGGCGGTTACTTGCCGATGTACTTCTTTTCGTAGGTCTCGCGGATGTAGGCGCTCTCGCGGACGAACTCCAGGGCGATCTTGGCGTGGTCCCGGGTGTAGCCGTTGCCGATGAGCATCGTGACGTCCTTGCCCACGCCTTCGGCGCCCAGGGCGGCCTTGGTGAACGAGGTGGCCATGCTGAAGAAGTAGACGGTGCCGTCTTCGCGGCAGGGCAGGATCGCGCCCATCTCGCAATCGGGACGGGACACGCAGGAGATGACGACGTCGGCCATGTGGCCCTTCGTGATCTCCTTGACTTTTTCGTAAGTGGTGACCGCGTCGGTGGCGTCGACCTTGAAGGCGTCGTCGATGAACGGAACGGTCTTGAGCCACTCGAGGCCGTTGTCGGAGGTCGTCGTGCCGATGATCTGGCCGGTGACGCCGGCGTACTTCTTGGCGACGTAGGCGCACAGCAGGCCGCTCTTGCCCGAGGCGCCGATGATCAGGACGCGCTGTCCCGGACGCACCAGCCTGGCGGTCTGGGCGGGGGCGCCGGCGACGTCGAGCACGGCCAGCGCGAGCTTGTCGTCCATGTCGTCGGGCAGCTTGGCCCATATGCCGGACTCGAACAGCACGGCCTGGCCGCGGATGTCGACCTGGTCGATGTTCTTGTGGACCTGCAGGATCTCCTCGATCTTCAGGGGCGTCAGGCTCAGGGAGACCAGCGACGCGATGCGGTCGCCCTCGTTGAGGTCGATCTTGCCCTTGAGGGCCGAGCCGATGCGGCGGACGGTGCCGATGAACATGCCGCCGGAGCCGGTCACGGGGTTCTTGTGCTTGCCGAAGCGGCCCACGATGCCGAACATGATCTCCTTGATCTTCTCGATGTCGCCGCCGGCTTCATCCTTGATCTGGGTGAACGACGCGCTGTCCACGTTGAGGGTCTTGACGTCGCACAGGATCTCGTTGTCGTACAACTTGGTCAGATCGTTGTCGATGCGCAGCGCAGGCTGCGGAAGGACGCCGACGGGCTCGAGCACGCGGTGGGTTCCGAACGGATTGCCATGAAGTTCCTGCATATAATCCTCCTATGAGAATCGGTCACACACAGTGGACCGGGGTTTCCTTAGCGGGGACGATAGATGACGCGACCCCGGGTGGGATCGTAAGGAGACACGGCGACCGTCACGCGATCTCCGAGCACGACGCGGATGCGATATCTGCGCATTTTTCCGGCCAGATGCGCCAGCACCAACAGCCCGTTATCGGTTTTCACACGGAACTGACCGCCGGCCAGAACCTCAGTGACTTCGCCTTCAAGCTCAATCTGGTCATCCTTGGACATGCGTACTCCAAACGAAAGCCCGGAAAAACCGGGGAAAATGCACACCCGACGGGGACCTGGGTCCGGGCGGGCTGGGTGAACATACCAATACGCCCGCGTTCGTCAAGTGGGAGAAAGTGTTTTATTGAGATAAAATTCACACTAACTGGGGAGGCCGGCGGGTAGAGCGGGAAAGCCGGGGCGGGCCGGCAGCCAGAACGTCTGGCTGGGACACCGCGTCGACGATGCGGCGCCGGGCGATCGGGGTCAGGGGCAGTCCGGGCAGCTGGGGGACCGAGATCCCGGGCAGGATCCCCGGAGAGGCGGCTTCGGCGTCGGGCATGACCTCGCCGCGGTTGATCGTCACGCCGGCCGGGGCGCAGATGCCGATCCGGACCTGGTGTCCGCGGACCTCCTTGACGATGATCCGGATGTTGTCGCCCACGATGATTTCCTGACCGGGCTTGCGCGTCAGCGTCAGCATGTCCTCATCTTCGTTTCTTCCCGATCGGGAGGATCGGCGTTCATCCGGCAGTTCCACCGGGAATCATCCACCGGAACAAAACTCAAGAAGTACCCTCAACCCGGAAAGAATTCCACTTTTATTTACTGTTTTTCAAAACTTTTCACGATCGGGTTTCCGGGAATCGTTTTTTCCGGAGCCGCATCAGGGTGCTCCGGTGACAATGTACACATTGAGCACGTTGTTCTCGTACGAGGTCGCGGTCAACTCGTTGTGGCCGTCGCCGTCGAGATCAATGACATAGGTCCCTCCGGCCTGGCCGAAGCCCTCCTCGATGGCGTGGGTGGCGAAGGCGCCCGCGGTGACCTGCTCGAGCCAGTAGAGGTGGTCGTCGCCGTCACCGGAGGCCAGCACGTCGAGGTCGCCGTCACCGTCGATGTCTCCCACCGCAAAGATGCCCGGCGCCGCCTGCGGTGCGAACATGCTTCCCGCCCGCGAGACGATGCCGCAACTGATCTTCGTCTTGTTCCACAGGGCATCCTGTCCGTTCGCCGGAAGATCGAACACGTAGATGGCGGACTCGGGGTCCCCGGCATTGGCGGTGGTGTTGGAGTGGTTGGAGACGACCAGGCGTCTTGCGCCGTCGCCATAGAGATCGTCCACCATGAGGGCCTCGATCGAGGGGCCGACGTCGGTGTTGATCGCGTGCCGGGTCCAGGTTCCGGCGGGATTCTGGGCGTCGGGGGCCGCCTCGCGCTCGAACCAGGCCACGGCGCTCCCGGCGACGAAATATTCGGCGCTGACGATGTCCAGATCGCCGTCGTCATCGACGTCGAACATGCGGGGGAAGCTGCCCATGCCTTCGCCGATCTCCAGCGGGGTGGTGCCGAAGCGCCCGGCGGTGTCCTCGCCCCTGAACCACTGGGAGACGGCGCGGTCCGAGCCCACGAAGCCGGCCTTCTCCTCGCCGGTGGTGACCATGTCGAGGAGGCCGTCGCCGTCGACGTCGGTCAGGGCGGCGCCATGATAGAACAGCGCCGACCCGGTGTCGACGAGGTCGTGGCGGACCCACTGGCCGCCGGCGTTTTCAAACCACATCAGGCCGCCGCAGGCCGAGCCCATGCCGCCCATGGTGCAGGCGAGGAAGCCCGACGGCAGGATGATGTCGAGGTCCCCGTCTCCATCCAGATCGTGGACGGTGGTGCGGTTGGGGAATTTGATGCCCGCGGACTCGTCGAACACGGTCTGGTCGAGCTCCCAGGTCCGCACGTCGGCACCCTGGGTGTAGATCTTCAGGGTTCCGTTGGGCATGGTGAGACCGGAGATCGTGCCAAACGATGATACGACCAGGTCGAGCCTGCCGTCTCCGTTCATGTCCGCCACAGTGACGAAGGCGGGGCCGGCCAGGTCGTCGGCCACGGTCACCTTCTCGAGGGTCAGCGGTGACGGGGTGACCTCGCAGCCGGTGCAGCCGGATGTGTCGTAGAGGCAGTTCGCGGTGCAGGCGAGGGTGCCTCCCTGGAAACCGCCGCCGAGGGTCAGGCAGGTCGCGTCGCCGAGGTCGGAGCCGTCGCAGGCCTCTGCTTCCCCGAGGACGCCGTCCCCACACACGGGGGTCGTGTTGTTGGTGTTGTTCAAATTGTTGGTGTTATTGATATTGTTTACGTTGTTTACGTTATTGAGATTGTTTACGTTGTTTATGTTGTTGATATTATTGGCGTTATTGATATTATTAACATTATTTAAATTGTTGGTGTTGGTTGGGGAATTGTCATTGTCACAACCGAACAGGCCGATGATGAGCAGGATGAACCAGTGTTTGCGCATGTATACCTCCATGTGTCGAAACTGAGTGCCCCGGGTAATAACGTCTGTTATCCCCTGTGAAACGTGGCATAGCACTGGAAAAAAGCATTTTCAAGAGAAAAATAACGCACGTTGCACAACGGGTGGTTTTTGTGCCTTTCAAGTTCAGCTTTACGAAAGGGGTTGTTTTCTGTTACTTCACGCAATGAAGGAGGAACAATCCATTATGATCGAAAAAACCATCACTTCCCTCGTAGAGGCCTGCGATCCGAAGGCCGCCGCGATTCTTCAGAACGAAGACGAGCGTCAGGCTGCGGTCCTGCGCATGATTCCTTCGGAAAACTACGCGAGCCCGGCCGTGCGCGCGGCGCTGGCGTCCACGCTCTCGAACAAGTACGGCGAAGGGTACGCCGGTCGCCGTTATTATCAGGGTCAGAAGAACACCGACGCGGTGGAGCTGCTCGCCATCGAGCGGGCCTGCCGGTTGTTCGGCTATCCGCACGCCAACGTGCAGGCCCTGTCCGGGGCGCCGGCCAACCTCGGCGTGTACACTGCGTTTTTGAAGCCGTTTGAAGGCCGCATCATGGCCATGCGCCTCGATCACGGCGGCCACCTGACCCACGGCAGTCCCGTGTCGGTCACCGGCCAGTGGTTCGAGATCATGCACTATGGCTGCAACGAAAACGACGTGCTCGATTACGACGAGATCCGCAGGATGGCCATCGAGTTCAAGCCGAACGTGCTGGTCTGCGGCTACACCGCCTATCCGCGCGCCATCGACTTCGCCGCGTTCGGGGCCATCGCCCGCGAGGTCGGCGCGATCAGCCTCGCCGACGTCTCCCACATCGCGGGCCTGATCGCCGGCGGTGCCCATCCGAGCCCGTTCCCGCACATCGACGTCGTGTCGTTCACCACGCACAAGACGCTGCGCGGACCCCGGGGCGCGATCATCCTCTCCCAGAAGCCCGAGCACGCCGAGGCCATCGACAAGGCCGTGTTCCCGGGGCTCCAGGGCGGACCTCACTTCGCGACGATCGCCTCCCTGGCCGTGGCGCTGCACGAGGCCGAGTCCGACGGCTTCCGCTCCTATTCCGCCCAGGTCGTCAAGAACGCCCAGGCGCTGGCTGCCCACCTGATGGAGAAGGGTTACCACGTGTCCTCCGGAGGCACCGACAACCACCTGCTGCTCGTGGACGTGCGCAAGTCCGCCAGCCTGCCCGGCAAGCGCGTCGCGGAGCTCCTCGAGGATGTCGGCATCGTGCTCAACTTCAACACCGTGCCCAACGCGTCGGACCGCCAGAAACCGCTGTTCCCGGACGGCATCCGGATGGGCACGCCGTGCCTGACCACGCGGGGCATGAAGGAGAACCACATGGCCGCGGTCGCCGACTTCATCCACCTGGCCATCTCGAACATGAAGACCGGCAAGATCGAGAAGGACGACAACCCCTGGAAGGATCCCGCCGTGACCGGGAAGCTCGCCGCGGACATCCGCGCCTTCGCGCTCTCCTTCCCGACGTTTACGTGGTGATGTCATGAAGAAACGAGCACTTGTCATAGTGATGGACAGCGTCGGCGTCGGCGCGGCCCATGATGCCGCCGATTACGGTGACCTGGGCGCAGACACCCTGGGTCACATCGCGGAGAGCTTCGCCGAATACCAGATGCCGTTCTCGCTGCCGAACCTGGCGGGCTGGGGGCTGTCCAACGTCCATCCGATGCCGCAGCATCCGCCGGCGCCCGCGCCGCATGCGTGCTGGGGCACCATGCGCCCGGCCGCCCTGGGCAAGGACACGACGGTGGGCCACTGGGAGATGGCGGGGCTGATCCTGACCGAGGCCTTCGCCACGTACCCTGAAGGCTTCCCCGGGGAGATCCTCGACCAGCTCGAGAAGCTCACGGGTCACACCTTCATCGGCAACAAGGCCGCCTCGGGCACGGCGATCATCGACGAGCTGGGCGTGGAGCATCTGGACACCGGCTCGATCATCCTCTACACCAGCGCCGACAGCGTGCTCCAGCTCGCCGCGCACGAGGACGTCGTGCCCATCGAGGAGCAGTACCGCGTGTGCAGGCTCGCACGGCAGTTGTGCGACCGCCACCGCATCGGACGCGTCATCGCCCGTCCCTTCGTGGGCGCCCCGGGATCGTTCTCGCGCACCTCGCGGCGCAAGGACTTCTCGATGGATCCGTCCAGGCCCACGATCCTCAACGCCATCGTCGATGCGGGTCTCCCGGTCGTGGGGGTCGGCAAGATCTACGACATCTTCAACGGCAGGGGCATCTCGAAGAGCCACAAGACCGAGAACAACGCCGAGGGCATGCACAAGACCCTCGAGTTGTGGGAGACCTTCGAGGAGGGCCTGCTGTTCGTCAACCTCGTCGACTTCGACATGCTCTACGGCCACCGCAACAACTGGCGCGGCTACGGCGAGGCCCTCATGGAGTTCGACGCCTTCCTGCCGCGGCTCGAGGCCCTCGTCAAGCCCGGCGACCTGATCATGATCACGGCCGATCACGGCAACGATCCCACGTTCCCGGGCACCGACCACTGCCGCGAGAACGTCCCCATTCTTGCCATGCGCGCGCCCGAGCCCGGCCTGCCGCTGGGCGAGCGCCGCACGTTCGCCGATGTCGCCGCCACCCTCGGCGCCCACCTGGGCGTCCCCTGGGAAGGCCCCGGCGTCCCCTTCTTCCTGTAACCCCCCCTGCGGATTCATCGTTCTTGAGATATAGTGAACGTCTACTGATATATTAACGGTGTGGT
>PHAZ01000101.1 GCA_002841825.1 Deltaproteobacteria bacterium HGW-Deltaproteobacteria-22 | reverse complement strand
GGATGTCCTGGAGGACCGCCAGAATCGCGGTCTTGTCGCCGTGATAGCCTTCGATGATTTTGTCGACTGCGGTAAAATCATCCATCATTGCACTCCTTTTTTCGCAAGCCATGCGGCCCTTGCCTCGGCGCCGATTTGGTAGGCAGCGTTGAAGATGGCCAGGTTCGTCTCGAGGACGGTCTGGTTCTTCTTGAATTTCTTGGTCAGGAAGCCCACGACCAGTTCGACCGGGACCATGTTCGTCGCGCCGACGGAGCCGCCAAGGCCCGCGATGTTGGCGGAGCGGGAGGTGCCGGTGTGCTGGATCGACAGGTCGTTGCAGGGCACGAACACCTGCATGATGTCGGTGCGTTCCGAGGTCTCCGGGATCAGCGAACTGTTGATGATCAGGGCGCCGCCGGGCTTGACCACGGAGTCGAACTTGGACATGGACGGGCGGTTCATGACCAGGATGTTCGTGGGGATGTTCACGACGGGGCTGCCGATGGGGCGATCCGCCACCACGACCGTGCAGTACGCGGTACCGCCGCGCATCTCGGGGCCATAGGAAGGAATCCAGGCCACTTCCAGGCCGTTTTCCAGCGCCCCCTCGGCAAGGAATTTGCCGATGGTCATGACGCCCTGTCCGCCAAAGCCAGCCATCAGGATTTCGTTTTGCATGGCAAATCCTCCTTACTTGTCTTCCGGGGTCTTGAAGACGCCCAGCGGGTAATAGGGAAGCATCGTGTCCTTGAGCCACTTGTTGCTCTGCACCGGGGTGAAGCCCCAGTTTGTCGGGCAGATCGAGAGGAGCTCCACGAACGAGAAGCAGGTGCCGGCCAGTTGATATTTGAAGGCCTGACGCAGCGCCTTCTTCGACGACACGATGTGCGCGGGCGAGTGCAGCGAGGCACGGACCACGTACGAGGGCGTCTTCAGGGTGGAGAGCAGCTCGGCCATGCGGATCGGGGAGCCGCACAACTCGATGTCGCGGCCCTTCGGGCTGGTGGTGGTCTTCTGGCCGGGCATGCTCGTGGGCGCCATCTGGCCGCCGGTCATGCCGTACACGGCGTTGTTGATGAACACCACGGTGATCTTCTCGCCGCGGTTGGCGGCGTGGACGATCTCGCCCATGCCGATGGAGGCGAGATCGCCGTCACCCTGGTAGGTGTAGACGCACAGGTCCGGGCGGACGCGCTTGACGCCGGTGGCCACCGCGGGCGCACGTCCGTGCGCTGCGCTCTGCATGTCAGTGTCCATGTACTTGTAAATCAGCACCGAGCAGCCGACCGGCGCGATGCCGACGGTCTTGCCGCGGATGCCCATTTCGTCGACGATCTCGGCGACCATGCGGTGCGCCACGCCATGGGTGCAGCCCGGGCAGTAATGCGACTCGATCTTGGTCATGCTCTCAGGACGATCGAAGATGGTTTTCATGACTTGGCTCCCTTCAGTCCGCGGGTGACGAACTCCTTCTTGAGGAAGTCGATGACCTCTTCCGGGGACGGGACGATGCCGCCCATGCGGCAGAAGAAGCCGACGGGATACTGGTCGCGGATGGCCCAGCGCACGTCCTCGAGCATCTGGCCCTGGCTCATCTCGACCACGGAGACCGCCTTCATGTACGGGGCGTCGGACAGGGCGCGCAGCCGCTCGAACGGGAACGGGAACAGCGTGATCGGGCGCAGCATGCCGAGCTTGTAGCCGTCCTTGCGAAGCTCCTCGATGGCGGTGCGCACGATGCGGGAGGTGGTGCCGTAGGCGACCACGACCATCTCGGGCTCGTCGTCGAGCAGGTATTCCTCGAAGTAGCAGTCCTCGGCCGTCATCCGCTTGTATTTCTCGATCAACTCGAAGTTGAAGTCCTCGCAGAGCTGGGGATCGAGCCAGAGGCACTCGACGACGTTGCGGGGGCGGTCCTTGCAGCCCGTGGTCGCCCAACCCTCGACGTCGAGCTGGGGCGCCGTCTTGACGGCGTCAAAATCCACCGGCTCCATCATCTGGGCCAGCATGCCGTCGCCGATCAGCAGCACCGGATTGAGGTACTTCTCCGCAAGCGGGAAGGCCTTCATCACGCACTCCACGAACTCCTGGACCGTGGCCGGCGCGAGCACCAGACACCGGTAGTCGCCGTGTCCGCCGCCCTTGACCGCCTGGAAGTAGTCGCCCTGGGACGGGAGGATGCCGCCGAGCCCCGGACCGCCGCGCACGATGTTCACGACCACCGCGGGCAGCTCCGAGGCGGCGATGTAGCTCATGGCTTCGGCCATCAGCGAGTAACCCGGAGAGGATGTGGTCGTCATGACGCGCACGCCGGCGCCGGCCGCACCGTAAATCATCTGGCTGGCCGCGACCTCGCTCTCGGCCTGCACGAACACGCCGCCCACCTCGGGCAGCCGTCGGCTCATGTATTCGCCCACTTCACTCTGCGGCGTGATGGGATACCCGAAATAACTCAGACAACCCGCGCGAATCGCCGCTTCTCCAATAGCTTCAGCACCTTTCATCAGAATTTTTGGCATGACGACCTCTTAGTAACTGAAATACTTGTATTGGGTTCCATGGACCTTGATCTTGATGGCCATGTCGGGACAACTTAGGGCACACATCGTACAGCCGATACAGCGGTGCGGGTGTGCAGGGACGGAGTAGAAGTAGCCTTTTTCATTGATGTCCTTGGACATCTCCAGCACTTTCTGGGGACAGGCCACGTTGCAGTGCTCGCATCCCTTGCAAATGTTTTTGTCGACATTTACGCTTGGCATTTTCACTCCTTTGCCCGCGTGTCCCGAAGGACCGGGCCGTTTCAGGGTCAAACTCGAAAGAGCGGTTTGTTCATGGGCCGGAAGGGGTGGTCCTCGGGCTTCCAGGGGGGCTGCAGGAGCCTCCGCAGGGGAAGAACGGGGAAACCCCTCGCCTGGTCCTTGAACGCGTTGTAGAGCCTCGCGGGGGCCGTCACGAACCGCACCGCCGTCTGGGAGGCCTGCTCCAAATCCTTCAGGATGGAAACCGATTCGGTCAGCGTCTCCAGTTCGGTCTCCTCCATCAGATGTGTGTTGCCGATATATCCGGTCACCTTCAGTCCGGAGCTCTCCTCGATGCGGGCGCGCATCGTGAGGATGCCCTCGACCGTGGCGGTGAAGGGCCGACGGGTGTTCACGACCTGCAGCATCTCGTAGGCCGGGATGGCGCCGGCGAAGCTCGACAGGACGCGGGCGCCGGCGTCGTCTCCCCCGACGTCGAAGATGGCGGTGCCCTCATGGCTCTCGAAGAGGCCCTTGATTTCCGGCAGGATGATCGGCAGGTCCGCGTAAAAATGGCCGCCACGGGGGACCACCACGTGCACGCCGGCGGCTTCCAGCGGTTCGATGGCCTCACGACAGCGGAAGTACGGATTCACGATGTCGAGATCGGCGATGTACAGCGGCGAAATCCCGGCCTTGGCGAGGGCCAGCGCCCAGTTGACCGACACTTCGCTCTTGCCGCTCCCGTAATTCCCAATAATGCACACCACCCGTTCGCGCGGGAAGATGTCCAGGGGAGGGAAAACATCAACCATGTGGCCCTTCTAGTAAATACTTTTTTCCGATGCAACCGAAAAAGTACGAATCCGGGAAAAGAGCGAAAAAAGCCTTGAAGATACAGAAATATCGATACTCTCCCGGGGGGGGCGAAGGCCGGATTCCCGACGGCTGCTCCACGTGTCCGCGAATGGCCCGTCAGGGGTCGGCGATGAGACTTCGGGCGGCGGGCAAAAGGGCCTCGTGCACGGCCCGCAGCAGATCGTCCCGCGAGAACGGCTTGGCCAGGAAGTGAACCTGGCTCTCGTCGAGCCCCTGCGAAGAAATGATGTCGGCGGTGTAGCCGGACATGAACACGCAGACCAGCCCGGGAGATTCCTCCTGCAACCGGAGGAAGAGATCCATGCCGTTCATCTCGGGCATGATCACGTCGGTCAGCAGCAGCACGATCTCGCTCTTGTGCGCCGCGAAGATCTCGATGGCCTTGGCCGGTGAGCTGGCGGAGAACACGTGGTGGCCTGCACGGGTGAGGATACGGGCGGTCAGCCGAAGGTTCGCCTCCTCGTCCTCGGCGATCAGGATGGTGCAGCCCGGCCGCACCACGGATTCACTCATTTCCTTCCTGATTTCGTCGGTGGAGCGGCGCGGACTGATCGCATGGGCCTTTGGAGCGTTGGCGGCGTCGTGCCGGGGGAAGAACAGATCGAAGGTGGTACCCTGCCCGGCTCGGCTGTTCACCTGCACGAAGCCGTGGTTCTGGGAGACGATGCCATAGACGGTCGCCAGCCCCAGCCCGGTGCCCTTCCCGATTTCCTTGGTGGTGTAGAACGGCTCGAAGATCTTCTCGAGCTGGTCGGAGTTGATCCCCTTGCCGGTGTCCTCCACGCGGAGGCGGATCCAGGAGCCAGCTGGCACCGGTACAGGCACGCCGGCCTGTGGCTCCTTGAGCGCGATGTCGACGAGGGTGACCGTAATGCTGCCGGTCTTTTCGATGGCGTCCCGGGCGTTGAGCACCAGATTGGTGACCGCCTGATTGAACTGTGCGGGATCGATCAGCACGGTTAGCGGCTGTTCAAGGGGCATGTAGTTGATCGCGGTGTTCTCGGGAATCAGGCGACGCAGCATGCGCAGGGAGTCGGTGACCTGGTTGCCGACGTCCACCAGTTGGGGGTTCACAGACTGACGACGGGCAAAGGCCAGCAGCTGGCGAGTCAGTTCGGTGGAGCGCTGCGCGGCCTGTCGAATCTCCTCGAGCTCGGTGCGGCGGGGATCGGTTTCGTCAAGGTTGTAGAGGAGCTCCTCGGTCTGGCCGAGGATGACCCCGAGCATGTTGTTGAAGTCGTGGGCCACGCCGCCTGCCAGACGGCCGACGGCCTCGAGCTTCTGCGCCTGTCGCAGCTGGGCCTCGAGCTCCCGGCGCTCGGTCAGGTTGCCCATGACTGAAACGATCCCGGCGACAGTGCCGTCGGCGCGATGCACGGTGGCCCGATCGAAGAGGATGTCGCGAGTGGGGCCGTCGGAGCAGGGAATCTGCAGTTCAAAATGCTGTTCCCCGGGCTTGTCGAGCAGCTCGGCGTCCTTCTGTGCGAAGAACGTTCGGGCGGGCTCCGGCAGCAGTTCGTCGACGGTGTTTCCGACGATCCGGTCGATGTCATGCCCGTTGTAGAAGCAGAACGCCCGGTTGCAAGCGATGTAGCGGCCACGGATGTCCTTGTAACTGACCGGGTTGGGCATCGCGTCGAGGATGTCCTGCAGCAGCTGCTCATGGGCGCGCAGGGAGTTTTCCAGCTCGGCGGCGGCGCGCTGCTCCAGGAAAATCCACGCCAGCAGCAGCGACACCAGCGGATACAGCAGCAGCACCGGCGCCCAGATCTGGTGCACGACATGCCACCGGATGCCCGCAGGCATGCCCAGCTGGATCAGCACCATCCCGGCATGGACCAGGAAACTGAAGCCCCATAACGCAGGCCAGCGCAGCATCCATGGCCGGTCTTTCGACAGGTGATACAGCAGGATCCCCAGGGCGGTCGATTCGACGATCACGCCGATGCCGACCCACTGCCCCACGCCGCCGATGGCCAGCCGGCCTGCAATGGCGATGGGCGCGGCGATGAGCCCGGCGATGGGGCCACCGAAGAGCCCCGCCAGCGAGAGGATGATCGAGCGGCCGTCATAGATCGGTCCCTCGGAGAGATGCAAGGGCGTGTACATCCCCAGCAGCGCGATGCAGCCGAACAAAACGCCCGAGAGCAAGCCGCGCAACTGCGGATGTTGTGGGAATTTTCGCAGGATGACGCTGTACAGCACGCCCAACGAGACGAGCAACGTCAAATTGTTCAGCAACGCATGAAAGATTCCCATGGCCATGCCAGAGTATGTTGGACACAAAAAAAGTCAATCGGTTTCCGCCGCCAGGGCGACTTCTGGACCGTGAGCCCGCAGGCGGGCAATCGGCCTCAGTTGGATCAGTTCCTCCACGGAGGACCGGAAAATCTCTGGTCTTGAAAAAGCGGTTGCAGGGGGAAAAACCGTGGTCACTTCTTCATCCGCTTCCACCAGAGACCGGTGCATTCAGGCAGGGTCGGCTCGTTCCGGAGGCGCACCTGCTGCGCCAGCTCCTCTCCGAAGAAGAAGCCGACCAGCTCCACGGCTTCCTCCACCGAGGTGAACCGGTAGTCGGTGCGGATGGGAATCAACTCGAAGCCGGCGGACCGCAGCCAGGCGAAATACCGCGCCAGGTGCGGCGGCTCCACGGGCGTCCCGGTCCCCGTGCCCAGGGTCTCGACGAGGATGGCCGTGCCGCCGGGCCGCAGCACGCACTCGATCTCGCGCACGCCGTCGGCCAGCGCCTGCTCCCACGTGTCGCCGCCCCAGGTGTCCAGGTAACTGAAGCTCCAGCCGGAGAGATACAGGTCGGCGCAGGCGTCGTCCACCGGGAGGCGGCGATGATCCGCCACGCCGGTGACCCAGTTGGTGAGCCGGGTCCGGCGCAGGTGGTCCGCGGCCACCTCGATCATGTGCGCCGAGGCGTCGAAGGCCCGGATGGAGTTCACGTGCGGGGCCAGCAGACGCGTGAGGCGCCCCGTTCCCGCTCCCGATTCCACCACGTCGGCGCCGTTGAACCGGAAGCACCTGCCGATGGCCTCGATCAGGTTCCCCTGGTGATCCTCGAACCCGATCAGGCGCTCGTACATCTCAGCGTGACGCTCGTAGACTTCACGTTCGGTCGGCATTGGACACCCTCCCCTGCCGCGCACGGTACTGCATGCGGGGCCACCATTCAAGGTCGCAGGGATTCTCGGTTCCAGGATTCTCGATCGCCTCCGGTGTTCTCGGATCCTTCGCCACGCTCCGAGGCCGATCTGTTCTGCTGCGCGGTCCCCAAACCAGACTTCAGCGGCCTATGGGCGGAGAGACCTGCATCGGTGAACAGGGGCAAACCCACAGAGGGTCGCATTTCGCCCCGGAGTGTGCGATGATTACTTTGATTTTGGGAGGACCTATGGGACTGCAGCACGGAACTTACAGGCTGGAGGGTTGTCCGGACTGGGCACGGGTGCGATCCGCCCTGGAAGCTTCGACGGGAGTCCACGTGAAGGTCGTCCGTGATTCGGAGACCGTCGCCCGCGTCCGCGCATGGCGCATCGGCGGCAGCGCAGACCTGTGGTTCGCCGACGGTCGTCTCACGTGGGAGGCCCCGCTCTCGGTGAATGTCTACTTCCTCGCCCACCTGCACGACGCCTTCGAGCATATCGGGGCCATGCATCAGGGCGATTTCCCCAAGTTGCGAGCCTATTCAGGCGTTCCCTGGCGGCAGTTGCCACTGCGCCGCCGCCTGGCGTGGGGAGTGGCGGGCCAGTCAGCCCGCGGGCTCTTCTGGCTCGCCATGATGCCTTTCATCTTCACCGGGTTCGTGCTGGTGAACCTCTTTCTGCTGACCCGCAAGGGGCTCCATCGCCTGTTCAGGCGTTGATTGTATGGAAGGAATCAAGCTGCCCGCCAATGGGGCGAAGGTGGACTATTTGCACTTCGTGGCGGCGGCCAGCGTGGAGGCGTCCATGATGCAGCGCGACTGGGTGCGATACTTGAAATAGCCCATGTTTTCCTTGCGCTTTTTCACGGCCTTGACGCACTCTTCCTTGAACTTCTTGACGGCTTCTTCACTCTTGGCCTTGTCGGCCTCGGCCGGCATCTCCTTGGCCATCAGTTTGGCGGTGTGATCGCAGACGTCTTCGGGGCTGGCGGCGCAGCCGACGGTGAAAGCCGAGGCAAGCAACATGGAAACAAAGAGGTGACGCATCTTCATCGAAATCTCCTAAATCTTCCTGATTTGTTCATACGAATGCGGATCATCATCGACCCGTTACCCGATGGGCACACAAAAACCCATAACCCCGGGCTTGTCAAGTTGGAAATTTCTTTACGATGGTGATCAGTCTACCTTGAGCTCCCGGGCGAACCCGAAGATGCGCACGCGGCGCAACAGAAGGTCGAGGATGAACAGGATGAAGAACGGCCACAACACGACCGGCCAGCGCTCCGTGTAGACGGGTTCGACTCGTGTGCCAGGGGCGTAGAGCTTGTTGCGGCCCTCTTCGGACAGCGACAGGCCGCCGGTCTGCTCGGAGAGCTGCTGCAGGAGCATCAGCCCGCGGCAGGTGTGGGGGTTCTTCACGCACATCTCTCCGGGAGGCTGCACGAGCTTGAGCTCGCGCGGATAGGCGAACGACACCGAGGCGTAGCTCTCGCCGAGGAGCATCCGGTTGTCGCAGGGACAATCGGGCCCCGGGCAGGTGATGCCAGCCGCGGCCGCGAGCTGGGGATTGCAGTAGTGCTTGGACGACAGCAGAAACGCGCCATGATCCGGCAGGTTGAACTTGGTCTCATAGCGGCCAGGCGCCGTCTGCCGCAGGACGGGCTTCTGCACGGTGCGACCGCCGAACGGCTGCACCTCGAGGAAACTCTCGAGCTGGTTGCGCCAGCCCGCGTTGTCCCCCACGGCGTCGACGGTGACGTGCACCGAGCGGTCCAGCGTGCTGGTGCTCATGGTGTACTCCTCGGTGCGCTGGATGCGCATGGAGTCCCGGATCAACGCGGCCCAGAACTTCTGGAAGCCCTGCGCCCAGCCCTCGATCCAGGGCCGCGACCAGCGCGGCTTGATGTCGGACGTAAAGGCGATGGCCTTGCCCAGGCCCACGTTCCAGCGCGCCAGGATCGGGTCGCCGAACAGGTCCGACGCGAGGATCAGATCGGCCTGCGGCTTGATCTTGGTGGGCACGTAACCCAGCAGGTACGGGGCCTTCTCGATGTCGATGCCGCGCAGGAACGTCGCCGGTTTCATGATCTTCACGCTGATGGGCTCGTCGACCAGCGGCGGTCGCGCGACCTGCGAGGCCTCCTTGGTGAAGATGCGCGGGAGATCGTTGGGGTCCACGGTGTAGTACGAACGTCCCTGGGAGCGCTCCTTGATCAGTTCGAGCATGCCGCGGTCGACGTCGGAGCCGATGCCGACGACCGAGATCGTGATGCCGCACGAGGCGGCAGCCTGCAGCACCTCCTCGAGGCGGTCGCGGCCGGCCTGGCCGTCGGAGAGCAGGATCATGTGCTTGACCTTGGCACGGGCGTCGCAGAGCATCTCGTTGCCGAGCTCGAGGGCGGGGACGATCTCGGTGCCGCCGTCGGACTCGATGCGCGAGATCAGTTGCTCGATACGTGAACGGTTTGCCGCGGGCGTCAACTCGACGGCCACTTGGGCCCGGTGATCGAAGGCGACCACACCAACCAGGTCGCGGGCGCCGAGCAGGCCCACCGTGGCGATGGCCGCCTCGCGCGCCAGGCGAATCTTCATGCCGGACATGGAACCCGAACGGTCGATGACCATGACCATGGCCACCGTCGGCTGGCGCTTGTTCTTTTCGAGATCGAAGCGCACCGGCAGCAGACGCTCGATGGGCGTCTGGTAATAGCCGCCGTTGCCGAAGGAGTTTTCGCCGCCGACCATGATGTAGCAGCCCCCGCCCTGCACGTACTCGTGCAGCGCCATCATCTTGCCCGTGGACAGGTATGTCGCGGGCACGTCGGACTGGATGATGCACGTGTAGTGCTTCATCTGCATGACGGAACCGGGGAAGCCGGCCGCCGGGCGCATCTCGACCTCGAGGTTGGCCGCGCGCAGGGCCTGGTAGAAGAAGCGCCCGCGGGCGGCGTCACCTTCGACGTAGAGGATGCGCGGCTTGTCCTTGGCCATGAGGACGGCCCAGCTCTGATTGTTCTTGGTGATGCTGTCCTGGGTCTTGTCGGCCAGGTCCATGTCGAGGCGGAACGCCTGGATGCCCTGATCGTTCACCTGTGCCTTGAACTTGAGCACATTCTCGCCGGGCACCAGCTCGACGGACTTGCCGAACTCGAGGTCGTTGCGGAGCATCTCCTCGGGGCTGGAGCCCTGGTACAACTGGAAATTGGCCTTCACGCTCACGTTGCTGATCACCACTGTGGTCAGTTCGAAAGGCTCGCGGATGATGACCTTCGGCGGCATCGAGAACTCGGCGATGAACACCTCGGGGCGGGCCGGTGCCAGCGGGAAGTGGTGAAACAGCGGGATCTGGGCGCGGCGCAGCTCGGCGGCCAGCTCCAGCGCGTTGCCGGCGGTCTCAAGGCCGTCGCTGACGAGCACCATGCGGGCGTCGTTGCCCGGCGGGACCAGGCTCATCGCATAGCGCAGGGCGGAGCCGACCTGGCTCTCCTCAACGGGCGGCCCCGGACGCAGCGGCGGAATCATGCTCCGGCTGAGGGTGGGACGCAGCTCGGGGCGACGATCGAACGTGATCAACTGCAGGTGGGCGTCCTTGGGCGCCTCCTGGAAGAGACGGTGGACGGTGAGCTCGGCCTCGCGGATCTGCTCCTGTCCCATGGAGCTGGAGATGTCGACCAGATACAGCACGCTGAGCTTGCGTTTCTCGCTCAGGGTGGCCGGTCGCGCGAGGGCGATCATGACAATGAAGAAGAGCCCGAACCGTGTCAGGAACATCAGGGACTTCTGGGGCCACGACAGGTCCGACAGCGTCGGCAGCAGCAAGAGCACCGGCGGCAGGAAGATCAGGAAAAATGCCTGCGGCTTCAGGAACGTCCAGTCCTCCAGGAGAAACGGGACGGTGACTTCCATGCCCAGGTGAGGCTTCTCGAGGTGGAAAAGGTACGCCAGGAGCCCCTCGATGAGCACGAACGCCAGGGCACGCGGCCAGAGCCACTTGAGAGTAAAACGGAACCGGGCCAGAACGCCCATGCCGACACCTCGACTGCGTCAGGTTGCGCAGCCGGCGCGCAGTGCGCCGGTTACACGGTGATGCGACGGTGGTAGGTCCACCACTCGACGCAAAGCAAAACGAACGCCGCTCCCATCAGGGCCACCCAGGCAGGATAACCCCAGGTCAGCAGCAGATACACGGCGCACAGGGCAAAGCACAGGGCGCCGAAGAAAGCCATGGCCGCGCCCCAGGCGCCGCGCAGATATCCCATGATCAGGAAACCGAGGCCGGCCAGCAGAAGCGCCAGCATCGGCTTCCACCGGATGTTCTTGGTCGCCTTCCAGATCACGAACTTGCTCTGCCACACCGGCGGCGTGCGGCACGAGATCTCCAGCGGCTGCGGCGAGATGTGGCTCTCGTCGACCGACAGCAGCGAGGCCGCGATGGAGTGGACGGGCTCGCCGTCCTTCAGGAAGGAGTACACGCCGGTGCGTGGCGGTGAAAGGACCAGCCCTGCGCCCGAGATGGGCAGGACGGTGCCGTCGGGATACTTCAGTTGGTTGGTGTCCAGGAAGAACTCGCGGGGCTCGCCGGTGGGATAGGTCGCCGTGAAGCCTGGGGTGGAACCCATGGTCCAGTTCACGAGGTTCAGCATGAACACCGGGAAGGAGATCTGCAGCACGAAATCCGAGTCCTGCAGCGAGAAGCCGATGGCGACCTGGCGCTGCCCGGTGGGCATGGTGCGCAAGAGCGACAGCACCGTGCCGCGCGCGTCGACCTGCATCAGCGGGCGATCCTTGGCCGCCAGCTGGAAGGAGGTGCTCTCACCCCACAGGTTCACGTCCTTCATCGAGACGCTCTCCATGATCGGGTGTGGCGCGTGCCCGCCGGTCCACAGGATCTGCAGATTTTCCTTGCTGCGCGCGGCGACCTTGAAGGGCTGCCTGGCTGCGGGATCTGCCGCCGGGTGAACCCAAATCTGGTTGGCCGTGGGTGGCACGGACTCGGGCACGAACTCATTGAAGATGACGAGGTTGCACGGGTCTCCCACGGGCTCCATGCAGTGTTCGAGCACGGACGGACGGTAGTCCTCGGGGGCGACCTTCCGGATCGTGCCCGGCAGCAGCAGCAGCGCCGCCTCCAGGAAGAGGTTCTCCCGGCCGACGAAGAGCATGCGCGGTTGCGGCTTGCGCGGCAGCACGGCCCATGCACGGTCGTCCACGGAGAGGGTGTCGACCTCGGAATCCATGTTCTTCAGGCGCGCCTCGAGCTGGGCGCCCACCAGGGGCAGCCGGATCAGGAAGACCTTCTCCTGGCCGCCGCCGAGTTCGAGCTGGCGGCTCTCGCGCCAGTTGCCGTCGACGTAGAAATCCACGCGGGTCTTGATCTGGGAGGTCCCGGTGTTGATCGCCTGGAACAGGACCTCGCCGGTGTCGGGATCCGTCGGCAGCGGCCGCGCAGCCAGCTGGGTGATGGCCAGGTTGGCGCCGCGCGGGTCGATCTTCAGCGGCACGTGGTAGAGATCCATGCCCGTGATGTCGAGCTTCTTCTCGACGTCGCACGCCTCGGGCACCGGGCCCCAGAAGATGCTCTTCTCAGGCTCGGCAGCGGAGTCGGTGAACAGGATTACCTTGCCGGGACTGCCCGCGGAGAGGACCTCCTGCGCGTAGGTGAGCCCTGTGGTCAGGTCGCCGGGCATGTCCGTGGGGGACAACTTCTCCAGGCTCGACAGCAGCGTCACAGCGTCGGTCTCCCAGGAGGTGCGGGAGCTCGCCCGTGAGGAAAAAGTGACGAGCATGATCTCGTCGTTGTCCCGCTTGCTGAGGATCAGTTCGCGCGCCTTTTCGACNGATGCGGAGTCGTCGAGCAGGAGCACGAGCCGATCCGGATGGTCCGTGGTCGTGATCGCCCGCGGATCGCCCAGGGTGATGACGACAGACCCCAGGATCAGCATCTGCAGCAGGAACGAGAACACGCGTCGAAGGATCCGGGCCAGCAAGCTGCGCTGGCCGGCCTTGATCACGCGGTCCCACAGGAAATGCGCGGACACGGGAATCAGGCGCTCGCGCAGCTTGAGCATGTAAAGCAGGAAGACGAGCCCGCCGAACAGGGCGGCCAGCTGGGCCATGGCGGTCGCGGAGAGTCCCCAGAAGGTCATCGCAGGAACCCTCCTTTGCGGAACACGTCGAGCATGAGGGTCTCCAGCGGCTGGTCGGTGGGCGACAGGAAGTACGGAATCGCGTGGTCCTGACAGAACGTGCGCAGGCTTTCGGTGTACTTCTGCAGTTCAGCCATGTAGGCGCGCAACAGGTTGGCCGTGACGGTGATGCTGCGGGTCTGCCCGGTCTCGACGTCCATCAGTTCGAGGTCCCCCGACAACTTGGGCGCGATCTCCTGCGGCGAGAGCACCTGCACCACGATGACACGGTAGCGGTGGTAACGGAGCAGGTTGATGGCCTCCTCGTAGCCGTCGGCCGAGAGGAAGTCGGAGATCAGGACGACCTGTCCCCGGCGGGGCCGGCGAAACACGAAGGAGCGCGTGGCCTGGACGAGGTCGGTGACGCCACCCAGCTTCGTGTTGCGGATGTTGTGGAACATCTTGAACATGCGCCCTTTGCCGCGCCCCGGGGGCTGGAGCTGCTCCATGGCCGCCGAAAACGGCAGCATGGTGGCGCGGTCGAGGTGGGCCAGCGCGACGTACGCCAGGGACGCTGCGATGCGGAACGCATGCACGGCCTTGATCGGCGTGCCTTCGAGCATGGACGCGGAGACGTCGAACATGACGTACACCGGGATGTCCTCCTCTTCCTCGTAGAGGCGCACGAAGTACTTCTCCAGGCGGCCGTAGAGGTTCCAGTCGATGTGGCGGAAGTCGTCGCCCATGTTGTATTCGCGGTGCTCGGCGAACTCCAGGCCGCTGCCGCGCTTCTTGGTGCGGCGCTCGGCGCGCAGCTTGCCTGCGAGCACCTGGCGCGAGATCAGGAACAGCCGTTCCAGCTCGGACAGGAAGTCCTTGCCCATGGATTCTTCAATGCCGGCTTTGGCCAGTTGGGCGCGCTGGGAGACGTACACCTTGGGATCGGGCATATCGGTGCCTGTGTGCGACGGGGGAAACCGGCCGCCGTCAGTTTTCCTTTAATTTTTTCATGATCGAATCCAGGAGATCGTCGGTGCGCACACCCTCGCCGGCTTGACCACGCTGCGGATGTCGTCGTAGGAGATGGCGTAGCGACCGGCCGCCAGGGCCCGGACGCGGGCCGCCAGCAAAATCGCCTGGGCGGCGCGGGGTGAGCCGCCGAAGCGGACGAACTTCTTGACCTCGGCGGGGGCGTCGGTGCCTTCGGGGTGCGTCGCCTCCAGCACCCGCAGCGCGTAGTCGGAGAGTTCATGGGCGATGGGCATGGCCCGGACCAGCTCGCGCATCTCGTTGATGCGTTCTCCGGTGAGCACCGGAGAGATCTCCGGCGTGGTCTTGCCGGTGGTGCGGTTCATGATCTCGTGGAGCTCGTCTTTTTTCGGGAACGGGACGATCAATTTGAACAGGAAGCGGTCGACCTGGGCCTCGGGAAGCGGGTACGTGCCCTCCATCTCGAGGGGGTTCTGGGTGGCCAGCACCATGAACGGGCGCGGCAGTTTGTGCGTCTTGCCCGCCACAGTGACGATCTTTTCCTGCATCGCCTCGAGCAGGGCCGACTGCGTCTTGGGCGTGGCGCGGTTGATCTCGTCGGCCAGCAGGATGTTGGTGAACACGGGACCGGCCTGGAACACGAACTGCTTGCCGCCGGCCTTCTCCTCGATGATGTTGGTACCCAGGATGTCGGCCGGCATCAGATCGGGCGTGAACTGGATGCGGGAAAAGGGCAGCGACAGGGCCTTGGCCAGGGTGTTCACGAGCATGGTCTTGCCGAGGCCCGGCACACCCTCGAGCAGGACGTGACCGTCGCACATCAGGCAGGAGAGCACGCCGTCGATGACGTCGCCCTGGCCCACGATAAATTTCTGCACTTCCTCCTTCAGCCGGCGCAGATCCGCACCGAACTCGGAGACTTCCTGTTCAAATTTTACTTTATTTTCCATTATATTATTGACCTTCCCTGGGGCGGATGAGACGATAATAGACCTTCACGAGATGCTTGTATCCGGGCGGGATTTTCTCGTCCTTGAGCACTTCCTTGGCGGCTTCCTGATACTTCGTATAGACTTCTTTGTATTGCGTCTTTGAGAAACCCTTGTCGGAAGCGCCCAGAATAATCTGCTGGCGGGTGGGGCCGTCGCCCTGCCGCTTGGAGTCCAGTTGATGATCGGTGGTCTTGACCTCGGTGCGCTCGGTCTTGCCGAGCAGCTTGCCGCCGTCCTCGGAGCCGATGCCGGACCCCTGGCCACCGCCGGGCTGCTTGCCGCCTGGTTTTTGACCGCCCTGGCCGGGCTGCTTGCCGCCCTGCCCCGGCTGGCCACCGTTGGCGCGCCGGAAGAAGTCCTGGACGCCGCTCTGCCGGCCGCCGGAGTTGCCGCCCTTGCACTGTCCGCCCTGGCGCAGGCGCTTCATGGCCTCGCGAACCTCTTCGGCGGTGTTGGACGTCTTCTGCTGGCTCTCCTGCTCGGAGCGGTTGCGCATGTAATTGTCCACGGAGTCGCCCATGTTCTGGGAGGTGCTCTGTTTCTGGCCCTGCTGCTGGCCCTGTTGCTGACCCGGCTGTTTGCCCTGCTGCTGGCCCTGCTGCTGACCCGGCTGTTTGCCCTGCTGCTGGCCCTGCTGCTGGCCCTGCTGCTGGCCCTGCTGCTGACCCTGCTGCTGGCCCTGCTGCTGGCCCTGCTGCTGGCCCTGCTGCTGGCCCTGCTGCTGACCCTGCTGCTGACCCTGCTGCTGGGCCTTCTGCGCCTGTTCCTGGGCCTTCTGCATGCGCTCCATGGCCTTCTTCAGTGCGTCAGCCTGCTCCTTGTCGCCGGCCTTCTCGGCCTCCTGCATGCGCTTCTTCAGGGCCTCGGCCTTCTCGCCCGGGCTCTTGCCCATCTGGCGAACGGTGTCGGCCGCGCGGCGATACTTCTCGGCGTCCTTGCGGGCGTCTTCGGCTTCGCCGGACTTCTTCTGGTTCTCCAGGGCCTTGGCTTTGGCCTGGGCCTGGGCCGCCTTGGTCTCGAGATTCCTGGCTGCCTCGTCCATGGCCTTCTGCATGGCGGCGTCCATTTTTTTCTGTTCTTCAGGGGTCTTGGCTGCCCGCTGTTGCTCGATCTTGCTCAGTTCACGCTTGACCGAGTCAAAGTCCTTCTGTTCAAAGGCCTTGGCGAGATCCGAAAATTCCTTTTCCTTCTTCAGGGTCTTGGCCAGCTCTTCGAAGGCGGCTTCCATTTCCTTGGTGGTCGGGTCGTTGTCGTTGCCGTTGGCCAGGGCCTTGGCGATTTCCTCGGCCTTGGCGGCAGCCGCCGACGGCTGCATCACGCCCTTCTCGACGGCGTCGACGATGCGCTTGAGCTCCCGGGCCAGCTCTTTTGTCTTGGAATTACCAAAAAGTTCGGTCTGGCGCAGCAGATCCTGGATTTCTTCCTTGAGCACGGTGAACTCGGGGTCTTCCTTGGCGAAGTTCGGCGTGAGATCGAGCTGGTTCACCAGGGCCGGCTGCCCCACCAGGCCCCAAAAGAGCCGGGGCGGCTCGACCACATGGGGCACGGCGATATAACTCATACCAAAGAACGGCAGGGCCATGGCCGCCAGCGGAAACAGCAGCGGCACCGCCTTGGCCGGCGTCACGCGCGCGGTGTGGGCTGCGGCCTGGGACAACGTCATCTCCACGAAGGGGCCTTCCTGGGGATGCCGGGTGAAGCTGACCGCCGCCGGAATGACGGTGTCGCCACCTGCGGCCGCGTCGAGCAGCGCCGCAGCCTGATGCACCGTGATCACACGCGAGACCGACCAGACGGCCACGCCGGCCATGGCCGCCACGAGCATCCACTGCAGGTTGCGCATCCAGGCTGGCTCGATCCACTCGGCGTGCTCGACGATGGACGCGAACACGATCAGGCCGCCGAGCACCGACCAGATGGGCAAGGCCTTCTGTATAAAACGTGAGAACCGAAGCCTGAAACGCGTACGGGAGAGGCTTGAGTTCAGTTGGGCGGGAAGTACGATCGATGACATGGCTGGCATGTTACCCTACTCCTTCTATGAAATCAATGCGCCCGCTGGGGGGGGACCCGGGCGAAAAACGACATCCTTTGTACGCTGCGGACCCCGGATTCATTCCTATGGGAGTGAAAAAGTCTCAGAATCTATTACTCACCAACCACCTGTACCGGCAGATTGGTGTCAGTAAGAACTGTCGGATTGCCGAGTTGGCCGTATTGGTTCGAGCCCCAGCACCACAGCGTTCCGTCGGAGAGCACTGCACAACTGTGGTTTTCGCCTGCCCCTATTGAAATGACGCCGGACAAGGTGCTCACGGCCACGGGCACCGCGCTTTTTAAATAGCCTCCCCCTCCACCCGTCCCGTTTCCAAGCTGGCCATACTGATTCAGGCCCCAGCACCAGGCTGTCTGGTCGCCCTTGATAAAACAATTATGGTTGTAGCGCGGAGCCGCACCACCAAGAACGGCCGTTCCCATCGAGGAGACCTGGATAGGCATCCAGGAATCGACCGTCGTGCCATTGCCCAGTTGGCCATGAAAATTGCTCCCCCAGCACCATATCGTTCCGTCCAGTTTCAAAGCACACGTGTGAATATAGCCGGAATAGATTTGCTGTATGGAGTCAATGGAGGCGACCTGTGAGGGGGAAAGTTGATCTTCAGTTGTACTCAGCCCCAACTGTCCGTTGAATGAGCCACCCCAACAGAACAAATTACCTGATGCATTGACGACACAAGTGTGGCTCGCCCCTGTGGAAAGGGTCGTTGGCGCAGCACCAGGAAGGGAAATGGACTGGGGCAACTGTGCCGTGACAGTCGTCCCGTTCCCGATCTGTCCGTTGCCGGCGGCGCCCCAGCAGTAGACCTGTCCGCTGGCGATGGCGCACGTATGCGCGGTGCCCGCGGCTACCGCTGACACGCCGGAACCGAGCCCGGAAACCGGTTGCGGTGTTCGGGTCGCCGCATCGAGGATTCCCGCCCCCAGTTGAAAGTCCGTATTGCCACCCCAGCACCAGAGACTCTGGTTGCTCAGAATGGCACAAGTGTGAAGGCCTCCGGTCACCACCTGGTCGACAGGCATGCCAAGGTTAATTAACACAGGAACCATGATATTGTCCAAAGGTGGCGGTTCCGTGGGCTCGACACCGGCAGGGAGGGAGGCTCCCCAGCACCAGAGGGACCCGGCGGAATCGAGGGCGCAGGTGTGGGACGTTCCGCAGGACACTGAAACCCAGCGAGTGCAGGCCGATGCATCCAGACGGCAAGAGCCGTCACAAACAAGACCACTGCCTGTAAGCCCCAGATCGCTGCACAGGGCACCGCCGAGCTCGGCACCATCACATTCTTCGCCAAACGCATTGTCAAGGATCCCATCTCCGCAGGTGCCGCTGCAATCGGTCTCATCAAAACTGCATTGGTTGCATGCCAGTGAGCCCGTGTAAAATCCACGTGTCTCGCAAGATTCCCCATCGAGATTGGTTCCATCGCAGGTTTCATCGCCGACGATGTTGCCGTCACCACAGTCTGTGATGCAGAAACTGGGATTACCACTGCAGGTCCAGCCCTCCTCAATCAGGCAGCCCGGAGAGCAACCGTCGTCTGATTCGGTATTGCCGTCATCACATTGCTCATCGCCTTGTCTGGATCCATCGCCACAACCACCTACACAACCACTTGTATCGAAGGTGCAGCTCAATGGGTCGCAATTCAGTTGACCACTGGTGTATCCCAGGGTCTGACAGGTGTTGGCCCCGGTGCTGTTGCCTTCACATTGCTCTACATCATCAAGGATGTTGTCGCCGCAGCGACCGGCGCATCCACCAGTGTCAAACCGGCAGTCGGCTCCGCAGGCCAGCGTCCCTGTGTAAAAACCTGCTGTGGTGCAGTCTGCACCGCCCAGATCCGGTCCGTCACAAGCCTCTGAAGGGTCCCTGATATCATCGCCGCAACTATCGATCGTCTTCACCCCGTCGTCGCAGGCGGACAGTACGAAAAGGGAAAGCATGAGAAAAGCCAGGCGTGTCAACATAAGAACCTCCTTCTCTAACGGCAGGAAAGCATCAAAGCATGGCATCAATGACAAGTCCACCGACAACCGATGGCACGACACCGAACATCATAGCATCACAACACCGCGGCGGCAGCGACCAGGGCGACGTTGGTGATGAGGGCCAGGCTCAGGGGCTTCCACGTCGGGACGAAGCGGTCCTCCGGGATGCGCTCGGCGATCCACTCGGCCATCTTCTCGAGCTTGCGCGCCGGCTCCAGGCTCTGATCTCCGAACTTGCCCAGGGCGTCCTCGGCCAGCCCGAGAAAGCGGACCTTCCCGGCGAAGGCCTTCAGCGCCATGCGCAAAAACAGGGAGTTGTCCCCGAGGACTTCGTTAAACTTCTCCTTGACGTTTGCCCATATCTGATTCGCCTTTCCGGTGCCCGCGAACAAATCCGGGAAGCGGGCCAGGATCTTCGACAGCAGCATGTACACCAGGGGACCCTTGTACTTGCGGACCAGACCGTGCACGGCCGCCTTCGATCCCTGGCGTGCGCCGAGCATATAATAGATGACCGGCGAGGCCACGATGATGAAGAGCCCGCCGATCCGCAGGGCCGTGGTGACCGAGAGGCCGTCCATGGCCCGGAAGCGTCCCCAGAACAGGAACAGCAGCACCAGATTGAAGAGCACACCGACGACGATGTAGCCGGCGACGCGCGAGGAGACGCGGAAGCCCGCGCGGACGAGCTCGGAGAGGGGAAGTTCGTGATTCATGATGACCTGCCTGCTTGCGACATCGCAATGCCGCCATTTGTAACACCGAGCCCCTTCCAGTGGAACCGGAAAATCATGGGTTCGCGCTGGCGGGCGTCACTTCCACTTCCGTATACAAAGGTCAGGCCCTGCCGGTCCCGTCTGTCAGCTTGCGTTCCCGGGGCGTTCCCGTTACTCTTTGCCGGCTTTCCCGCCATGCGGGAGGAGGTTTTTCATGATGTTAGGTATCACCGGCGGCAGCGGCGTCTACCAGATTCCCGAAGTGAAGGTCACCCAGTGCAGGGAAATCCCGACGCCGTTCGGCATGCCCTCGGGGCCGATCACGCTGGGGACCCTCGGCGACACGCCGGTGGCCTTCCTGGCCCGCCACGGCGAAGGACACCTGGTTCCCCCGCACCGCGTGAACTACCGCGCCAACGTCTGGGCGCTCAAGAGCGTCGGCGCCACCCACCTGCTGGCCGTGTCGGCCGTGGGATCCCTTCGTGAGGAGTTCGTGCCGGGTCACTTCGTGGTGGTGGACCAGTTCATCGACATGACCCGCCGCCGCGAGACGACGTTCTTCAACGAGCTGGCCGGCCATGTGAGCCTGGCCGACCCGGTGTGCGCCGAGTTCGCCGAAGCCGTCGCCGGGGCTGCCCTGACCACGGGCGTCACGCTGCACCGGGGCGGCACCTACGTGTGCATCGACGGCCCGCAGTTCTCCACCCGCGCCGAGAGCCACTGGTATCGCCAGATGGGCGCGGCGGTCATCGGCATGACCAACGCCACCGAGGCCCGCCTGGCCCGCGAGGCCGGACTGTGCTTCTCCACCCTGGCGATGGTCACCGACTACGACTGCTGGAAGGAAGAAGAGGAGCACGTCACCGTCGAGAGCGTGATGGCCGTGATGAAACACAACGTCGAGTTCGCGCGCCGCACCGTGGTGGCCGTGGCCGCGTCGTTCGGGCATGCGCAGTGCACCCGGTGCGCGAACGCCATTCACGGTGCTGTGATGACCGACCTCCACCGCGTCGCCCCGCGGGTGCTCGCGGAGCTGGACATGCTGCTCCCGAAATAGGCGATGAACCGTTTTTCAAGACTCTCCGACTTCTGCAAGGCCCACCGGAGGCTGGTCATCGCGGCCGGCGCGGTGCTGCTGCTGGCCATCATCGGCGGGATCGCGGCCTGGCACTTCCTGGTGGAGCCCGAGACCGTGATCGTGCGGCGGAGGAAGGCGCCCAGGCTGACCCTGGCCAGGGCGCAGGAACTGTATGACGCCGGCCAGTACGAGCAGGCCCTCGACTTCTGCGTGAAGGGCCGCCGGTACTACAAGGAAGATCCGCAGTTCTGGAACTTCTATGGCGTGACCCTGCGGACGCTGGCCTTCGTGGACATGAACACCGACGACCGCGAGGAGGAGATCTCCGCCTTCGAGAAGGCCCTGGCGCTGGAGCCAGGCTTTGGCGCTGCGCGGTTGAACCTGGCCAACACGTTCTGGGACACCGGCCGCACCGACGAGGCCGTCGCCCAGTACAAGAGGGTCCTGGCGCTGGATCCGGAGCACCCGGACACCGCCGGCATCATGGCCCGCCTGCGCGAGGAGCAGCGCCAGCGCGTGGTGCGCGAGACGCGCCAGGAAAAGTTGCGCGAGACGCGCCAGAACAAGGCTTCGATGGAAAAACCGGCCCCGATGGAACCGGCGCCGGGTCCCGAACCCCAACCGTCCGAGATGAATCCGAGGTGAAAGATGTCCCTACTGGTTGTTGGCTCAGTCGCATTTGATGACGTGGAAACCCGCTTCGGCCGCCGGGAACGGATCCTGGGCGGCTCGGCCTCGTATTTTTCGATGGCCGCATCCCGCTTCGCCCCCGTGCAGATGGTCGCGGTGGTGGGCGACGACTTCCCGCAGGAGATCCTCGACGACTTCGCCAAGCGCAGCTGCGACACGGCGGGCATCGAGCGCGCCCCCGGGAAGACCTTCTTCTGGCGCGGCAAGTACTCCCCTGACTTCTCCACGCGCACCACCCTCGAGACCCAGCTCAACGTGTTCGCGGGGTTCACGCCGAAACTCCCGGCGCATTTCTGTGATGCGTCCTTCCTGTTTTTGGCGAACATCCACCCGGATCTCCAGCTCCAGGTCCTCGACTCCATGAAAAACAACCCCTTCGTCGCCGGCGACACCATGAACCTGTGGATCACGACCGAGCGGCCCA
>PHAZ01000100.1 GCA_002841825.1 Deltaproteobacteria bacterium HGW-Deltaproteobacteria-22 | reverse complement strand
CGCCATTTCCCTCGTCTCCTCGGGAATTGGCGGGAGCCCGTGCGCCATTTCCCTCGTCTCCTCGGGAATTGGCGGGAGCGTCGCTGGAAGGTTCCCGTGAGTCCTCGGGAGTTCCCGGGAAACCCCTGGAAGGTTCCATCACCCTGTCCGGACCTCCGAGCCGTCCGACTGCTACAGGCTCTTCTCCACCCACAGCCAGGCAAACGTGAACGCGAACGCGATCGCGGGCGTGAAGAGCCAGGCCAGCACGACGTTGCCCAGGGTGCGCGTGTTGATGGTGCGCACGTCGCGCAGCAGGCCGATGCCCAGCACCGCGCCCACGACGGCCTGGGAGGTGGAGACGGGGACGCCGATGCCGGCGTAGATGTGCACGGTGACGGCCTCGGCGGCCACCACCACCAGCGCCGAGAACGCGTTGAGCTGGACGATGCCCGTGCCCACGGTCATCATCACGGGGCGGCTGTAGGTGATCACGCCCGCGGCGATGGCGAGGCCGCCCAGCCACACGCCCCAGGTCGGCGAGATCAGGCCCGAGGCCACGAAGGGGCCGGTGACGTTGGCGACGTTGTTGGCGCCCAGCGCGAAGGCGCCGTAGCAGCCCGCGACGATGAGGCCCCAGCGCAGGGCCGCGTCGTACCGGAACAGGTTGAGATTCAGGCGGTTGAAGATCGCCCCCAGCAGTTTGTACAGGATCATCGCGATGAGCATGGCGCCCACGGGAGTGCCCACCCAGCACACCACGACCTTGGTGAGGCTGCCCCAGTGCACGCTGTCGGCGAAGAGCCCGGCCGCGATCATGGCGCCCACGACGGCCTGGGAGGTGGACACCGGCAGCTTGAGCAGGGTCATGAGGGTGACCGTCAGCGCCGAGGTCAGCGCGACGATGAAGGCCACGTCGACGGAGTAGGAGGACAGGGTCGCGTAGGTCTCAAGTCCGGCCTCGCCCATCCAGACGGGGCCCAGAAGCGCGAAGACCGAGCACAGGATCGCGGCCGTCCAGAAGCGGACCATGCGTGACGACACGGCCGTGCCGAACACGTTGGACGCGTCGTTGGCGCCCAGGGACCAGCCCAGAAACAACGCGGAAGCCAGTCGCCACATTTTTCATCACCCCTTTGCGCGGTTCAGATGCGGCGCTTGATCGCGATGATGTTGAGGAGATCCGCGGTGTGCTCGCAGCGGTCGGAGATGGCGCCGATGGTGCGGATGACGTCCTTGATCTGCAGCTTGCCGGCGAGCTCGAGCCCGGAGGCGTACAACTCCCGGATGGCCACCTGCTGGTGGCGGTCGGAGCGGCTCTCGAGCTCGTCGATGCGGGTGCACAACTCGCGTGTGCGGGCAGGATCCTCCATGAGCGCGACCACGGCGCTGTGGACCACGCCGTAGGCCTCGGTGTTGATGGCCACCAGCTGGTCCAGCAGCGGCTTGAGGAACTCCGGCAGCACCGGGTGTTCCAGGAACAGGATGTTGAGCACGCCCTGGGTCGCGCCGGGGATGTGGTCGAGGCTCTCGAGGAGGGACAGCAGGTCGCCGCGGCTCTCCGGCAGCAGCTCGTGCTCGTACAGGGTCTGCTCGATCTCGCGGCGCAGGTCGTCTGCGGCGCTCTCGGCCCGGTGGCTGTCGTTGCGCAGGTCGTCGACCTCTTCGCAGGGGCCCCGCTCCAGGTACAGGCGGAAGGCCGCCGCAAAGCGGTCCAGGCAGAGGTCGGCCTGCTCGAGGTAGGCCAGGATGCGGCTCTTGACGTTGGTGGAGCCCCGCCAGGGGAAGGTGAAGCTCATGACTGAGTCCTTATTTATTTGGGGTTCTTCTGCACGACGCAGCGGCGGAACTGGGCACAATTCCTGGAGGTGCCCGAACAGGCCAGGAACGCCGGCATCAGGTTCGTCCAGGCGCCCGTGGGCTTGTTGCAGGCGGTGGTGAAGTCGAAGACCTCGGTGCCGTGCAGGGCGGCGTCGGCCACCAGCGTCTGGATGAGGTTCTTCAGGCCGGTCAGGTGCGCAAGCAGCGTGCCGCGGGCGATGCCGGCCTCCAGCGCGAAGCGGGCCTCGTCGAAGAAGCGGGGCATCAGCGGCCGGGGATCGGACGAGATCTTCTTGCCGTTGATGTAAAGGCACGGCATCTCGGTGCAGACGGCGGCGCCCAAAGCGCGCTCGTCCTCGATGGTCTTCTTGTGCGTCTGGGCCTTGAGGGCGGCGTCGAGGAGCTTGAGGTCCACGCCGGAGGCCTTGGCCAGCTCGCGCAGGTTGGCGCGGCCGGTCTGGGCGATGCGGGCGTACAGGTTCTTGCGGTTGTTCTTCGGGAACGTCTTCTCCACGCGGTCGACCTCGGCCAGCACGGTCTTCTCGATCTGTTCGATCTTGCCGGTCTTGATGTGGACGCCGTTGAGGAAGGCCGTGGGTGTGCCGTTGACCCGGAGCAGGTCGCCGAGCATGCGGTCGTTGTCGATGGCGGGGACCCGGTCCCGCGAGTCGACCACGGCGGCGGCCTCGTCGGCCTTGAGCCCGTGCTTGCCCGCCAGCGTGATCAGCCAGTCACGGGAGAGCTTCTCCTGGTTCCCGAACACGGCGTCATGGAACTTGAAGAACTCGGCGGACCCCTTCCTGGCGAAGATGGCCACGCCCAGTCGGGCGGCCAGCTGGCCGTCCTTGTGGTAGGGCAGCGGGTATTGCTTGAACACGATACGGAGCTTGGCGCCGAGCTTTTTGGAGAGCTTGGCCAGGTCCTGGCCGAGCTGGCCGCAGTAGGGACACTCGAAGTCCGAGAAGACGACCAGGGTGGCCGGAGCGTCGGCGCTGCCCAGCTGCGGGCTCGTGTCGACCGGGATGTCGAACACGTAATCCTTCATGATGCAGTCGAAGCGCTTGGAGGTGATCTCCGCGCAGGTCGGGGTGTCGCTCTTGGCGTCGGGCACGGGCCGTCCGTCGTTGAGCGCGGAGTAGTACTCCTGCACGCAGGTCTCAAAGCCCTTGCAGTCGTTTCCGGGCTTGTCGCAGAGGCGGAAGAGGTTGACCAGCGCCTTGAGCTGGGGCTCGTTGCAGCGCGCCTCGAAGGTCTTCATGGCGTCGGCGCGGGCGGCTCCTGTCAACTGCCGCTCGAGGATGTAAAGGCTCTCGGGCTTCCTGTGCACGGCCTGCAGGAACTTCCAGAAGGCCTCGTCGCCTTTCTGGGCGCGGATCTCGTAGGCGGTCTGCATCACTTCCAGGTCCACCGGGTGCGCGAACGACGGAAGCGCGGCGAGCTGGACCTGCACGTCGGCGGGGTTCTTGGCCAGCATCTCCGGGAACACGCTGGAGATCATCAGGCTGCACTCCGGACAGAAGACGCTCCAGAACATCTGGATCGTCACCAGCGGCTCGCGGGCACCCAGCGCCGGACTGCCTGTCAGCGTCAGTTGGAGCGGGTTCTCCTCGAAGATGCATTCGAACCAGGTGTCGGTCATGTCCTGGCACGCGCTGGATTTGGGACCGGCCTTGTCGTCACCGGCGGTCTTCTTGGTGCCTTCGGTCGTCGGGTTCTTGGAGATCAGGGGTTTGGCGTTGGGATCCGTGTCCCCGGCGTCGCCGCCGGAGGAGGGGCGGCAGGCCCCCAGGATCAGGCCGAAGGACAGCAGGACGGGCCACAGTCGGGTGAGTTTCTTCATGATGCACCTTCTTCTCGGGGAGGGGGATTATTCGGCGTCCGGGAGCTGCTGCCGGACCTGGTTTTCCACGCACTGCATGAAGACCTCGCAGTTGACGTCGGGCTTGGAGCAGGTCGTCAGCAGGTTGACGAAGGCCATCACCTGCGGATCCTTGGAGCTGGCACCGCACTTGTCGAGGAAGAACTTCTCCTTGGCCTTGAGGGCCTTGTCCTGCTCCTCCTTCGGGACGGGCGTCTCGAACACGGGGGCGCCGTGGTCCACGAGGAAGGAGTAGACCTTCGCCCTGGGCGTGCCCGCGGCGACGGCCGCCTCGGCCTTGGCCAGCTGGCGGTCGATCAGTTCGAGCAGATCGTCGGTGTCCGGAGTGAAGAGCACGCCGTTGATGTACAGGAAGGGCGTGCCTTCGACGCCTACGCTGTCGCCGAGCTTGGTGTCGGCGCTGATGCGCTCCTTGTGCTTGCTGTTCTCGTCGAGGATGATCTTCTGCAATTTCTCCATGTCGACGCCGAGCCCCTTGGCGGTCTCGTTGAGGAAGTCCGGTCCGAGCTTCTCCTGGCTGGCGAAGATCAGGTTGTGGAACTTCCAGAAGCCCTCGTCACCCTTCTGGGCGCGCACTTCCTCGGCCACGATGGCCGCCGGAAGGGCGTACTCGTGGAAGTCCAGCGGATAGTGCTTGAACACGATCTGCACCTTCCCCTCGTACTTCTTCATCAGGTCCGGGATCAGTTGCTGGGAGAAGCCCTTGCAGGCCGGGCACTGGAACTCCGAGAACTCCACGATGGTGACCAGCGGCTCGGCGGCGCCCTTCTTCGGGCTGTCGCCCACGGCGATGTTGAAGATCTTGTTCGTCTCCGGGATCCGGAAGATGCACTTGCCGTGCCGCGCGAACAGGGTCTGGCAGGAGATCTTCTCCGCGGCAGGATCGGCCGTCGGCTTGGTGCCGTCGTCGGTGCCGGGCTTCATCGCTGCCGGATCGGTCGCCGGGGCCGGGGCGGGCGCTTTCTTTTCCTTGTTGCAGGCGAACAGGACGGGGAGGAGGAGGATGGTCAACCACGCGAGCTTTTTCATGAAATCACCTCTAGTCAGGGTTTCGAACCGGCCAGCTCCCGATGGATGCGGGAGATGCCGAAATCAAGGAACGTGTTGCTGGGAACGCCCTCCAGCAGATGCGTGCCCAGGAGGGTGCACGGCGTCACCTGCGCCGGACAGAAGGCGGGGAGCGCTCCGACGGGGAGCTTCAGGTTTTTTGGATCGTTTTGCAAGACCGGAGGTGTGAGGCCGCAGCGGGCCGCCATCTTCGGAATCTCGGACTCCTCGAGCAGCGGATAGTAGGAGAGGATTCCGGCGAGCACGCACAGGGCGCCGTCGGGACTGCCGTTGATGGCAGGGTCCAGGAGGGTCTCGCGCACGCGGGCCGCCTTGGTCGTAGCGGCCACCAGGTCCATGCGGAGCTGGATCCGGGGGTCGCGCAGTTGGAGGGCGTGCAGTTGGGCGAAGAGCTCCCTGGAGTGTGCGCACTCGGGATCCAGCCAGGAGAAGAGCCGGACCGGACCGCTGCCGGAGGTGAGCAGCGCGGTGCCGGAGTCTTCGGCAATGTCGAGGGTCTCGGTCTCGCTCCATTCCTGTTCGTACAGTTGGCCGGAGATGCAGGAAAGGATCGCCGGGCAGGCCTTCCGGTCCAGGCAGTCGGAGATGACATGCAGGCGGTGCTTCCAGTCCTGCCGCGTACGGCACAGGAGCGAGAACTCGCGGATGCGTCCTTCGGGATCAGGCTCCCTGTCGGTCCAGGTCAGCGTCGTCTCAGGAGGGGCGTCCTCATCCTTATGCACCTGCGCGAGCGCAGCGGCGAAGGTGAGGCCCTCGGGGACCGTACGTCGCCCGATCAGGAAGATCCCGGCAGTGCGAACACCGAAGCGACGCCCGGCCGCCGTGGCTTCCTCCAATTGCTTCAACAGACCGGCGTCGGGCGGCGCCGGTGGCCCCTCCAGTTCGAGCCCGGCCATGCCGAGGTAGGGCTTCTCCGAGAGGAACTTCCGAAGCCTGGTCCAGGCCTGCGCGGGCTCGAGGCGCAAGTCGTCGAACAGGTGGGCCACGGCCTCGGGGGCCTGCTCGAGACCGAAGGCGTGGAGGTGCAGGCAGACGCTGCCGGGCCGGGCCTGCTCGAAGGACGAGAGTTCGGCGAGGGTCTCGATGTCGCGGGGGCTGTAGCCATCGGTGAACAGGTCGACAAGGGTCGTCGCTTCTACGTTGCAGGGCAGGCTGACCCAGGGCTTCGGCGGCGTGACGGCGCGCCCCGGAACCACCGTCGTGGCGCCCGGCAGGCACGGCACGTAGCCCGCGGCGAGGCGATCACAGTCCAGCGTTGGTTCGGGTTCGGGGGAGGGCTCGGTCGCGTCCGGGCCTGGTTCGGTGATCATGTCGCCGGAGCGGCCGCCACAAGCGGCCAGAAAGCAGAAAAACATCATCGTGACGAGCGCACGCGGGAGGACGGGGTGGGACTGAGCCATCACAGGGTCCATTCCACCCGGGAGATCCACAGGCAGGCGCCGGTGTCGGGCGAGGCCACCGCGGCGACCCCCTGGAGGCGGCTCTCACGCGCGTCCGGATTGAAGCGGCTGGGCAGGCCGGTGAGATGCCGACGCAGGATAGCTTCGGGTTCCATGCCGATGATGCCCAGACCGGAGCCGCACATGCCCACATCCGTGATGAAGCCGCAGCCGCCGGCCAGGATGCGGGCGTCGGCCGTGGGGACGTGGGTGTGGGTGCCGAAGACCAGCGAGACGCGGCCGTCGGCGAAGTGGGCCAGCGCGGTCTTCTCCCCGGTGGCCTCGGCGTGAAAGTCCACGACGATGACGCGGACCTTCCGCTCGCGGAAACGCGAGATGGCACCTTCGAGGGTCCGGAACGGGCTGTCGGCGGGGTCCATGAAGACCTGGCCGGCAAGGTTCAGGATGCCCACCGGACCACGGGGGGTCTCGAAGATCGTCTCCCCTGAGCCAGGAGAGGTGGCCGGCGCAAGGTTGGCCGGGCGCAGGATGTTCCGGTCCTGCTCGAGCATCTTGTGCGCCTCGGAGGGACGGAAGGTGTGGTTCCCACCGGTCAGGACCTGCACGCCCGCGGCGCGCATCTTCTGGGCCGAGGCCGGCAGCATGCCGAAGCCGTTGGCGTTCTCCCCGTTGGCCAAGACGAGGTCGGGGGTGCCCGAGGCGATGATCCCGGGCAGCAGCTTCTCGATGCCCCGGACGCCGGCCGGGCCGACGACGTCGCCGAAAACCAGGATTCGCAGTCCGTCGGGTGCCTCGGCGAAGGGGTTCCCGATCATCTTACTTGGCATATTCGACCGCCCGGGTCTCGCGGATGATGTTCACCTTGATCTGGCCCGGATAGGCCAGGTTGTTCTCGATCTTGGAGGCGATCTCGCGGGCCAGCAGCAGGGCTCCGGCGTCGCTGATGCGCTGGTTCTCGACCATCACGCGGATTTCGCGGCCTGCCTGCAGGGCGTAGGCCTTCTTGACGTCCGGGAACATGGTGCACAGTTTCTCGAGGTCCTCCAGCCGCTTGATGTACGAGGAGAGGAACTCCTTGCGCGCGCCAGGCCGCTGGGCCGAGAGAGCGTTGGCGATCTGCACGATGTGATCGAGCAGGCTCTGGGGTTCGACCTCGTTGTGGTGCGAGGCGATGGCCGCGACGATGCGGGCATTCTCGCCGTATTTCTTGACCAGTGCGGCGCCCACCTCGGCGTGGGAGCCTTCCTCGTGATGGTCCACGGCCTTGCCGAGGTCGTGAAGCACACCGGCGCGCCGGGCATATTTTGCGCTCACGCCGAGCTCGGCCGCGATCATGCCGGCGATGTGGCCGACCTCGATCGAATGCAGCAGCAGGTTCTGCGCGTAGGAGTTGCGGAACTTCAGGGAGCCGAGCAGGAACAGCAGTTCGGGATGGAGCTTCTGCAGGCCCAGGTCGAAGGCAACCTGCTCACCGATGCGGCGGCACTGGCCTGCGACCTCCTCCTCTGATTTCTGCACAAGATCCTCGATGCGGGTCGGGTGGATGCGACCGTCGGCGATGAGCTTGGTGAGGGCGACCTTGCCGACCTCGCGGCGCAGCGGGTTGAAACAGGACAGGATGACGGCCTCGGGCGTGTCGTCGATGATGACGTCGACGCCGGTGGCTGCCTCGAAGACGCGGATGTTGCGGCCCTCGCGTCCGATGATGCGGCCCTTCATGTCGTCGTTGGGCAACTGGACCACGCTCACGGTGCGCTCGGCGACGTACTCCGAGGCATAGCGCTGCATGGCTGTGACAAGAATATTCTTGACGATTCCATCTACTTTGGACTGCGTCTCCTGCTCCACGGCGGCGATCCGGTCGGCAGCAGCCACCTTGGCTTCGTCGACGACCTTCTCCTCAAGGATCTTGCGGGCGTCTTCCATGGACAGGCTGGCCACGCGCTCGAGCTCGTTGCGGATCTCCTGGACCTGGGTGGTCGCGCTCTGGAGATTCACTTCGGCGATCTCCTCCTTGCGGGAGATCTCCTGTTCGCGACGGAGGCTGTCCTTCTGCTTGGCCTTGAGGTCATCCTCGAGCTGCTCGATCTTCTGTTCACGTCGGACCAGACGCTTTTCGCGCTCGCGGTTCTTGTTCTGGGACTCCGAGTTCTCCTTTTCGATCTCTTCCTTGGCCTTGAGCAGGAACTCCTTGCTCTCGATCAGGGCCTTCTGGACCAGGGACTCGCTCTCATGGGAGGCGTCCTCAAGGATCTTGCGGGCCTGGTCCTGCGCGGACAGCCCCATGTTCAGATACCGGCGGCCAGCCAGCCACCGGCCTGCGAACACGCCGCCGATCGCGGCTGCCACCGCAAGTACGATTAAAATCGGAATGATCATGGATTCACCTCCTCAGGCGCAGTCAGTACTGCACAGCCAATTTGGTGAATAGATTCAAGGTTCCCGGTCACTCGAACGGGTACTTCGGAATGTATGAATCGTGCGTCAGGCACCTGCTCGGGAAAAATTCCCAAAAAAGGGAAAACCGGCTTTTATTCCGTTGAAAATCAGTGAAAAATCCTTGTATCTATTCATCTATAAATAAACACCCTCCAATTAGGGTGACTACCGTGGAATCCGTTCGATGCAATCAGAGATGTGCACCGCACGAGCCCGTATATTCTGCAGCAACTGCAGGTTCTTTCTTCGTTCGGCGGCCAGCGTCTCGGCCAGGTTGAGCGCCGCCAGGAGGGCGACACGTACGTTGACTTCCCCGCCGGGGCCGGTGATCTCGGCGATCGTCTGATTCACCTGCGCGACATGCTCACGCAGGTCCTCGGAATCCTCGCCCCGCAGAAAGAGTTTCTGTCCGCCGATTGTCACTTCCAGGGAATCCGAACTCATTCGACGACCTTTCGGAAGCTGTCGGATGAAACTTTCGGACCGGATCTCACCGGCGGACCGGATCTCACCGGCAGACTCCCAGTTTTTTCTCACTATCGAATTCGGGGCATTATGTCAAGCATCTATTGTATGGAATTGTGAATAAATTCGGGGAACTGGCCCCCCATACCCGGTTTTTCAGCTTGCATTTTTTCTGCCGCACTGCATAAACGGGGGTAGGTTGGGCTCTGTGGCCCAATAGGCAGAGGCGCTCGACTCAAAATCGAGATGTTCTGGGTTCGACTCCCAGCAGAGCCACCAACCGGCTACCCGTGCCCGGGTGGCGGAACAGGTAGACGCAGCGGACTTAAAATCCGCCGGGATTTTTCCTGTACCGGTTCGATTCCGGTCTCGGGCACAATGATGGAACTCTATTCGCGGATACAGGCATTCTTTCTGGATCTGGACGGGACCTGTTACGTAGGAACCCGCGAACTGCCTGCCACGCTTCCGTTTTTGGAGTTCCTTCTGGCCCGGGGCATCCCCTATCTGTTCCTGACCAACAACTCTTCAACCACAGCGCATGCCTACGTGGAAAAATTGCGGCGACGCGGGTTTCCCGTACGCGACGATCAGGTGCTCACCTGCGGTGACGCGGCGGCCCGGTATCTCCTGCAGGACACGCCTTATCGGCGCATTTACCTGGTCGCGACGCCGCCGGTGGAGGAGGAGTTCCGCAGGCTGGGCTTCACGCTGACCAGCGAGGATGCCGAAGCCGTGCTGCTGACGTTTGACACCGGCATCACGTACCGCAAGATGGAAGAGATGGCGCATTTGCTTTATTCGGGGGTGCCGTACTTCGCCACCCAGCCGGACATCACGTGCATCACGGAAAACGGCCTGACGCCGGATGTCGGCGTGTTCATCGCCGGCATGAAGGTCATGACCGGCCGGGAACCCACGATCCTCGGCAAGCCGTCGCTGCCGATGGTGCAGGCAGGGCTCGAGCGGCTCGGGTTCACTTCCCCGGAGCACGTCGCCATGGTCGGCGACCAACTGGACACGGACATGACCATGGGCGTCACGCAGGGCCTGATCTCGTTTCTCGTGCTGACCGGTGAAACCTCCCTGGAGAAAGCGGCGGCGTTTCCCCTGAAGCCCGACCGGATTGTCCGGGATCTGGGCGAAATACACGCTGGATTGATCTCCCGCTGACCGGTGCGCTTGCCGGGGATGGTGTCGGGCGTGCATCGGTCTCCATGGATTTTCCTTGCCAAAACTGAACTGGTTCTTGCGGTGCCGAGCAGTTTTTGGTAAACCTCTCTGAACAGGTGAGGCGGATATGACCAAAATGATCCTGGTAGCAGACGACAGCAAAACAATTCGAAAAGCTGTTCAAATGACGCTGGGCGACTCCAGTCGCCAGATATTGGAAGCCGGTGACGGTCAGACGGCCCTGCTGGTGGCGCGCGAGAAAAAGCCCGCTCTGATTATCGCCGAGGACTATCTGCCCGGCATGGATGGATACAGCCTGCTGTCCGCGATCAAGCAGGAGAGTGCGCTCTCCGGCATTCCCGTCATCATTCTGCGCAGCAAGGGAAAACCGTTCGATTCAGTGCGCGGCGTCGGCGCCGAGGGCAGCATCGAGAAGCCCTTCCTGCCCGATGCCCTGCTCGAGCTTGTCGGCAAGGCCGCGACCGCGCGCGCCAAGCCGGCTCCCGAGGTCGTCGAGGAAATCATCATCGATGCCGAGACGCCCGACGACAACGATCTGTCCATGGACATCGCTCTGGATTTCGGCACTTCCGGGGCCGTCTCCGGCGGCGAGCTCGCCATGCCGCCCATTCCTGCGCGGGTTCCGTCTTCACCGGGCCTGCCGGTGATCCCTGCTGCGACGCCATCGCGTCCGGCCATACCGGTGATGCCCGCTCACGGCAGCGCGCCGATCATGTCGTCGAACCTGCTCGAGAAGAAGCCCACCGGTTCGATGGCCCCGATCGAGGCCGAGGATTCCTCCCCCCACAGGAAGCCGGTCAAGGAGACCGTCTTCATGTCGTCGTTCGCGCCGCCTTCGTCGTCTGTCCCCTCTTCGGGCGCAGCGCCCAATCCGTTCGCGTTCCCGGTGGCACCTGCCGCGCCACAGGCACCTGCGGCTCCCGCAGCCCCTGCGGCTCCCGCAGCCCCTGCGGCTCCCGCAGCCCCTGCGGCTCCCGCAGCCCCTGCGGCTCCCGCACGACCTGCGATCCCGGTCGCGCCTGCCGCGCCACAGGCACCTGCGGCCCCTGCGCGTCCTGCGATCCCGGTGGCGCCACATGCGCCTGCGCGTCCTGCAATTCCCGTAGCGCCTGCGGCCCCTGCGCGTCCAGCAATTCCGGTGGCGCCCGCGGCTCCTGCGCGTCCTGCGATTCCGGTTGCGCCTGCCGCGCCACAGGCCCCTGCGGCTCCTGCGCGTCCTGCGATCCCGGTTGCGCCTGCCTCGCCACAGGCCCCTGCGCGTCCTGCGATCCCGGTGGCGCCGGTGGCGCCACATGCGCCCGCGGCTCCTGCGCGTCCTGCGATCCCGGTGGCGCCTACCTCGCCACTGGCGCCACATGCGCCTGCGACCCCCGTCGCGCCTGCGGCTGTGGCCGATTCCGCCCCCGCCCGTCCGGCTGCACCGGCGCGCCCGGCCGCTCCTTCGGCGCCGGCGGCCATTGTCGATTCCGCGCCCGTGCGACCAGCCGCTCCCGCGGCCCCCGCGGTCCCCGCGGGCAGGGTCGACTCCGCACCGATGGCCTCCTCCGTTGCCGCAGAGCACGTCGCGGCCAAGGTCTCCGAGATCAGCGAAAAGCATGCCGCCCTCACCGGCGTGAGCCGTGAAGTCATTGAAATGATTGCATGGGAAGTCGTTCCGCAGTTGGCGGAAGTCATCATACGCGAGCTTCTGGCCCAGCATCCTGAGTGGATTCGAAAATAATCAACAAACATTGCAACAATCCGGAGGAATGAATGCCCTTACAGCCAGGTGTTACCGAGTGGGAAGAGATTCTCAGTTTTGCCGAAGAAATCGCACGTGAAGCAGGAAAAATCGCCATGCGCCATTATGGCCATGCCGATCCCCAGTTGAAATATGACATGTCCCTGGTGACCCAGGCGGACCTGGAAGTACAGTCGTTCCTCGAGCAGAAGATTCTGGCGGCTTATCCGCATCATCACTTCTTCGGAGAAGAGAATCCCATCGCTCCGGTGAACGTGGACCATCTGTGGGTCGTGGATCCCGTCGACGGCACGGCCGTCTTCTCCACGGGTTTCCCGATCTGGGGCATCTCCATCTCCCATTTCCACGAGGGCGAGCTCAAGCTCGGCGTGTTCTACATGCCGGTCACCGATGAACTTTACTCAGGCATGGGCAAGAAGGCCCTGCACAACCGCAAGCCCATCCGCGCCCGGGTCGACGACTCCGTCGACAACGAGGCCGTGCTGCTGACCTATTCACGCTTCCATCACGACTTCCGCACCGACTTCCCCGGAAAAATCCGTTCCATGGGATCCTCGGTCGCCCATATCGCGTTTGTCGCGCGCGGCGCCGTCTGGGGCGCGCTGCTCGGTCGCGTCCACATCTGGGACATCGCTCCGGGGCTGGCCATCCTGCGCGCCGCCGGCGGAGAGATTCGCGATCTCAACGGCAAGATCTTCAACTCCGAGGACTATA
>PHAZ01000099.1 GCA_002841825.1 Deltaproteobacteria bacterium HGW-Deltaproteobacteria-22 | reverse complement strand
GGTCCTGTTGCTTCTGGGTTCCTGCTGCTCCACTTCGACGCAGACGCTGGTGGCGGATCCCCCGTCGGCGGCGTCGGCTCCTGGCATGGGCGGGCCGCCGCCGGCGAAGAAGACCACGACCGGGAAGGCCGCGCCGCGCTGCCCGTCGCCGCACTGCCTCGAGGACTGCAAGATTCACGTGATGACCCGCCACGACGCCTGCGGCCGAAACGGCGGCCCCGACTGGCCCTCCTGGTGTGCCGAGAGCAACCACAAGATGCAGAGCGACTGCGAGTGGAGTTGTCGTTCCGGCTGCGCGGCCGGTCAGACGCCCCCGTGAGGCGCGACGGTCCACCTGCAGAATTCCCACGAAAACGATCGCATGGCGCCGGGGAATAGGCTGGAGCCCGGTCGTCTTCGACCGGCGAGCTCCCGCACTCCCAAAGTTGGAAGGGGAGCACGGCGCCACGCGACCGTCTTCGGTCGCCGGGCGCCGGGGAAAATGCGGCGCCAAGTCGCCGCACTCCAAAGCTGTGGCCGCAGTCCCATATTTTAAGAGGAAATCGCTGCTGCATCGGGCATCTCGGCTACCCGGGGATCAAGGGAGACGCCGGCATTCCCCCCGTTGCGCGCCGGTGGCGCTCAACAAGGGCTAACCTCCGTGGATCCGAAGAAAGAGCGCCTGCTCTGGAGCGCGCCGGAAACGCGCCGCTTCTTCTTCAACGGCACGGCGCTACTTCTCGTCGGCGGGTTGACGATTCTCAAAAATGGAGTATGAGACAGATGAAGAAGGGAGCCTCTCAATCATGAAGCAAACAATCGCGCTCTGGTTCGGCACCTGGATCCTGCTACTCGGCACGCCCGCCTGCGAGGCCCCTCTCGAACTGAACCCCGTGTGCGGCGACGGCGTGCTCGTGCCGGTGGCCGGCGAGCAGGTCGAGACCAACTTTGAAGCCTGCGCTGCAGCCGGCCATTTCGGCGGAGTGAGCCTCACCGAGGACTGCCTGACCCTCTCGGAGCGCTACTGCGGCAACTACCGGTTGCTGACCATGCCCGCGAGCGTGAAGTACCCCGTCCTGACCAACGACGCCGACGGCGCGCTGTGGATCGCGGGCATCGTGCAGGGCGACTTCGACGGCCCCACCTGCCCCGGAAACGTCTGACCTGGAGCACGTACGACGATGACATCGACATGGGAGGGGGCTGGCGCGATCACGAGGACGGCTATCACCACCCCGGCTGCGACCGGGCCTTTTTCGGGCGCCTCGGGGCCTCCCGCGTCCCCGAAGATCTTCATTTTCCAGGCGGCAGGACACCGCCGCAGACCATCCTGTCCCTGGGCGCGGCCGGCTTCGCCATGGTGCGCCACCACCCGGACCCCGAGGACCTCGACTTCGTGGTCGACTGGCTCTCCCCCCAGGGCGCGCTCGTGCACTCCGAGACCGTCCGGCACCATTCCGGCATCGGAGATCCGCAGCTCGTGCGCAACGGCGACGACGAGTTCGCGCTGGTCACGTTCGCCTCCGATTCCCTGAAGGGCATCCTGTGGATCTCCCGGTTCTCGATCGCCGCGCCGGGCCTGATCCAGACCTCGGCGTTGCCCCCGATCAAGCACGACCCACTGCCCTTGTATCCGGAGGACTCCCCGGACACGGCCCTCGTGCAGGGCGCAGGCCACGGAGCCTATCGCGTCGTCGTCAACCTTCAGGACCGGGATGCTCGCCGCTACCCGTTCCTGATCACCTTCGAGGCGAACGCGGCCGAGGTCGACGTGACCGGGCTCCATGTGCTGGATATTGCCCATTCTCCCAACCTGCACCGGCTGGAGCGCCTCGCAGACGACGGGGCCGTCGAGCTGGTCTGGTCGCAGCACGTGGAGGGTTTCCTGGAACTCGTCGTGAGCCGGATTGAGCCCGACGGCACCGTCGTCGACTCCCTGCGCTTCCCGTTGCCGGAGGACCGTTATCCTCAAAAGATCTTCCGCCTGTCCGACGGCGGCTGGATGATCGCAGGCGGCTTGGTGTATTCCCGCGAGGAACTGACGCCACCGCAGACATCCTGCGACCCTCGTCCGGGGCAGATTGGCCGGATGTACATGGTCGCCACGCGTCTTCTCCCGGACGGCACCGTCGTCGGGACCGACACCTTCACGTCGCCGGCCTTCGATTTCCTCGACCCCATCGAGCCGAACGCGTCCTCGGTCGCCTGCGACATCCAGCACGTGCGCTACGCCCTCGACGGCGACGCCCTGCTGATCGCCGGCGTCTACGACCGGTCCGCGTTTTTCTGCGCCGCCGCCGAGCCGGCCGCCACCTACCTGGACGAACCTGTCCACACCTGCGGCGTGTACCTGGTCCGCCTGGATCCCAGGGCAGTCGAGTTCTAGTTCAAGTAAATCGGTGAATGGTCGATTCAGCTCGCAATCGAAGTTGTCCGGGAAAGTGAAGGATTCGTCCGGGAAAATGAAGTAGTTGCCTGGGAAAATGGGGGAAGCGTCTGGTGAGATGAGGGACTTGGCTGGGAAAATGGGGGAAGCGTCTGGCGAGAAGGAGTAGTTGCCCGGGAAAATGAAGTAGTTGCCCGGGAAAGTGTTGTATTTGTCCGGGAAAAAAAAGGATTTGTCCGGGAAAATGAAGGATTTGTCCAGGAAAATGAGGGATTTGTCCAGCCAAGGAAGGGATGCGTCGGGCAGCGATTTCGATTTCGATTTCGACGGGAAAGGGGAGTACCGCGCCGGTCAGGTTCGATGGGGCCATGGGAGAACATCAAAAGAAAGAAATGACCCAAAGATGTTTCCCGCACGCTGCAAGGATTTCAGACGAACTCCGTGGACTTGACCACAGCGGTCAGTCCACCACGATGCGGCAGTCGGAGGTGCAGCCGTCGCCGTCGAGGGTGTTGCCGTCGTCGCACTGCTCGCCGTTGGCCGGCTGCAGGACACCGTCGCCGCAGGTGGCGCCCAGGGAGCGGCAGCCGGGGGCGCAGGCCGAGGCGTCGCCGCCCAGGTTGATGCCGTCGTCGCAGAGCTCGCCGTCCTCGGTGTCGACGTGGTTGTCGCCGCAGTAGGGGGCAAACGTGCAGCCGGGGTTGCAGGTGCCGTAGTCGCCGTTGTTGACGCCGTCGTCGCAGGCCTCGTCGGAGGCGACCAGGCCGTCACCGCAATCGGAGGCGCAGGTCGAGGGGGCGCGGTTGAAGTTGGTCAGCGTGAGCATGTAGTTGGAGCCGTCGGTGTGGCGCTCGGCGTGGAAGACGACGGCTTCGTAGATGCCGCCCACGGTCAGGCCCAGGGTCGCCGCGACCGTCGAGAGGGTGACAGAGCCGCTGCGGGGCGGGTGCATGCCGCCCACGTCCACGGCGAGCCGACCGTTGATGAACACCCACACGTCGTCGTCGCCGGTGAAGTCCAGGACCTCGTTTCCGGCGTACTGGAACCAGTAGTGGATCTCGGTGGTGAACGAGAAGTTGTGGCCGATGCGCACGGGCTCGCACATGACGCCGCCGCCGCAGTCCTCGACGACGAAGCCGAGGCCGTCGAGGGGGAAGTGGGCGGCGCTCTGGAACAGGTAGACGCCGTTGCCCTGGTGGGTCAGCGGCAGCAGCATCGAGAAGGTGCGGTTGTAGTCGGCGTCGGAGCGGAACCAGGTGGTGAAGGCCGCGTCGCTGTACGTGACCGGGTTGGGCACGCGGACGGGCTTGCCGTCGGCGTCGAGGAGGGCTTCAACGTTGCCGGACATGATCTCGTCGCCGGTGTAGCACTCGAAGTCGGGGTGGCCGAAGGGGGCCACGGCGCCGGTGTCGGTGTCGGTGGGGCGGGCGCCGGTGCCGCACGCGGGCAGGAAGTCGCGCAGGGTCACGGGGAGCTGGATCTGGGCCGGCGGGACGGGCGCGATCTCGACGCAGTCGAAGCCGTACTCCTCGGTGCAGGTGGCCGAGCAGCCGTCGCCCGAGAGGTTGTTGCCGTCGTCGCACTCCTCGGGGGCCCACACGATGCCGTCGCCGCACACCGCCACGCAGACGCCGTCGGCGCACTTGGGTTCCATCTTGCAGGTGGGCGTGCAGCCGTCGCCGACCTCGTCGTTGCCGTCGTCGCACTCCTCGGTCACGTCGACCTGGCCGTCGCCGCAGACGGTGGGCGTGCAGGTGAGGCCGACGCACTCCCAGCCTTCCTCGATGTGGCAGGTGGAATCGCAGCCGTCTCCGTTGCCGGTGTTGTCGTCGTCACAGGTCTCGAAGCCCGCCAGGATGCCGTCTCCGCAGCGTTCGGCCACGCAGGCGGCCCCCAGGGTGGGGCAGATCCAGCCGGCCTCGAGGTGGCAGTCGTCATCGCAGCCATCGCCCGGCGCCGTGTTGCGGTCGTCGCAGGTCTCGTCGCCCTCGATGCGGGCGTTGCCGCAGACCACGATGCGCACGCAGGGCAGGCCGGCCTCGGGACACGCGAAGTCGGGGTCCACGGCGGAGCAGTCGGCCGGGCAGCCGTCCACCTCGGCGTCGAGATCGCCGTCGTCGCAGGCCTCGGGGGCCTCGATGCGGCCGTTGCCGCAGATCGGCGTGGTGTTGTTGCTGGTGTTGTTGAGATTGTTGAGGTTGCTGGTGTTGTTGAGGTTGTTGACGTTGTTGACGTTGTTGGTGTTGTTGTTGTGCGACTCGCCTTCGCCGCAGCCCGTGGCGACCGCGAGGGCGAGGATCAGCGCGAAGGAACAGTTGCGAGCGGTGGTAAAATATCTATTCATGACAACCTGCACTTTCCAAAAGCTGAGATAAGTATCCCCTGACTGCGTGGCAAGTCAAGGCGTCCGTTCGAAGGCACCGAGGTCGTAGCCGGGGCCCTGGGGGCGGGGGACGCCGTCGTGGTCCACGGCCGGGCATTCGGGAAGGGCGGTGGCGGCGTCGAGGACCGGGGAGCCGGCCGCCGGCGTGAAGTCGAGCTGGTCCGGATCTTCATAGACGACGGCGAGGTCCCCGTCGCCCACGACGAGGTTGGTCGTCTCGGTCACGCCGCTGCCGGCGGTGATGCGGTTGGCCACGAGGTTGTTGGCGATCAGACAGTTGCGGCTGACGCTGCCGTCCTTGTGGTCGTCAATCATGATCCACGGGGTGAGCTCGGAGGCGGGATCCCGGTTGACCACGGTGTTGTGGATGACCGTCACGCCGTCGCCGCCGAGGAAGGTGATGCCGTGCCAGTGGTCCACGATGACGAGGTTGTTGGCGACATACCAGTCCTGGTAGAAGCCGTCGAAGCAGCCGATGCCCTGCAGCGCACCCCGGAAGGGCTGATTCGGGTCGGTGTAGTTGAGGATGGTGTTGCCCTCGAGGACCACGCGGCGCGGGGCGTGGCCGTCGATGCTCCACGACTGGAAGCCGTCGTCGTGGTTCTCGTTGACGTCGTAGCAGTTCTTCACGGTGTTGCCGCGGAACACGAGGTCGTCGCCGAGCCCGCGCAGGCCGTCGCCGGCGAAGTTCTCCACGGTGTTGCCGATGACGTCGGTGAAGTCGCCCGACACGGAGATGCCGAAGTTGACGTTGCGGAACAGGTTGTCCTCGAGCAGCAGGTGATCGCCGGTGAGCGAGGCGCCGTTGCAGGGACGCTGGTTCCAGTCCTCGAGGGTCCAGGCGGAGGCGTCGGCGGTGGTCTCGAAGCGGCAGCCGCGCACGATGACAAAGGATGCGGGGCCGGTCCAGTTGTGGTTCTCGATCTCGAGCAGGTCGCCCTGGGTCGGCACGTCGGTGGCGTCCTGGGTCACGTGCAGATCCTCGACGATCCAGTGGGAGGCCGAGACGATGGACAGCCGCTCCAGCGTGGCGGTCTCGCCGTCCATGGCGCGGATGGCGATGAAGTCCTCGTTGCGGGCGCGCCGGATGTCGATGGGGCCGTGGTTGCCCGCGCGCAGCACGAGGGTGTCGCCGGGGCCCACGGGGCCGTCGGGGTTGCGCGGGATCATTCCCTGGGCCTCGTTCCAGGGATAGGAGTCGTATTCCTGCGTCCGCACGTAATTGTCGAGGACGAACTGCAGGTTCTGCCATGGATCTTCGAAGCTTCCGGTGCCGGAATCGTCGCCGTTTTCGGGGTCGATGTAGAAGGAGTCACCGTCGGGGAAAACAGCGGTCTCGAGTCCGGAGGCGCGCTCGACCGGGCTCCACGTCGGCCGTGATTTGGCGCCGTCGTCGGAGCAGGAGATCAGGAAAAGCGCAAGGAGAATCGAAAAAATCGGTCGGGTTTTCATGGGCCCAGCATACCGCAGGTTCCTGTGGTGGGGCAAGCCGCGAAATAAGAGTAAACTGCATGTTGGTTTATCAGAAATTGAACGATTGCTTTTTGCTGCAGGCGGGATACATTGACCATGGTTCGTTGAAGGAGTTTCCCCATGAATATTTCTCTCGCGCTCGAAATTCCGGCAGTTCTTTCGTTTTCGCTTTTCCTGGTGCTGTCGTCCTGTGATGACACGGCCGGCACCCACCAGCCCACCAACGCCGGAAACGTCAACAACGTCAATAATGTCAACAACCTCAACAACGTGAACAACGTCAATAACGTCAACAACGTCAACAACCAGCAGCAGCTGGTGGCGGCGATCCTCACCCCTGCGCCCGCCGCCGAGGTCCAGGAAGGCCGCACGCTGTCGCTGACGTCGGCGATCTCCGGCGGTCAGGCACCCTACACCGTACGCTGGGACGTCGACGGGATCGAACTGAGCACGCTGGAGCAGCCCGGCGACACCATCATCCCCGAGTATGGCGACCGCACGCTCACGCTGACGGCGACCGACGCCTCGGGCAACGTGGCCAACGATTCAGTCCCTTTGCACGTCCTGGACCTCAACGAGGGCCTGCGCCCGTACTTCGGGAATCTCCACAGCCACAGCGGGCTCTCCGACGGCGAAGGCACGCCCGAGGAGGTGCTGACCTGGGCCCGCGACGTCGTGGGCGTCGACTTCTATGGCATGACCGATCACGCCGAGCAGCTCAGCGACTCCGAGTGGGCGCTGGTGCGCACGGTGACCGACGCGTTTTCGCAGCCGGGGGTGTTCGTGGCGCTGCGCGGCTTCGAGTGGAGTCACCCCTGGAACGGTCACATGTGCATATACACGACCGAAGACTACACGTCGGCCATCTCGGATATCTGGATCACTTACATCTACGACTGGCTCATTGAGAACAACGCCCTGGCCCAGTTCAACCACCCCGGTCGCGAGAACGGCGTGTTCGACGACCTTGATTTCGAACCCGACGTCGCGTCGAACATGTTCGCCATCGAGACCGGCAACAAGGGCAACGGCAACGCTGACGGCGAGTTTTTACCCTACTATATTCAGGCGCTGGACAACGGCTGGCACCTGGCGCCCACGAGCAATCAGGACAACCACAGCCTGTCGATGAACTCCCACCGCAGCGTCTTCTGGGCGACGGAACTGACCCGTGAGAGCCTGGTCCAGGCCATACGGGACCGGCGCTTCTATTCGTCCGACGATCCGGACGTGGAGGTGATGTTCCGGTCCGGCGAGGTGATCCTGGGCGGCACGGTCTCCATGGGGGCTCCGGGGACCGTGGAATTCCAGATCAAGGTCGTCGACAACGAGCCGATCCAGAGGCTCGAACTGATCACCGGCGGTGGGCAGGTCGCGGCCCAGCTCGAGCCGGCCCCCGGCACCAACCGCATCACCTGGTTCCCCACCGTGGATGTCAGCGGGGACTCCTGGTTCTTCCTGAAGGTCACCAGCGAGGACACGCTCGACGGTGAAGGTCCGGTTCAGATTGCCGTGACGGCCCCGATTTATTTCGTGTTCTGAAAAGCGGAAGATCAGTTCGCGGAGACCACGACGTTGTCGATCAGCCAGTAGTAGTCGTAGTTGCCGATGTAGTGGAAGCGGATCTGCACGGTGGCCTGTCCGGCGTACGTGGAGAGATCCAGGGAGGCGATCGCGCCGTCAGCCGTGTCGACCGAATAAGTGATGACGGGGGTCCACGTCGTGCCGTCGGTGGTCACTTCCACGGATGCCGTGTCGGTGCTGTAGTTGTTGTAATAATGAACGAAGCTCAGCGTGATGGTCGTGAAGGCGCCGAAGTCCATCACCGGCGAGACCAGGCTGTCGTCGAAGGAGATGCCGGAGCCGGCGGCGTCGGAGTCGACCACGGCGAATTCGCCCGTGGCGCCGGTCAGCGAGTAGTTGCCGGCCGAGCTCTCCCAGGTGTAGCCGGTGTCGCCGCCGTCGTCGATGGTCCAGCCGGCCGGGGGCCAGGTCCCGAAGCCCTCGTTGAGCAGGATCGTCGGGCACGTTCCGATGCCGCTGCAGCCCTCGTCGGCGCAGTCGATCCTGCCGTCGCCGTCGTTGTCGATGGTGTCGGTGCAGGAGGCCAGGTCGTTCTCCGGGATGCAGCCGCCGATGCCGCCGCACTCCGAGTCGGCGCAGTCGATGGCGCCGTCATTGTCGTTGTCGATCTGGTCGGTGCAGCGCTCCAGCGTGTTCTCGGCTCCGCAGGGCTCAACGCCCGCGCAGTCGGAGTCCTCGCAGTCCCACAGGCCATCGCCGTCGTTGTCGAACAGGTCGTCGCAGGTGAGCTCGGCCGGATCCTCGTACGCGTACAGGGCGATGCCGTAGGTGGACGGATCGGGCGAGGCATAGTAGGACTTCGCGATGAAGTAGTAGGTGCCGTCGGCGGGGGCGGTGAAGATGATGGACTCGATGTCGTCCTCGACTCCGCTGTCAGCGGTGTCAAGGCAGACACCGGAGGCGCTGCAGGTGCCCTGGATCAGCAGCTGGCCGTCGACGCCCAACCCCTGGGCGAACACAACGGTCTCACCGGATGTCATTTCATAGGAGAAGACCGCCTCGGGACCGGAGCCGAGCCAGAGGCTGGTGCAGGACGCGTCGGTGAAGACCAGGTCCTCGGTGGTGTAGTCGGCCGTGAAGTCGTCGCCCTCGACCCAGAGGGGGAGCCGGACGCGGAACACGTCGGCGCAGGACTCGCCCGAGCCGTTGGTGTACAGGCACGTCGGGGTGCCGTCGATGTCCTGGCAGTCGGGGATGGAGGGGTCGCAGGCGGCGTTGGACCACTCGGTGCAGCCGTTGGCGCCCGTGACGCAGGTCTCGATGCCGTCGGCGTCACCGTTGCAGCGCACGTCGTCGAGGGTGCAGTCGTCGAGGCAGGTCTCCAGGCAGGTGGGCGCGTTGGTGACGATCTCGCAGAACGGGGTGGCGATGTCGCAGGCCGTGGTCTGGAGCTCGGGGCAGCCGTCTGCGTCGGCCACGCAGGACTCGATGGCGCCGCCGGCGTCGTCGCATTCGGTCTCGCCGATGACGCACTCGTGCACGCCGCAGTCGACCACGCAGGTGGGATCGCCAGCGCGCAGCTCGCACAGGGGGGTGGCCACGCCGCAGGCGACGTTGGACCACTCGGTGCAGCCGGTGACTCCGGTGATGCAGGTCTCGATGCCGTCGTCGGCGTCGTTGCAGCGCACGTCGTCAGCGGTGCAGTCGTCGACGCAGTTGTTCACGCAGACGGCCCCGCCGCCCTGGATCGCGCAGTCCGGGGTCTCGGGTGCGCAGTCGGTGGCGGTCCACTCGCCGCAGCCGTTGGCGCCGGCGGTGCAGGTCTCGATGCCGGTGAACTCGGCGTTGCAGCGCGAGGAGTTGATCGCGCAGGAGCCGGTGCAGTCCACCACGCAGGTGGGCAGGCCGCCGTCGAGCTGGCACAGGGGGGTGCCGGCGTCGCAGGGGGCGTTGGACCACTCGGTGCAGCCGGAGGCGCCGTTGACGCAGGTCTCGACGCCGGTGCCGGCGGTGTTGCACTGCGTGGATCCGAGGGTGCAGACGTTGGTGCAGTTGGTCGTGCAACCGGAGGTGTCCATCTGACAAGTGGAATAGCAGGCCAGGGTGCCGCCCGTGAAGCCCTCGAGCAGATCCTCACAGGTATAGCCGTTGAGATCGGCGCCGTCACAGGCCTCGCCCGTGTCGACCTGGTCGTTGCCGCACAGGTTCGTGTTGTTGGCGATGCTCTTCTTGCCGTCGTCGCAGCCGGAGAGCGGATAAATCAGGCCGAAAACGGCCACGAGTACAGTCAGTTTCAGGCGGTTTTTCATTGATGGAACTCCTTTCGGGGGCAGGCGCCTCGCGCGTCAATGCCGCAAGTAATAGCAGAGAAACAAAGCATGGGATTCATAAAAGTCAAGAAGTATTTAAATAACATCTGTCAGGAATTGGTGGTTGGCCGCGGTTGACGAGGACGGGATTTCAGGTAGAAAGAGTGGCATGAGAATCCCGACGCTGTTAATTCTTTTCTTGATTATATCTTCATGCCAGCGGTATGAAAAACCGAAGCAGGACGAGCCGGGCGGGTCTGACGCGGCCATGGGGGCGCAGGCAGACGCTCCGGTGATGCCGGGGCCGGGGACTGAGGTGCCGGGGTATCCTCCAGGTGATCCTGAGATCGTCGCCCTGCTGGATAAGGTTGCGAAAGTTTGCGACGTTCAGCCATGGGGAGCCCGCATCACCTGTCCGAAACGGGAGGAGGATGAGCTTCGTAGCTGGTTTTTCACCGGCCAAAAAGGGATCGCAACCGCCCTGGACACTTTTTCGTCCTACATTATGAGTCATGATGAAAAAGGACAGACCGTCGCTGTGGACGCTCTTCGGCGGATCGTCAACAACCTTGATCCGAAGACGTTCGATCTGGCTGGGGACTCGCCTGCGATCATCGGGATCGACGCGTGGAACCGGTACCATGGGGCCGTGCAGAAGGTCAACAATCCGCGGTTGTTCATTTCCCAGGACAGCAGCCTTGCGATCCTGGCTGCGCTGGCCCGGCAGGAGACGGCGGCTTTCCGGCTGCTCGAGGGATACCCGGCCACGCGACTGCGCGCGCTCCCCCACCTGATGCGGTTTTCGCGGTTGCGCGCGTTTGAAATCGTGAAAAAACTGGCATCCCAGGGCGCAGCGTCGGGGGATCTGGCCCTGACCAAGGCATGTTTGTCCTCGGCTTCGCGCATGCCCGAGATGACGCCCGAAGAACAGAAAGTGCTTTGTCCATGGGCTTCGGAGTTGTTTCAGGCCGCCCCCGCTCACCTGTGGACAGGCGTCGCAAAAATATATCGGAACTGTCCCATCGACTCCCTCGAGCCGCTGGTCTCCCACCTCGAGAAGGAGTGGCTCCCGGAAAACGCGTTGGCCGGAGAGGTCGCCGTGGTCGGTGATTTGCTGCTCGCCCGCTGTGCCCCGGACCAGGTCCTCAAGCCGGCCCCCGTCTGTGTGAAATTGAGGAAAATAGTTGCAAATATCATGAACAGTCCAAAGACCCGCCCTGAAGTCCGCAAGGTCTGCGAAGGCATCCTGCCCAAGTAAACCCGGTTGACAGTTTCCCTCCATTATGTTTTATGGTACCGACCCGGGAAGGCACCTTCCCTCGGACCGGGATGACTGGTCCCGAGTTGACCGGAATGACCGGTCTTCTGGAATAAAAAGCGGATCAACGGCCGTTTGGTGCCCCGACTCCGGTGCGCCCGGATCATGTGAGACCGAATTGAATTAATGGAAAACACACTTCTGGAACTGCAAGACGTCACCAAGGAATTCATTCACGGAGAGGATACCCTGAGGATCCTGAAGTCCCTGCAACTGACGGTCGAGGCGGGGGAGCGCGTGGCCATCGTCGGCGCGTCCGGCGCGGGCAAGAGCACCCTGCTGCACCTGCTCGGGGGCCTGGACACGCCCACGACCGGCTCGATCCGGTTCGAGGGCCGCGATCTGGCGAAGCTCTCGTCCAATGCGCTGGCCGAATACCGGGCCAAAAAAGTCGGCTTCGTGTTTCAGTTCCATCACCTGCTGCCGGCCTTCACTGCCCTCGAAAACGTCATGATCCCTGCGCTGATACAGCGCATCACCATTCCTGAAGCCCGCCGGAAATCCACCGAGGCCCTCGATCGCGTGGGACTGTCCCACCGCATCACGCATCGGCCCGGCCAGCTCTCCGGCGGCGAGCAGCAGCGGGTCGCGATCGCCCGTGCCATCGTCATGGAGCCGCGGCTGCTGCTGGCGGACGAACCCACCGGAAACCTCGACAGCATCACCGGAATGGCCGTCCACGACCTGCTACTCAAACTCAACAGCGACCTGAACATGACCATGATCGTCGTGACGCACAATCATGACCTGGCCGCGATGTTCTCGCGGGAAGTGACCATGGCCGACGGACAGATCAAGGAAGACAAGCGCCGAGATGAAAATGCCGTGTAGAAATTTTGCCGTACAGCTTTTCGTGGCGTGCGCCTGCATGGCAGGAGCGCTTCTTGTATTTCCATCGGTCTCGCAGGCGGGCACGGACGAAATCGTCGATGATCTGCCCGTGTCCCGTGCCCAGCTCGCCCCCAAGGTCCTGGCCATCGAGGTGCAGGGAAACAAACTGACCGAGAAGGAGAGCATCCTGGCGGTCATCGGCACCAAGGTGGGCACCCACCTCAGCCGCATGCAGCTGGCCCAGGACGTGCGCTCGATCTGGGGCCTCAAGAAGTTCCGCAGCGTCCAGGTCGAGTCCATCGACACCGAGGACGGCATCAAACTGGTCTACGTGGTCGAGGAGAAACCGTCGATCCGCGACATCATCGTGCACGGCACCAAGCTCATGGAAATGGACGACATCAACAAGGTCGTCACGCTCAAGCCCAACTCCATCCTCGACGAGCCCGAGGCCAAGGAGAACGAGGACAAGATCCGCACCCGATACCAGGAGGACGGATTCTACCTGGTGAAGGTGCGCCTGGAGATCAAGTACACCAAGGACAAGAAGGCCGACGTGCACTACTATATCTCCGAGGGTCCCCGCGTGAAGG
>PHAZ01000098.1 GCA_002841825.1 Deltaproteobacteria bacterium HGW-Deltaproteobacteria-22 | reverse complement strand
TTCTTTGGTGGAATGATGATGGGGGATCCAGCCCTGTTCGACAAGTTCTACATCGGCGACCTGCAGGACCTCGTGGCTCCGCGGGCGCTGGGCCTGAACCTTTCGGTGTCGCCGAGCCCGAACTTCCTGGGCACCGGCATCTCCGAGGCGCGCTGGGGAACGGCGGCGTTCAAGTTGTCATTCCGGTACGACTATCCGCTGTTCTCCCGCTCGGGATTCATCTACCGGGGGCACCTGTTCTTCTCCGCCGGCGTCATGGGCCTGGCCGCCCCGGCCCAGCTGCGTTTCCGGGAGACTTCCCTGCGTGATGCGCTTCCGGTGGACCTGACCCTGGACTTCGGTCTCCACCTGGACACGAAAATGGGCATCTTCCGGCTGTCGTTCGCCAATGCGCTTTCCCGGATGCCGTTCTAGGTCATGACCGCTTTGCGCGTCCTCGTCCTCCTCGCCATTGTTCTGCTTCCGGTGTCCCCGTCCGGGGCGCAGACGCCGGCAAGGCTGCTCCGTCTGGAGCGGGGGCGCCTGAGCGTGAACTTCTCCCTGGGCACGCTGCCTTCGCCCGCGTTCGAACGCAAGATGCGCTCCGGGCTGACCCAGCGCCTGATCTACCGCGTGCTTCTCAAGGAAAACCCCGGTGATCGCGCCGTGGCCGTCGCCCTGCGATACTGCGCGGTGACCTTTGATCTCTGGGAAGAGTCGTGGAACGTCGAGTGCAGCGGCCGTGGCCAGACCCAGCAGGTGACGGTGGCCCGCTACTCCCAGCTGCTGCGGCACGTCGCGACCCTCTCGGATTTCTCGTTTCCGGAGAAAGTGAACCTGTCAGCCCAACGCCGGTACTGGATCGAAGTGCAGGTCCAGCTCAACCCGATCTCGCGCAAGCTGCTGGAGAAGGTGAAGTTGTGGCTGCGCCAGAGCGAGAAGGGCAGCCAGTTTTCCGGGTACATGGGATCGGTGCTCTCGCTGTTCGTGGACAAGAGCGTCGGGGGTTCGGATCTGACCGTGACGCTGCGCTCTGGCTCGATCTCCGGACGGGAGGTACTGACCCCGTGAAGCACACGATCTCCTCGCGCATCTACCTGTCGCTGCTCACGGCATCGGTCTTCCCGTCGTTTCTGGCGATGGGGCTGTTGTATTATCTAATGTCAGCACATGACCATCTGGTGCAGAATCACCTTCAAAACCTGATTCGCACCAAGAACCCCGTCACGAACTCGTTCCTCTCCCTGGTCCACGACAAGAAGCAGCGCTACTCGATGCAGGCCCAGTTGCTCGGACACCAGCTCGAGCGGCGGCTCCCTGCCGAGCCATTCTCCGCCGCCAGCGGACCGCTGCTGCAGGAGGTGCTCGAGACCACCGAGGAGATCGCCGAGATCGCGATCTTCCCGCCGTTGAGTTCGAAATCCCAGAAATCGTGGATGGATCCGGGGGCCCGGCGCCGTCCGGTTCCGATGTACGAGGTGAGCAGACCGGTCCTGCTCACCTCGGAGTACCGTCACCTTGCATACCTCCACGCGACGCCGCACTTCGATATCCGGATTCTGCTGGCAACGCCTCCGGACGACATGAAAAACTACCAGAGCCTGGCGATCAACTATGAGGAGAGCGTCCAGATCCTGAAGATCTACCAGGGCATCCGGAAATACTACTGGACCCTCTTTTTCATCGCCCTGTGCGTGATCGTGCTGGCATCTTACCTGGCGGCCAACGCGTTTCTGAAGAACGTGACCCGCAGCATCCGCAACCTCGCCACGGCCACGCGTGCGGTGGCCGAAGGGCGCCTCGACGTGAGCGTGGAGGCCAAGACGCGGACTGACGAACTGGCCACGCTGGTGGCCGACTTCAACGGCATGGTCAAGGAGATGTCGGCCAATCGCAAGCGCATCCGCTATCTCGAGCGCATGGGCGCCTGGCAGGAGGTGGCGAGGCGTCTGGCCCACGAGATCAAGAATCCGCTGACGCCGATCCTGCTGGCGGTGCAGCAGATCCATGAGAAGGCGCCGCGCGACAATCCGAAGTATGCGAACCTGGTCGACACGGCCGTCAAGATGGTGCGCGAGGAGGTGGCCGACCTGCAGAAGCTCGTCGAGGCCTTCGGTGCGCTGGCGCGGCTCCCTGACAAGCAGGTGCAGGTGATCCCGGTCGCGGAGTTCGTCAACGAGCTCGTCGAACTCGCCAACGTGACCTGGGGGACCTCGTCGCTGCTGCTGCGGGATCGCCTCCCGCAGGACGCGAAGTTCAACGTCGACCGAATGCTCATGAAGCGGGCGCTGCTGAACATCATCGAGAACGCGATCCACGCCCAAAAAGACGCGGGGAAGGACGTCCCGGTCTCGTTCTGGGTCACCGTCAGCCGTCGGTATCTTCATTTTCACATCGAGGATCATGGTGCCGGTGTCCCGGACCCGGAGTTGATCTTCGAGCCGTATTACACGACCAAGCCGTCAGGCACCGGACTGGGACTTCCGCTGGCCAAGAAGATCATTCTCGACCACGAGGGCGACATCACCGTGCGTGGCGCCGGCGGGGACGGCGGAACCCTCGTGACCGTCCAGTTGCCGCGTGTGGAGAAGTAGTCGCGGCGATCGAAACGGCGGCCTGGAGAGGTCCACCGAAGTTGTTCAAGTTATTTCCAAGCAAAAAAATTTCTTACTGCAGGGAGTGTTCCAGGATTTCGAAGGTGATGCCGTTGAGGGTGGCGGTGAACTCGAGGGTGTCCTTGGTGCACCAGTAGGAGAGGCGCTCGGCGCCGGGGGTCATGTCCCAGGAGATCGAGCAGTTGCCCGGGACCATGCCGTTGCCGAAGAAGTAGTCCTGGATCACGGGCTCGCTCCAGAGGGCCTGGTAGGACCGGAGGAACCAGGCCGTCCGCTCGGGACGGGGGAGGTAGGCGAAGTAGACGTCGGGGTTCAACCCCGGGATGAAGCGGACGTTGAGCGCCTGACCCATGAAGGAGGCGTCGAAGTCCGTGTTCGTCCCTGGTGAGGAGACATGGCCCTCCCAAGTATCGTTGGCCTCGACCAGATAGGCGGTGATGAAGTCGCGGTCGGTGAACTGGTCGTTGAGCTGCCAGAGCATGGCCACGTCGGTCTGGATCAGCCACACCAGGGGGTCGAACAAAAGCACGGTCAGGGATTTTCGGCTCTCACGCAACAGGCATTCGGCGACGTGGGGGAAGGAGACGACCTTCCAGTGCATGTCCCAGGGCGCGGTCTCCCGGGTGACGTGTCCGGACCCCATGTATTGCACGTAGAGGCCGCCGTCGTTGGTGGGCAGATCGGCCGTGGCGGTCACCGCCGCGTTGCAGTAAGATGTGTTGGTCAGATCCCCCGAGATGCCGGTGGAGCTCAAACCCACGAGGGCGAGATCCTCGTCCGCGACGAGGGGGGAGCCGTTGTTCTCCATGCCCACACCGGTGATGTCCCAGGGCGCCTCGCCGGACTGGAGATCGGCGAGGAGCTGGAGGGCGATGGCCTGCTCGTCGGGACTGTTGTGGCTCTCTCCGAAAAGCAGGGCCACCCGGCGGGGATCCTCGGTGAGCTGGAGGCGCACATAGGCGAGGAATTCGGCGTAGCCCATGGCTCCGGCCGAGGCCGCGAAGTCGAGGAAGAGGAAGTAGTCGTCCAGGGGCAGCTCGGGGAGCAGGTTCTGCTGGCGCGCCAGGGACAGGACCTCGGGGAGGTAGCAGACCTCGTGGGTGCAGACCTCGTCGCCCGGGCAGCCACAGCCGCCGCAGTCGTAGACGCCCGCGGGAGCCTCGCATCGCCAGGGCAGCTCCGAGCCGCAGGTACCGTCCAGGGTCGCGCACTCGAGTTCCCAGGGGAGGCGGCAGACGTTCTCCTCCGGGTCGCAGATGCCCGCGGGGCAGCCCGCATCGGCGCAGCAGGTCCCGGACGTCTCGTGATCGGCCTGCAGGATGCCGTCGCCGCAGTAGCCGTTGGCCTCGCAGGCGGACTCGTCGAGGCCGCAGGCGGCGGTGCACAGGAGCCGCCCGTCACCCGGATAGTACCGGGACGGACAGGCGTCGCCGCCCTCGAAGTCGCTGCCGTCGCAGGTCTCGCCCGGCGTGTTGAGACTTCCGTCTCCGCAGACCGGGTTCTTTCCTCCGTCGTCGCAGGCGCAGATGAACAGTACCAGCAGTCCCGTGATGAGCCATTTGAGTGTCATGATCCCTGCCTATTTGAAGGTGAAACTGAAGGAGTGCTCGCAGATGCTGAAGGTGTCGCTTTCATCGATGCGCTTGTTGTCGATGCGCATGCCGTTGTACTCGATGCCGTTGGTGGATCCGAGATCCTTGATGTAGTAATTGTTGTTCTTGCGGATGATCGCGGCGTGCTTGCGGGAGACGTTGGCGTCCTTGAGGGTCAGGTCGCAGAGCTTGCTGACGCGCCCGATGATGAACTGGTCCTTGGTGACCGGGATCTTTTCGCCTTCGAAGACGATGTAGAGCGTCAGGATCGCCGGCTCGTCCCCGGGATCGGTGAACAGGTCCGGGCCCAGACTGAAGTTCCCGGAGGGGCGCTTGCTGCGGGCCGTGTCCGAGGTTGTCGGCAGCGGCAGCGGCGGCAGCTTGCGCGGGGACACCAGCTGGGACATCTCCACGGTCACCGGCGAGGCGGCGCCATCAGGCTGGGAGGTCGTACGCTCGCCGACCTGGTAACCCTTGTTCTTCGCGTAGTGCCGCATGGCTTCGTTGATCAGGTAGTCAACCGACACGGCAAAATCGGTGGCCATGCTCTCGAAGGTGTCCCAGAGGACATCCTTGCAGTAAAAATGACGCATTGACTTGCGTGAGTCCATCGTTCGACCTCAGTTCGGGGTTTGAATTTTCTTTTGAAGCAGGGCGGCGTTCACGGTGGCCAGCTCGCCCAGAGTCATGTTCCATTCGGGGATCGGCGTCTTGCTCGACTTCATGCCCTCGAGCAGCGTCAGGTCTTCCTTCTGTCCGAAGGTGCCCAGCGTCAGGATCGCCAGCGCCGAGATCTCGAGCTTCTTGCTGGACAGATCCTTGCGGATAATCGGTAGCAGCTCGTCTTCGGGGAGGGAGTCCATGATGCGGGATACGAGCGTGAGCTCGTCCTGGGTCATCGGGAAGCGCAGTTGGGCCTGCAGATCGCGCAGGGCCTGGGTCTTGCCGGTGCACAGCATCAGGCGGTGCAGCGCGGGCATCAGGCCCTTGCGCAACTCGAAGAGGGTGCCGTCCATTTTCATCTTGAAGGCGTCCCGCAGGAGCTTGTACTCAGCGGCGGGAAGCTCGCACTTGCGCGACAGCATGAGGCCCTTGAGGGCCTGCATGACCAGCGGCAGGGAGGCTTCGTCAGGGACGTCCTTGCGCAGGAAGGCCTCGAACATCGGCTTGGCGATCTCGTAAAGCACCGCAGCGGCCGCGGGATCGTCGCGGATGACGGTCACGGCGTCGAAGGCGGCGTCGCGCAGCTCCTTGGGAATGTTCGGCTTGACGAAGGTCCTGAGGTATTCCGTCGCACCGACGGCGCCCAGCTCACCCAGGGCCCGCACGCTCATGGGGGTGGCCTTCTGGGTGGATTTCATCTGCTCGAGGATGACCGCGCCGGCTTTCTTGCGCTCGTCGCCCTGTGCGTAGTCCACGATGATGGTGATGTCCTGGACCTGGCGATCCGACGGGGCCGTGATGCTGTAGGCCGCCACCACGCCGTCGAGGACGTTCTTGCGGAAGTGTTTCCAGTAGCGGGAATAGGTGTCGCGGTGGATCGTGGCCTTGACACCGGCCTGATCGGGGTTGGCGCGCTTGTAGACCAGGGTGCCGTCCTCGCCTCGGTTCTTGAAGTCCGCGAGCATCCATGCGGCGTGCTTCTTGCCGAGCTCGGCGAGGACCTCGTCGGTGGCGGCTGGCCCGACGGCTTCGAGGACCTTCAGCAGCTTGTAGTTGCCACAGTCGGCGCGCTTCTCCATGCCTCCGACCATCCATTTCAGGATCGAGTCGGCGGCGAGCTTGGAGCTGTCGGGATTCATGCGTGGAAACACGGTGACCAGAGCGTCGCGGGCCATGATGCTCTTCGGGGAGTCGTCGGTCATCTGGGCGGCCAGCTCCGTGGTCAGCCTGGAGACAAGCTCCTTGGCGGCCTCGGGGTTCTGAGGTCCGAGCTTCTCGATGTTCTCCATCACCCGGTTGGCCAGATCCAGTTGGACCAGTGCATGGGCGGCCGCGATGCGGCGGTCGGTCTTCTCGGAGTCAGCCGTGATCACGGCCGAAAGGCCGTTGATGTCGCGTGCGGAAACCATCTTCTCAATGGAAACTTCCTTCTTTCCGCAGGAAAACGTGGACGCAAGTCCGAAAATCAACAGGGGAAGGATCGCTGAACGCATATTGCACCTCGAAAAGCTGACCAATCATACCAGCATGACACGTCACGTCAAGCGGCACGACCGTCGTGAACAATATTTAATGGACCGGACTTGAACCCCCGCCAAAAGTATGGCAAGTTCGGCCGTGGATTTCGCGCGGTGATCCCCGAAGAGGGATGCTGCGCTTTTTTTTCGGGTCTCTCACAAAGGAGTCTTTCATGTTCAGCACCATGCAGGAAGCGAAGCAGTTCGCCGAGAAACATCACGTCCGCTGGATTGACTTGAAATTTTCCGATTTCGCGGGACGCTGGCGTCACGTCACCCTGCCGGCCGACAAGCGTTCATGGGAACTGATCGACCAGGGGGGCGTGGGCTTCGATGCATCCTCGGTGGGCCTGATGCCGCTGGAGAAGGCCGACATGGTCGTCAAGCCGGTCTGGGAGACGGGCTTCATCGATCCCTTCTTCCCCGAGAAGACCTTCAGTTTCATCTCCGAGGCCCGTGACATCGTCACGGATGACCCGTCACCGCTGGATCCGCGGGCCTGCGCGGTTCGTGCGATGGATTATGCCCGCAAGTCCGGGATCTGCGACGAAGCCCTGTTCGCCCCTGAGTATGAATTTTATGTATTCGATCACATCACCCAGTTCTCCGGCCTCGGCAGCGGATACCAGATGACGCCCCTGTACGAAAACGAGGCCTCCGACGAGAACCGGCCGGGACCCCACGGGGGCTATCACATGTGTCCGCCGGTGGACCGGATCCTCGAGTACCGAAGCGCGGTCTGCCGGGTCCTCGTGGATCTGGGCGTGCCGGTTCACTATCACCACCATGAAGTCGGCGGAGCCGGCCAGAGTGAAATCGAGGTGCGCCTGACGCCGCTGGTCCACGCGGCCGACCACGCCATGCTGGTCAAGTACGTGTGCCGGCAGGTCGCCAGGCAGATGGATGTGTCGGTCACCTTCATGCCAAAGCCCTTGTTCGAGCATCCCGGCAGCGGCATGCACTGTCACCAGACGATGTACAAGAACGGGCAGAACCTGTTCTTCGACACCGACGGCTATGCGGGCCTGAGCACGATGGCGTTGCAGTACATCGCCGGCATCCTCGACAACGGCTCTGCGCTGCTGGCGCTGACCAATCCCTCGGTCAACAGTTACAAGCGCCTGGTGCCGGGCTACGAAGCCCCCACCAAGGCGTTCTTCAGCCCGGGCAACCGTTCCGCGGCGATCCGCATTCCGACCTATGCCCGCTCGGCCTCCGAACAGCGCATCGAGTTCCGCACGCCCGACGCCACCTGCAACCCGTACTTTCTGGTGGCCGGACAACTGATGGCCGGCCTGGAGGGCATCCGGAACAAGAAGGACCCCAAGGCACTGGGCCTGGGTCCGGTCGAGGAGAACATCTTCTCCTGGACGCCGGAGCGGCTCGAGACCCTGCGCTCGCTTCCGACCCAGCTGGACCAGGCGCTCTGTGCGCTGGAGTCGAACCATGAATTCCTGACCGTCGATGGGGTGTTTTCTGACCACTTCATTGGTTCGTGGATCAAGGCAAAGAAGAAGGACGAGGCCCGTTTCGTCGGGAATCCACATCCCGCCGAGATCGACATGTATTATGGGTTCTAGGTGTACTCCGTGAAGGGCCGTCAGTCTCGCGTCAGGACGCAGGTCGAGAAGGCGCCGGTTCCGGCGGCCACGGATCCCTTCCGGTTTCCGGTTTCCGACGACGCCCTCTCCGGCTGGGTTCCCTGGGTGCTGTGGGCTGCGGCCGTCGCGGCCTGGTGCGGCTTCAGTTTCGACGGAAACGTCGAGCTCACCGGAATGGCCCGTGGACTGATGTGGGCCGGGCTGGGCGGGACGGCCCTTGGGGCGCTGATCACCTGGCGGAGTCCCATTGCCGGCTTCCGATCCAACCTTTCCTGGTTCTGGTTCATCGCGGCCTTCGCAGGAGTGTCCCTGTTCGCCTCCGGGCTCTTCCTCGTCGACCGCACCTTCCGGTTGTTCGTCACACCCAAGATCGTCGTGCTGTATCCGTCCGCGGTGCTGCTGTTCGGCTGGTGGATGCTGCAGTGGACCCGGGCCCCGACGCGCGGCATGCTCCTGAGGCATCCGCTCACCTGGCTGCTCGCGGGCATGGCGGTGCACCTGCTGATCAACACGGCGGTCTCGGACATGCCGTCAGTGACGTTCTTCGGATCGATCAACCGCCAGATGGGCGTGGTGACGGTGTTCGCCTGCATGGCCGCCGCCCTGGTCCTGACGCTCTGGATCGCCCGGGATAAGACACGGGCGCGCTGGTTCCTGGTGGGATGGATGGTCGTCAGCCTCGTCCTGGTCCTGCGGACCTACTACGAACTCACCATGCCCGGCGTTCGCGTGTTCCGCCCCTCGGGCTTCGCCGGCAATCCGGACTATTTTGCGCTGCAGTTCCATTTCTCGCTGTTTCCGGCGCTGGTCCTTTTCTTTTCCGACAAGAGCCGCAAGATGGCAGCCTTCTGCGCCCTGGTGGTTGTCACCAACGTGTTCGCGCTGGCGACGATCCAGACGCGCGGTGCCTGGCTGGGCCTGGGGATCGCCTCGACGATCGCGTTCTTTGTGTTCTCCCCGGCGCGCTTCCTGGAGCTCGCCGAGCTTCGGCTCCGCCTGCTCTTCCTGGCCGTGGCCCTGGCCTTCGGGTTCCTCATCCATCACCTCTACCTCGTGACGGTCCTGCCGCCGGAGGCCGAGCTGGCCAAGCTGCAGCCCGAGCAGGCCAAAAACCTGCTCAAGGCGGCCCATGGCATGCTCGCCCGGCACCTCTCCGCGGCCGTGTTCGTGCTGGCGACGCTGGTGCCGTTTCTGGCCCGCGGGCTCTGGGACGCGTTTCCTTCCCGCCGCCTGCGATCCGCCGGCATCGCCGGTGCGCTGGCGCTGGCGATCCTGGTGCTGGTGGTGCCGTCGGCCCGGGAGCGTGTCTTCCGGGTGGCCGACCGGGCGGTGCGACTCGAGAAGTTGCTCGATCCCGACGAGGGCGAGGCGCGCTTCCGCGTCTGGAAGGACACCGTGCCGATGGTGCGGGAGCATTTTCTCACCGGGGTGGGCCGCGAGACCTATCGCGTGCGGTTCCTGCCGTACAAATCGCTTGAACTGACGGCCATCGCCCCGGGCGTCAACTATCGCTCCAGCCACAACATGCTGCTGGATCTGCTGGCCATGGAGGGCCTCGCGGGCCTGCTGGCGACGTTCCTGCTGCTGGGATGGGGCATTTTCTTCGGCCTGAGGGCGGCCCGGCGCACGGACCTGTACACGATCTCGCCCCCCCTGTTCGGGATGGCGCTGGCGCTGGTCGCCTACCTCGGTCACTCCCTCGTCATCTATGACGTCATCCCTTCGGTCTTCAGCGTCTATGCGGCGCTGGGTGTGATCGGCGGCCTGTTGGCCATGGTACCGTCCGGCTTGGGAAAGCCGTCCGGCTTGGGAAAGCCGTCCGGCTTGGGAAAGCCGGGCGACGACGGGTCACCCGCCTATTTCGGGCTGAAGAAGCCCGCCTGGCTGCTGCTTGTGCCTGCGCTGCTGGCCGTGCCGGTGGTCGTGGCCATGATCTCCCATGTTCGTACGGATCAGGCCCTGACGCGGATCCAGCGGAACACGGCCCAGCTCAAGGGGTTCCTCCAGGTGCAAGAGCCGATTCAGACGGAGCGATCCAAGGTCGCCGAGGTGGAGCGGATCCTGGCCCATCCCTCGGCCGGCAGCCTGGGTATCGACCGGCTGCGCAGCCTGGCCATGTCCCTGGGGCTCCCGGCGGAGAAGATGTCCTCCGACGCAGGGGCCGCCCTGGTCCAGTTGCGGCAGGCGACAGGGCAGGTACGTGAGGCTCTGCTGCGCAAGGAGAAGGCGTTGAACGAAAAGGTCGGGGAGAAGATGCGGGAGGCGGCCCAGGCGGTGATCCGCGACATCCAGCGGGTCAACAGGACCGGGAACCCGGGGGAAGCCCTGTACAACGCCGCCCATGCCGGCCATGTCCTCACCCGCCTCCCCGAGGGGTTCCTGGCTCCGTACAGCCGCATGGAGATCCTCCAGCTTCTCCTGCTCACAGCCCGGCGGGGTGTGCCCGACAACACGAACCCCGAGAGCGCGTACTCACGGCTCTTCACGGCCCATTATGCCCTGGCCCGCGCCTTCGAGGACGCCGGAAAGGGCGCCCAGGCCCACTCGCAGTACCAGAAATCGCTCGAGGCCATTCAGAAATCCATTGACTTTGACCGGTTCTACTATGATACCCACCGGTTGAAAGCGGTCCTCCTGCTGGAGCATTACTGTGACGCGGAGGGCGCACGGAAGGAACTTGATGTGGCGCTGCAGATCCTCAGGAATGCGCGTCCGTCCAAGACCGTGAAAGATGCGCTCGCCGCCATCGAGAAGGGACCGAAGCGCCAGCTCGAGGCCTGGAAGCGGTCGCCTGCCGGGCAGCAGCAATGCCTGCAGGAGCTGCAGCGTGTCGTGAAGGGATCATCCGAACCGCTCCGCAAGGAGCAGTAAGAGAGAACGTCCATGCCGGTGAAGGCCGTAGTCGGAATGCAATGGGGTGATGAAGGCAAGGGGAAGATCGTCGACGTGCTGTCGGCTGAGGCGGATCTGGTCGTCCGGGCTGCGGGCGGCTCCAACGCCGGTCACACGATCATCCGCGGAGGGAAGAAGACCGTTCTGCATCTGGTGCCCTCCGGCATCCTGCACGAGTATTCACGCTGCCTGCTGGGAGCGGGCATGGTGATCGAGCCCTCCAAGCTCCGCGAGGAGCTCGACGTGCTTGAGCAGTTCGGCACCCCGCGGGTCGGCCAGCGCGTGGGAGTGGACCCCCAGGCCATGCTGATCCTGCCGTGGCACAAGGCCATCGAACACGTCCGCGAGGCTCGTCCGGACGCCCTGGGCACCACGCTGCGCGGCATCGGTCCTGCCTACGAGAGTCGTGCTTCACGGCTTGGCATTCCGCTGGCCCTGCTGGCGCATCCGGAGCTCCTGAAGACGGCACTCGAGGCGCTGTATCTCGACTACCAGCCCATCTTTGAACTGGGCAATGAGCCCGTGATCTCTCCGTCTGAACAGTTTGCCGATTTGATGCAGGTTGCCGGCTGGCTCGTGCCGATGTTCACCGATGTCAGCCTGGAGACCGCCCGCGCCTCGGCCGAGGGTCGCTTCGTGCTTCTCGAGGGGGCCCAGGGCGTCATGCTGGATTCCCTGCACGGCACCTATCCGTTCGTGACCTCGTCTTCGACCGTCTTCGGCGGTCTGCTCTCGGGAATCGGCCTGGGCAACGGCATGGTGAGCGACGTGGTCGGCGTGTGCAAGGCGTACGCCACCCGCGTGGGCAACGGTCCGTTCCCGACCGAGCTCGAGGACGAGACGGGCAAGCACCTGGCCGCGTTCGGCGGCGAATACGGGGCGACCACAGGCAGGCTTCGGCGCTGCGGCTGGCTCGACGCGGTGGCCCTGAAGAAGGCCGTCCGCCTTGTCGGGAGCAGCCAGCTGGCACTGACCAAGGTCGACGTGCTGTGCGACCTGCCGGAGATCAAGGTGGCCGTCGCCTATGAGGACACCGACGGAACCGTGCTTGCGGATTTCCCCTGCGACCCGTACCGGGCCGCTCAGATGAAGCCTGTCTACCGTTCCTTCGCGCCCTGGAGGGCTCCCTCCGACGACGCGGTCCTGCCCGATGAGCTTCAGGAATACATCTCGTTTCTGGAGGGTTTCACAGCGACCCGGGTGTCCCTGGTCAGTTGGGGCCCCGACCGCTCGCAGACCCTGGTCCGGGATGCCGGCGGTGTTTGCAGGAGTCTGAATCCATGACTTTGACGTGGGAACCCAATCCGGAGATCTTCAGGTTAGGCGCCTTCGCGGTGCGTTATTACGGCCTGCTGTTCGTGGGCGTGTTCATCGGAGGCTTCTACTTCCTGCGCTGGCAGATGATGCGCGTGGGCTGGAAGGAGCAGGACGTCAGCGACTTCGTCATCCCGGGCATGCTCGCGGTGATCATCGGCTCACGCCTGGGGCACATCCTGTTCTACGAGCCGGGTTATTACTTCAGCCATCCTGCGGAAATCATCAAGTTCTGGAAGGGCGGCCTGGCCAGCCACGGGGCGACGCTGGGCCTGATCGTTTCCGGTTGGTGGTACTCCCGCCAGAAGCGAATGTCCTTTGCGGAGTTCGGGGATCGCTTTGCCTTCTCGGCCGCCGTGGGTGCCTCGCTCGTTCGGCTGGGCAACTTCTTCAACTCCGAGATCGTCGGTCGCGTCACCGATCAGACCTGGGGCGTCCGCTTTCCGTTATGCCATGAGGATCGCATGCTGCCGCTGGCCCAGGTCCCGCTGCGTCACCCGAGCCAGCTCTACGAGTTCCTGATGGGCGGAGCGATCCTGGGCATCCTGCTGCTGGTGGATCGCAGGCTCGGCGAGAAGCGGCCGCGAGGCCTCCTGGCCGCCCTTTTCCTGACGCTGTACTTCATGGCCCGCTTCATC
>PHAZ01000097.1 GCA_002841825.1 Deltaproteobacteria bacterium HGW-Deltaproteobacteria-22 | reverse complement strand
GAAATCGCATTGGAGTTCTGCGAAATCGCATTGGAGTTCTGCGAAATCGCATTGGAGTTCTGCGAAATCGCATTGGAGTGCTCTGAAATCGCGATGGAGTCCTGCAAATTCGCCGGAATGGGTCCCGGGGTCGGGGTGAGACGTGCGCTGGAGAAAAGAATCACGCCTGCAACACAGGCGAACAGACCAGCGAAGGATTGCGGAGACCCGGGCAGGGTCGCTTCAATCCTGGGGAAGGAGAAAGACTTCCCTGTACCCGAATGGTCTGGGGATGGGGAGCCCGACGGCGGCTTCGCCGCAGCGCGGGGGAATTCGCGGCGCCAGGTCGCCGCAGTCCATATTGGGGAGGGGGAAGATGCGTTGCCGGATGTGGGGATTGGAGCGCACGGAACTCGAACGGTCACGTCCGGACCGTTGCGTGTGAAGCGAAGAGGAAGAACAGCGGCGCGGGTCCCCGACGGTCCCCCCTCACTCCTATTATATCCCTCTTGCAGGAAACCGGGTCGGGTGATACAACGGGCGCCGGCCGGAGGTGTTGCCTCCGGCTTCGCCTTCCGCCGACGCCCGCGTGAACCGCTCGGTTCCACAGACGCGACGGGCGGAAACCACAGCTCCCGAGGTTGGCCCGTGCTCTTCGACATTGACGGCACCTTTTTCATCCATCTGGTGTTCTTCCTGACTTTGATGATCGTGCTGAACCACCTGTTGTTCCAGCCGTTTCTGGCGTTGCTCGACCGCCGCAACGCCGCCACCCGCGGACGCGTCGAGACGTCCCGGGAGCGGCTCGACCTGGCCCGGGACCGCGAGGGCGTGCTCCAGAAGGAGCTGCACGAGTTCCGGCAGGCGCAGGCCGTCGTCCGGCAGGAAGAGCGCGCCCATTACATGCAGGAGGCCGACGGCATGCGCCGTGACGCCGATCTCGAGGCCGAACAGGACCTGGCCGAGTCCGAAAAACAGTTGCAGTTCGAGGCCGAGAAGGTCAAGAGTCAGTTGGCCGCCCAGCTCCCGACATACACCTCGAAGTTCGAGGAAAAACTCTTCAGGAACGAAGCATGACCTGGATGCTCGCCCTCGCCTCCAACATCAACTGGCTGGACCTGTTCAACTACCCCCACTTCGGGAAGCCGGCCCCGGGACAGTTCGCCGGACCTCCCCTGGTGTTCGTGCTGCTGGACTTTGCCCTGTTCCTCTACCTGTGCCACCGCTTCATCGGCCGCGCGCTGGTGAAGATGGCCCGTGAGGAGAACCGCAGGTTCCAGGAGGAGGTCGCCGAGGCCATCGCCAAGGAGACCGAGGCCGACCGGATCGAGACGGCCGCGCACGAGCTCGAGACCACGATGGACCAGCGCCGGCAGGCCATCGCCGACCAGATCCGGCACGAGAGCGGCATCGAGCGCGAGCAGATCCTGGGCAAGGCCCGCACCTATCAGGGCATGCGAAAGAACGAGACCCTCAAGCAGGTCCTGATCAAGCGGGACATGATGATCCGCCAGATCCGCGACGAGCTGCTCGTCGAGAGCCTGACGTACCTGAAGGCCGATGTCGCCGGCAAGATTGATCCCGCTGCCTCGCCCTACCTCTTCCAGAAGGGGCTGGATTCCACCTTCCAGGCGACGACGCACCATGAATCATGATCTGATCAGCTCACGCTATGCCAGGGCCATGATGAAGGCCGCCGCGGGCGACGTCCGCATGGCCCAGCGCATCGCCCGCGAGAGCGCGCTGGTGAACGACCAGTTCCTCCACGGGCTCTCCGACGTGATGGCCAACCCGATTTTCTCCCACACCGAGCGCCACGCGGTCATCGCGCGGCTTTCGAAGGTCACCGAGGCCGAACCCCGGTTCGGTCTGGCCGTGCAGATGCTCGAGGAGGCCCGCATCGGCATCTCCGAGGCCGGCGTGTTTCTGCGTCTTGCCGAGGAGGACGAGGACGGCGGCGAGAGCCTGGAGTGGATCGAAGAGCGGCTGTTCCGCATCTCCCGTCTGCTGCGCAAGTATCACTGCGGTGACGAGGAGGAGTTGATCGCGACGCTGGAGCGCTCCCGTGCCGAGCTCGAGGGCCTGCAGAACGTCGAGGACGAGCTGGGCAAGCTGGCCAGGCGGCTCGACGAGGCCAGGGAGGTTGCCGCGAAGGTCGCCAGAGAGCTCGGCCGCCGCCGTGCCGAGGCCGCCGTGGACCTGTCCTCGAGGGTCACCGCCGAGCTTTCCGACCTGGGCTTCGTCTCGTCGCGCTTCTTCGTCGAGCTCACGCCGCAGCGCCTGCGGTCGGACACGCCTGCCCACCGGCGGTTCGATGATCGCCGGCTTGGAAGCTCAGGCTTTGACTCGGCCGCCTTCTGGTTCGAGCCCAACCCGGGACAGGCACCACAACCCGTGGGGCGTGGCGCGTCCGGCGGTGAGTTGTCGAGGATCCATCTGGCGCTGCAGAGCGTGCTCGCCGGACGTTCCGAGGTGGCCGTCACGCTGTACGACGAGGTCGACGCGGGCATCGGAGGCCAGGTCGCCGTGAAGATCGGTGAAAAGCTGCGCAGGCTGTCCCAGGTGCGCCAGGTGCTTTGCATCACCCACCTGCCGCAGATCGCCGCGGCCGCCGGTGCGCACTTCGTGGTCGAGAAGAACGTCGTGGACGGACAGACCGTGACCTCGGTGCGTCGTCTGAGCCACCCCGAGCGGATCGCCGAGATCGCCCGGATGCTCGGCGGCGCCACACCCGAGGCCGTCGCCCACGCTGCAAGCCTTCTGGAGCAGGCCGCCCGCGAGTGAGGGCCAAAATCCTGAAGGAGGGCACCCGGTGCCCGGAACAACAGGAGTGACACATGAAAACCAGGATCCAGTCTGCTTTTTTTCTTCTTTTCCTGGTCGCCGCGGCCTGCTCCAAGGACGCCCCGGCCCCTGGAACGGGTCCGAAGCCTCCCGAGGTCATCCCGCCGCCGCTGACCCCCCTGGGCCGCGACGGCCTGCCCCAGAACTGGGTCGACGCGCCGTTCTCGCAGCGTTCATTGTATCTGGAGGCCGAGGCCCCCGGCCCGTGTCTGCCATGCCCGCCCGACAGCCAGTGTTCCCCTTGCCCGCCGCCGTTTCACCGCTTCTCCACGCATCCCGCAGGTCATCCCGACGGAAAGATGGTGTTTGTGGCGTTCACCAAGCCTGCGACCGGCCTGAAGGTTGGCGGGTACTACCATCTCTCGGGCCGCACCGTGGCCTGGGCGCCTCATGGGGACATATTCATCACCATGGATCATCAGGCCAGGGAGTGGTTTCCCCCCGAGAAGTGCAAAAAACTGATAGCAGAGTACAAGAATATAAGGGACCCGTCGAAGGGCGCCTGCGAAAAGGACGACGAATGCACCATCCTGCCCGGGGGCGTCGATGACTGCGGCCGCGCCATGGACAAGAAGACGGCCACGTTGCTGGAACCGATCTATCAGATGTTCCGTGACATGTGCGGCCTCAGCATCCATTGCGCCCCGCGCTTTGCCACGCCGGCCTGTCGTGATGGCCGATGTGTGGAAATTCGCGGAAAGTGATCACGTCCCTGAAGACTTCCCCTGCCGGCGCGTCTTTTCCATGGCCCTGGAGGTCGCTTTGTACTAAAAACCGTGAAGCTGGCGTAAAAACCGGCGATGTCACGACGAGAGGACCTGTTGACCGCGGGTCCATTTGGACTAATAACTATTTAGTTGAGGTGTTCTGATGAAACGCTTGTTCCCTGCCAGCCTTCTCCTCGTCCTGCTGACGATCTCCGCACCGGCCCGCGCCAACATCGTGGCGGCCCAGGAAAAACTGAACGCGGGCATCGCCCAGTGCAAGGCCGGTGAGTACGCCAAGGGCGTCGATGTTATCGTCGACGCCGCCATGGACGCGCGCCGCGCCGATCCGAAGCATGCGATCAACAATCAGTGGAGGGGGCACCTGATCACGTGCTTCAACCAGTGGTCCGATCGTGAGGCCGGCACCTGCGCGACCCAGAAGACGCAGGCGGCCTACCAGGACCTGTTCAAGGTCTACGAGAAGGCCGGCGTGCTCGCGGGCAAGGACGCCGCCAGGAAGATCGAACGCAAGCTGGAGACCTGCCTGGGCCAGCTCGTGACGGCCCACGAGAAGCAGTGCGCGGCGCAGAAGGCGTCCCTGGACCTGCTGATCAAGCTCGAGGCCCAGGCGACCCGGCCCGCGGACCGCGCCAAGGTGTCCCGTGCGGTGAAGACCTGCCGTGAGGGACGCTGGAAGACGCTCACCGAGCAGTGCCGCACGACGTTCTCGCCGGCCTTCCTGTCCGAGGTCGAGGTGCTGTATCCGCTGCTTCCGGCCTCCTCCACGACCCGCGAGCAGTTCCGCGGCTGCCTGATGACCCAGGTCCAGGGCGCCCGGGAGCTCTGCCGCACGCGCATGGCCTACCGGGAGGGGTTTACCGTGTACAACCGGGCCTTTGACGCCCTCAAACAGTTGAAGCCCATCGACGAGGCCTTCCTGGCCAAGGTCGCCCCCTGGAAGGACGAGTGCGGGATGCACCGCCTGCAGTTGAAGGTCCGGGTCCAGGCGTTCACGGGCAAGACCCGCTTCGAGTATCCGGCCCAGGCCGATCTGGTCGTGACCCGCAGCGCCGACAACGGCCAGGTCAAGGCCTGCGGCGTGATGCAGTTCCCGACGCACAACGCCGTGGACGGCGCCTGTGACGTCACCGTCACGGTGCCCCAGGAGAAGCCTGCCCAGGACAGTCCGTTCGGCGGCCGCCACTGGATCTGCCTGACGGGGAAGATCATCACCGGCCAGGGCAAGTCCGGCATCGCCCGCCTGCGCCTGGAGTTCGACACGACGGTGGCCCGTCCGCTCGTCTCGGAGCAGATCCAGTGGACCTGTCCGGGCAAGCCCGCCGTCATCTTCAAGGAAAAGCTCTTCGAGACGCTGTTCTCCAATCGCAAGTTTCTCGCCCACCTGGAGCTGCGTGACCAGATCTCCGCCCAGTTCCGCCTGCAGGAGGAGGGAACCCGGAATCGCTCCGTCGTCTACTCCGGGCAGTGGCAGATCCAGAAGTGGTGAATCCAAGGAGAAAAGATCCATGCTGACGGCCTGTGAACACTGCGGCGCTCCACTGACTCCGGTGGAGGGCAAGAACTACCTGTTGTGCAACTACTGCATGAGTTTTCATTTTCCCCAGGCGAAGAAGGACGGCGTGGTGCCCGGAAACGAGTTTTCCGGCCACTCCTGTCCGGTGTGCGCCCATGTCCTGGTGCGGTCGACCATCGAGGGGATGGAGGCCTTCTACTGCGAGAAGTGCCGCGGCATCCTGCTCGAGCGCCGCAACTTCTCCAGGGTGGTGGAGCTGCGCCGTGCGCAGAGCCGCGAGGGCTACCAGGACTACGTCCCGACGCCGATGGATCTCTCCCCGCGCAACCTGAAGTGTCCCGGGTGCCGTGAGAACATGGAGACCCATCCCTACTTCGGTCCCGGGCGGGTCGTCATCGACTCCTGCGGATCGTGTCACCTGATCTGGCTCGATCCGGGCGAACTCCACCGGATCGAGAGCTCCCGCTGAGGTCCCGATGTTCTTCCGACGACCGAACATTCCCGAGCACATGGAGGCGGCCCTCGTGTCAAGCTTCGACTCACCCGACGGCCTGCAGGTGGTGCCCACGGCCGTGGGAAGCCCCGGACCCGGCGAGGTGCTCGTGCGCATGGCCTATGCACCGATCCATCCGGCTGATCTCGTGTCGCTGCGAGGCCGCTACGGCTCCGTCGCGCCGCTGCCGTTCGTCCCCGGGCTGGAGGGCTCCGGCACCGTGATCAAGTCCGGCGGCGGGCTCGCCGGGCGTGCGCTGGTCGGCCGGCGCGTGGCCGTCCTCGCCTTCTCCACCGCCCAGGGAACCTGGGCCCCCTACCTGGTCGTTCCCGCGTCCCACTGCGTGCCGCTGACCTCGGGCGTCTCCCTGGCGCGGGGCGCCACCCTGCTGATCAACCCCCTCACCGCCATCGGCCTGCTCGAGCCCGAGCTTCACGCCCACCGGAGCGTGCTCGTCACGGTCGCCGCGGGCGCGCTGGGTCGCATGATCCTGGCCTGGGGTCAGCATAACGGGCTGCACATGATCGGCTGCGTGCACCGCGAGGCCCAGCGGGAGGCCCTCAAGAAGTCGGGCCACTCCGAGATCTTCAACGCCGCGGCGCCGGAGTTCCCCGCCCAGCTGCGCATCCTGTGCCGCAGGTACCAGATCCACAGCGCGCTGGATGCCACCGGTGGTCCCCTCGTGGGCCAGCTGCTTTCGCATCTGGAGGAGCCCGGCCGGGTCGTCATCTATGGGCTTCTCTCCCGCGAGAGCGCCCCTCTCCCGGGTTTCCCGATCATCTTCCGCGACGTCGGCGTCACGGGCTTCTGGCTGCAGCGCTGGTGGGCCGGACGCTCGCTGATCGAGCGCATGCGCCGCGCGGTGACCATCCAGATGAAGCCCGAGATCTTCGATTCGCCCGTGCAGGCGAAGGTTCCCCTGGCCCACGTCCGTGAGGCCATCAGCCTGGCGATCCGCAACCGCTCCGAGGGCAAGGTCCTGCTGCGCCTGGATCAGGAGCTCGACGACACCGAGTGATTCCTGACAAAGTTGGTCAGGTCCGCTGATCCCTCCAGCATCCGATTCCAATTACCCGCGACGCGGGTTGACCGAGGATAGCCACGGGTTGCTCCGCAACCCTCACGCTGCAAGGGTTTCATACGGTATCCGTGGACATGATCAGCGATGTCATTTCCCCGCGGGGCCGGGCTCAGCCGATGCCCATCGATTTCATGCGGTTGACCAGCGTGGAGCGGGGCAACTCGAGGCTGCGGGCCGCCGCGCTGGTGTTGTTGCCCTGCCGCGCCAAAGCCGACAGGATCATCTCCTTTTCCAGATCCTTGAGCTGCCTTGGCCCCGAAACGGCCTCAGGCAACGTGGTCTCCGGACGGGTGCGCAGGTCGGCCAGGGCGATCTCCGGACCGAACAGCCTGATCTGATTGAAGACGTGGCGCAGCTGGCGCAGGTTGCCCGGCCAGTCGTGACCGAGCAGCCGCGCCAGCGCCCAGTCGGGGAGCTCCGGCGCATTGAAGGCCTCCGCGAGCAGGGGGAGGTCGGCCTTCCGCTCGCGCAGCGGCGGCAGCTCCAGCCGGACGTCCATGAGCCGGTACAGCAGGTCCTCCCTGAAGAGCCCGGCAGCGGCGCGTCCGGCCAGATCAGCGTGCGTGGCCGCCACGATCCGGGCGTCCGAGGTCAGTTCGCGATCCGAGCCCACCGGCCGGTAGGTGCGGTTCTCCAGGAAGCGCAGCAGCGCCGCCTGGTGATCCGGGCGCAGTTCGCCGATCTCGTCGAGGAACAGCGTGCCTCCCGCGGCTCGCGAGATCAACCCGGCACGGGGCCCTTCGGCGCCGGTGAAGGCCCCGCGGGCGTGCCCGAACAGTTCGCTCTCGAGCAGGTCCCGCGCCAGGGCGCCGCAGTTTACCGCCACCAGCGGCGCTGCGGCCCTGGGCGAGCGTTCGTGCAAAAAGCGCGCGAGCCACGCCTTGCCCGTGCCGGTCTCGCCCGCGACGAGCACCGGCTGCGTCCCCGAGGCCACCTTTTCGGCCAGCTGCAGCAGCCGGCAGAACCTCGCCGATCGTGTGAAGAAGCGCTCCCCGAAGCGCCGCCGCAGCGTCTCCGTCGGCGGAGAGGGGGTGACCACCAGCGGCGCGCCGCCCAGCATCACGGTCCCGTGCACCAGAAGGGGTGTCCGCGTCACCCGCATGCCGTCCCGGAACACGCCGTTGGAGGAGTCCAGGTCCAGAAGCACATGGCCCTCGGGGGTCCATTCGAGGCGGGCATGGCGCCGCGACACGGTCCCATGGGTCAGCCGCACCTCGCAGGCCGGATCCTTGCCGATCAATCTGGGCCTGCGGTCCAGCGGAAAGAACGCGTCGGCCAGCGGATCCCACAGGCAGAGATCCTCGGGCGGACGCAGGGACGGATCACGGGGAAGCGGGGCGGTCTTGTCGTCGGTTCGGCCGGGCATGGGCACTCTCCTGCACCCCCCTATTATCGCCCTGCCGGTTCCGAAGTTGCCGGGAAAATGCGCCTGCTGGATTTCAGGGCGCCCAGGTGCTATGCTCCCGCGCCGACAAGGAGGTCCTTTCCATGCAGGTCCTGATGATCAACGGAAGTCCCAAACGACACGGAAACACGGCCCGGCTGCTCGCCGAGGTCGCGGTCCCGCTGCAGGCGGCCGGCATCACCACCGAGCTGGTCCAGCTGGCGGACACCCCGATCCAGGGCTGCCACGGCTGCGGGGCTTGCGGGAAGAGCAAAAACAACCTCTGCGCGATCACCAGCGACGCCCTCAACACGCTGCTGCCGAAGTTGTTCGCCGCCGACGGCATCGTGCTGGGCAGCCCCGTCTATTTCGCCGACGTGTCCTCCGAGATGCTGGCCCTGATCCACCGCGCCGGCATGGTCTCCCGCGTCAACGGGGATCTGCTCCGGCGCAAGGTCGCCGCGGGCGTCGTGGCCGTGCGCCGCGGCGGAGCGATCCACGCCTTCGACACCCTCAACCACTTCTTCCTGATCGGCCAGATGATCGTGGCAGGCTCCAACTACTGGAACATCGGCCTGGGCCGGCTGCCCGGAGAGGTGGAGAATGACGCCGAGGGCATGGGGACGATGCGGGTGCTCGGCGAAAATATGGCGTGGTTGCTGGAAAAATTCAATCGTGACTGAGTGATTTCTCCTTAATTTTCAGCCGGTTTGACCGATCTGGTTGTATGGAGAACGAGCACCGGCCTGACGCCGGGGAGAGACCATGACCGAACGCGACGGTTTGACCAATCCATCCCTCGAGGGACAGTTCGTCGGGAACTACCAGGTGCAGCGCCTGATCGGCTCGGGCGCCTTCGGCGACGTGTACTTCGGCCGGCATCCGGGCATCGACAAGGCCGTGGCCATCAAGGTGCTCGACGCGGAGATGGCCCAGAACAAGGAGATCGTCCAGCGGTTCAACGCCGAAGCCCGCGCCGTGAACATGATCAACCACCCGAACATCGTGCAGGTGTTCGACTTCGGCCAGCTCCCCGACGGTCGCCATTATATCGTCATGGAATTCTTGAACGGTCAAGACTTGACTGAACTGATTGACGAAAAGGCGCCCTTCCCGATCCGCGACACCCTCTCGATCCTGCATCAGATCGCCCTGGGGCTCGAGGCCGCCCACAAGCGCGGCGTCATCCACCGCGATCTCAAGCCCGACAACATCATCGTGGTCCTCGACGAGGAGGGCGGACAGAACGTCAAGATCCTCGACTTCGGCATCGCCAAGCTCGCCGACTCGGCCCTGGCCGGGGTGCACAAGACCTCCGCGGGCGTCATCCTGGGGACGCCGCTGTACATGTCCCCGGAGCAGGCCTCCGGCTCGAACGAAGAGATCGGCCCGGCCTCCGACGTCTACTCCCTGGGGGTCATCATCTACCGCATGATCTCGGGCCGCTTCCCCATCGACGGGGACAACCCGCGCGAGGTGCTGTTCAAGCAGGTCACCGAGCCGCCCAAGCCGCTGGCCAAGATCACCAAGGGGCTCTCGCCGCGGGTCTGCGAGGTGGTGCACAAGGCCCTCGAGAAGAGCCCGAAGAAGCGGTACCAGTCCGCGATGGCGTTCTATCAGGACTTCGAGGGTGCCGCGGCCCTCCTCGACCCGGATCTGGTGGCGGCCCTGCTGCAGACGGCCGAGCTGGCCAAGTCCGGGTCCACGGGGGAGAACCTGCTGCCCGAGACCACCTACGTGCCCCCCAAGGCGAAGTCAGGGCTGGGCTTCTGGCTGGTGATGCTGCTGCTGTTCGCCGCCGCCGGGGCGGCCCTGTTCCTGATCTGGGAGCGCGCCCGCACGCTGCTGGCGCCGCCTCGTCCCGAGCCCGCCACCGCGGCCGTGACGCCGCCGCCGATGGAGCGCCCCATGCCGCCGCCGATGCAGATGACCCCGGAGGTCAAACATCATCAGATCACGGTGAACTCCCGCGACGGCGTGAGTTTGGTCGATGTGTTCGTCGACGGAAAGCTGGCTCATGAGGCCATGAGCACGCCGTTTTCGATCAAGGTGACCTCGGGCGCCCCCGTGCGTCTGCTGGCCCGCCGCAAGGGCTTCGCCGATCAGAGCGAGGCCTGGACCGCCGATTCGGACATGGAAATCACCCTGGTCTGGAACCGGAAATAGTACAGTTTGTTTTTTTCGATGCCCCGGGGCCGGTTTCTGTGGTAAAAACAGGCCATCCGGAGCCTGGAGAGTCCGACCGTCTCCCGGCCGGGAAGTGAGTCCATGCGCACACACTTTCATCTTTTCTTCATCGCAGTTTGCGTGCTGCTGTCGTTTCCCGCGGCCGCGCACGAGATCAACCACGTTTCCGGCAGCCCCTACTACTGGGAGGAGCACAAGGAAAACCCGTTCGGCCTGAAACTGAACTTCGGGTTCGGCTACGAGAACTACTCGGCCGCGATCAACAAGGAATATCAGGGCAACGGCGACCTCCAGGTGGTCCGTGACCTGCAGTTGAGCCGCACCACCACCACGTTCAACCTCGGGGCCGAGGCGGGCATCAAGGGCGTCGCGTTCTTCCTCAACCTGCCGGTGATCCTCAGCCAGCAGAGCGTGTTCAAGTTCCAGAGCGGCGCCCGCTACCCGAACTACGACGGCTACGCCGAGTGCGTGGCCGCCCACACCGGCGTGGGCACCGACGGCAAGGTGTGGCTGTGCAACCCCGACGGCGTCAACGCCCTGAACTCGCGCACCGTCCTCGAGGAGATCGCCGCGGGCATGAACTTCTCCGACGTGCCCGGCCCCGGCGAGCCCGGTGTGCGCACGCTGTACTCCGGTCCCAAGCGCTCGGGCCTCGACCAGCTCCACCTGGGCCTGCGCTGGAACGTCCCCGTGTTCAACCAGTTCCAGGACCACACCAAGCCCTACTGGGTCCTCAGCGTCGACCTGGGCCTCCCCATCGGCGATCCGAAGGACTTCCGGCGCTCCCCCGACGGCATGCCCCTGTGCGCCGGCGGCGTGCGCTGCACCGATCCGCAGTCCCAGCGTCCGCAGTTGAACTCGGCCGTGGGCCGCGGCGTGTACGACATCACGCTGGCCTCCACCATGAGCAAGCGGTCGTCGATCTTCGACAGTTACTTCCGCGTCTGGGCGACGCTGCCCTTCGCCTACACCTCCGACAGCCTGTACGCCGGCAAGTACGACTTCTCCGGCGACTGGGGCGCCAAGGCACCGGCGGCCCCGATCCGCGGCGGCCTGGAGTTTGGCAGCGACTTCAACGTGTACCAGGACAACGAGAAGAAGTTCCGCATCAACGCCTTCGCCACGGGGTCCATCACGGGCGTGTTCGAGGGGCAGGACTACTCCGAGGCCTACGAGGTCCTGGCGGGCAGCCCCACGCTGAACTTCGGCTGCGGCACGAACCCGGCGTATCCCAACTTCTGTGGCGACAGCCGGCTCAATTCGCTCCAGTATTTCCCCGGCATCACCACCGTCGAGAACCACGCGATCCTGGGTGGAAAGATCGGCGTGAACATGCGCTTCTCGCGGCACTTCTTCATGGAGATCGCCTACGGCCTGTCCCACCACACCGAGCACTTCATCACGTACACCGATGCCGGACAGGACAACGGCCTGGCCGACGCCGACCACACACCCGGCGTCGTGGATCTGGACACCAACGAGGCCAACCCCTCCTACCGTCCCGTCATCGATCAGGTCGGACACCGCTACCGCGTCCAGGAGACCATGGTGCACACCATCCTGATCAACTTCCACATCCTGTACTGAGCGCCGCCTTCACCGTCCGCCCGCCCCGATGAACACTCCCTTGCCGTTCCCTTGCAGTTCATGCGCTCCGTCGCACCCCGTGCTGCCCTCGTCCCTGCGACCGGTGCGGCGCCTGGCCCAGGGACCGCTGTCGGAGGTCTGGGAGGCGATCCCGGCCGACGGCACCGGTGCGCCCGTGGCCGTGAAGATCCTCACGGCGGCCACCCCCGGGGCCACCTCGCGGCTCGCGCGTGAGGCCCGGCTGCTGGCGTCCCTGGACCATCCCAACGTGCGGGGGCTGACCGAGGTCGTCGGCCAGGGCCGGCCCGAGGCCCTGGTGCTTCAATACATCGACGGGGCGGACCTCGGGTGTCTGGCCGCGGCCGGGCCCGTCCCGCCGCGGATCGCCGCCTGGTCGGGGGTCTTCCTGGCCCGGGCGCTGTCCTGCCTGCATGACCGGGGCTGGGTCCACCGGGACGTCAAGCCCGGCAACGTGCTGATCTCCCGCGGGGGCCACCTGCTGCTGTCGGACCTGGGGCTCGCCTGGCCTCTGGGCGTGGCCGATCCTCCCGGGGACGACGCGGCCGCGGGCACCCCGTCCTTTCTGAGCCCGGAGCGCCTCGACGGGCACCCGGCCGACCCGCGCAGCGACCTGTGGTCCTGCGGCGTCCTGCTGTACCGCCTCCTCGCGGGCCGGCGCCCCTTCATCGACGGCGACGACGGCGACCTGCTGGACCAGATCCGGCACCGTACGCCGCATCCGCCGGCCGGCGTCCCAAAGGCCCTGGAGCGGATCGTGCTTTGCTGCCTCGAGAAGCGTCCCGAAGACCGTTTCCCCGACGCCGACGCCCTTTGCGCCGAGCTGGAGGACTTCCTGTCCCCGGCGTCGGACCACGCCACGGGCGAGGGCGAGCTTGCGGAGTTCTTTGCGTCCCGCAGCAATCCCGGGTAGTTCATTGTTTTGGACTGCGGCCGGCGACCGAAGACGGTCGCACGGGGCCACAATTCCCCCTTTCCACTCTGGGACTGCGGCCACTCGGGGCCGCAATTCCCCCTCCCCACTCTGGGACTGCGGCCACAGTTTTGGACTGCGGCCACTCGGGGCCGCAATTCCCCCTCCCCACTCTGGGACTGCGGCCACTCGGGGCCGCAATTCCCCCTCCCACTCTGGGACTGCGGCCACTCGGGGCCGCAATTC
>PHAZ01000096.1 GCA_002841825.1 Deltaproteobacteria bacterium HGW-Deltaproteobacteria-22 | reverse complement strand
AAACTCAAGGTACAGTTTCAAGGACTGGTTCTGATCCCGAAGACTGTTCTTGTTGAGTTTGATTTTTTCCGCCATGCTTTACGCTCCCTTGGGCCAATGGGCGTCGACGACTTCCTTCTTGACCCCGATCTCGGAACGATCGAAACACTCGGCCATGGTCTTCCATCCCAGATCCAGCGCGTCATTGAGCGGAATGTCGACGCGCAGATCCATGAAGCGCTGCTCGAAGAGGTCCGCATACCGGAGATACTTCTCGTCGGTCTCGGTCTTCTCGAAGCCCATGGAGATCTTTTTCTTGGACTCCAACGCCTTGGCGTACAGGCGAATCATGGAGTTCATCACCGCGCCGTGGTCCTCGCGGGTGACCTTGCCGATGACCAGCTGCTTCAGGCGGGAGAGGGAGCCGAACGGGTTGATGACGCCGTTGACCAGGTAGTACTGGCCCTCTGTGATGTAACCCGTGTTGTCCGGCACCGGGTGCGTGACGTCGCCGCCGGGCATGGTGGTGACGGCCAGGATGGTGATCGAGCCCGCGCCATCGAAGTCGACGGCCTTCTCGTAGCGGGAGGCCAGATCCGAGTACAGGGAGCCGGGGTAGCCCAGGTTCGACGGGACCTGTTCCATGGCGACGCTGATCTCCTTGAGGGCGTCGGCGAAGGCGGTCATGTCGGTCAGCAGCACGAGCACGCGCTTGCCGGCGATGCCGAACTGCTCGGCGACGGCCAGCGCCATGTCGGGCACCAGCAAACGCTCGACCACGGGGTCGGCGGCGGTGTGCACGAACATGACCGTGCGGTCCATGATGCCGCCTTCCTCGAACTTGCGGCGGAACCCGATGTACTCGTCGAACTTCAGGCCGATGCCGCCGAGGATGACGATGTCGGCCTTGGCCTGCAGGGCGATGCGCGCGAGCAGCTCGTTGAAGGGCTCGCCCGGCGTCGAGAAGATCGGCAGCTTCTGGCTCTCCACGAGGGGATTGAAGAGGTCGATCATCGGGATGCGGGTCTCGATGAAGTTGCGGGGCACCACGCGCTTGACGGGGTTGACCGAGGGACCGCCGATGTCGGTCTCCTCGGCGTTGGCGATGGCGGGCTTGCCGTCGAGGGGCTGTCCCGAGCCGGAGAAGATGCGGCCGAGGAGGTCCTCGGAGTAGGGCACGCGCATCGGGTGGCCGAGGAAGCGCACCGAGGCGCGGTTGGACATGCCCTTGGCGCCGGCGAAGACCTGCAGGGACACCTTGGTGCCGTCGATGCGGATGACCTGGGCCAGCGAGGTGTCGCCGTTGTGGTTGGTGATCGCCGCGAGCTCGCGGTAGGTCACGCCCTCGGCCGAGAGCTCGATGATGTCGCCGATGATGTTGGTGATTTTCGTGTATTCCTTAAACAAGGCGACCACCTCCCGACACGATGATTTCTTCGATCTTGCTGACGAACTTGGCGTACTCCGGGGAGTCCTCGGCGGCGTAGTTCTTCTGGTAGAAGTTGTCCTGCAGGTTCACGAAGAACTTGCGCGCCTCGGCCTTGGTCTCGAAGGAGAACGGCGTCTTGAGCGCCTTGTACAGCAGCTTGAAGTCGACGACCTGACGCTCGATGGTGGCCGCGCAGTCGATGTCGTCGAAGGCGTTCTGCTGCAGGTACGTGAAGTCGAGCATCTCGCTCTTCAGGTAGGACACGAGGTCCTCGATGGAGATGCCCTCCTCGCCGACGACGGTCATCATCTTGCCGATCTCGGCGCCGCGGCCCAGGAGCGCCTCGGCCTCGTGGACCATCCTGGTCCACTCGCGGTCGAGGTTCTTGTTGAGGGAGTCGGCCATCTGATCAATGTACAACGAGTAACTGTCCAGCGGGTCGATGGCCGGGAACTTGCGCTCGTCGGAGCGCTTGCGGGACAGCCCCAGGAAGGCGCCGACGACCTTGAGGGTGGCCTGGGTGACCGGCTCCTCGAAGTTGCCGCCGGCCGGGGAGACCGTGCCGATGAGCGTGACCGCGCCGTGGGCGTCGTCGTGGAGCTTGACCAGACCGGCGCGCTCGTAGAGGCCGGCGATGCGGCTCTCGAGGTAGGCCGGGAAGGCCTCCTCACCGGGGATCTCCTCGAGGCGGCCGGACATCTCGCGCATGGCCTGGGCCCAGCGGGAGGTGGAGTCGGCCAGCACCAGGACGTCGAGACCCATCTGCCGGTAGTATTCACCCAGGGTGATGCCCGTGTACACGGAGGCCTCGCGGGCGGCGACGGGCATCGACGAGGTGTTGCAGATGATGATCGTGCGGTCCATCAGGGAGCCGCCGGTCTTGGGGTCCTTCATCTCCGGGAACTCGTGGATCAGTTCCACGACCTCGCCGGCGCGCTCGCCGCAGGCCACCACGATGACCAGGTCGACGCTGGAGAACTTGGAGATCAGGTGCTGCAGGACCGTCTTGCCCGCGCCGAACGGGCCCGGGATGCAGGACGTCCCGCCGCGGCTGATCGGGAACAGGGTGTCGATGATCCGCTGACGGGTGATCAGCAGCTCCTCGGGGTAGATCCGCTCCTTGTATGCCTTGATGGCCTTCTTGACGGGCCACTCCTGGGACATGGTGACGGGGACGACCTTGCCGTTGACCTCGAGTTCGGCCACCGCCTCGGTGATGGCATAGGCGCCCGCGGGCAGGATCTTCTTCACGACGGCCGACCCGTGCATGCCCAGCGGGGTCAGCACGCGGTGTGTGATGAACTTCTCGGGGACCTCGCCGAGCCACTGGCCGCCGCGCACGCGGTCGCCCACGGCCACGACGGGCTTCCAGTCCCACTTCTTTTCGCGGTCGATGGGCGCCTTGTACTGGCCGCGCTGAAGGAAGAACTCCTGCTTGTTGTCGAGGAGGGTCAGCGGGTTCTGCAGGCCGTCGTAGATCTGGCCGAGCAGCCCGGGGCCGAGCTCGACCGACAGCATGTTGCCCGTGAACTCGACGGGCATGCCGACGGCCATGCCCGTGGTGTCCTCGAACACCTGCATGTAGCACTTCTTACCGATGACCTTGATGACCTCGGCCTTGAGTTTTGCGTCCGGCAGTTTCACGAAGGCCACTTCGTTCTGCACTACACTACCCGTGTCGACCTCGACGGCCATCATGTTGCCGTTGATGCCAACCACATGTCCGGTTGTCAGAGAGGAATCGATCAAGCGAACACCTCCAGCATGGTTTCAGGATCGGTTGCTTCGGTCACGCGCCAGGCGTCGAGCACCAGCGCGGCGGAAAGATACGATAAAATGGCGTCGATGGAGAACGGGTCGATGCCCTCGAGCTCCTGGTACAGGGCCACGCGCTCGCGGTCGAGGAGGCGCTCGCGGGTCTCGGGGTCGGGGGCCTCGGCGGCGCGCAGCACCAGCGCCTGGTAGAGGGAGGCACCTTCGCCGCCCTGCACCATGGCCAGGTCCGGGTCCACGCTCATCGCCTCGGCCCGCAGGTGGGCGATGGCGTTGCGCAGGCCGGTCTCGAGCTCGACGAACTCCGACAGGAAGCGGTTCTTGTGCTTCTCGGCGACGGCGGTCAACGCGGCAAAGTAGGCGTTCCAGAGCCGGGCGACCTGCTGGGCGGGCTGCAGGCTCTCCTCGGAGCGCAGGATTTCATCGAGGAAGGCCGGCAGCGACTGGCGGGTCTCCATCTGTTCCAGCGTGCAGGTGCCGCGCGGATCGAAGAACGCCTTCTTCAGCAGGAGCGCCTCGGCGTTCTGCGTGTCGATGAACCACAGCATGGCGTGGACCAGCTCGGCGTGGTCGCCGTCGACCTCGTCGAGGATCAGGGCGACGACCTCCGGCAGGGGAACGGAGAGCGGACCGAAGCCGTCGGGCAGGGGTGGCAGCGCGGTGACGAGACGGTAGTAGTTCACGTTCGCACCCTCAGTTGGAACCGAAGAAGAGGTTCCGGAATTTGGGAGACACGAACTTCACGAAGATTTCCCGCAGGCCCTCGTCGGTGAGGTCGAAGACGAAACCTTCGCCCCCCGGTCCGATCTTGAAGCCGAAGCGGATGTTGTCGTCGAACAGCACGTTCACGGCGCCGCCGGCGGTCATGAGCTTCATCTTGGCCACGAACGCGGAGCCCAGCTGGTCCTTCATGGACTCGGGCAGGATCACATCGAGATCGGCGCCCTTGAGGTTGTTGGCGGCGAAGCCCTTGATCATCTCGGCGATGATTTTTTCCATGTGTGCCGGGGTGGTCAGTAACGTCGCCAGGGACTCGTCGATGGCGGGCACCACCAGCGCCTTCTCGACCGACGACTTGAACGCGGCCAGCGCGATCTTGGTGGCGCGTTCCATCTCGACCTGGAGCTGGTCACGGATCTTCTTCGCCTCAGCCTCGGCCTGGTTCACGAGGGCCTTGGCCTTGGCCTTGGCTTCGATCTCCGTGGTCTCGGCATCGGCCTCGGCCTTTTCCTTGATGCGATCGGCGTCGACTTTGGCTGCGTCAATGCCTTCCCGCTTGAGTTTTTCGATGACTTCATTGAGAGATTCGGCTGACATATCGCCTCCCTGGGAAAGTGCGGTGGCATCTTAACGTACACACGCAGCGGATCAAGTGAAAAATGAAACGGGTGTGATTTTACAAGGGTCTGCGGGGAGCGGACGTTTCACATGGAGGTGCTCCACGAACCTGGTACCGACCTCGTTGAGGAGGAATCAGAAATCGTGCCTGTCGGAAAGATCATCGATTGGAGGTTCGGATGGCTCGGAGTGAGGTGAAGGCTCGTGCGGCTTTTCGGATTCCGGCGCAGGGGGGGCAGAGGACATCAATGCATACCAGTCCAGGTTGCGTGAGGTCAGGATCAACGCAGCCAGGGCAGAGAACAGCAGCAGGCTCCCCATCAGCAGCGCGTAATCTTCCGCCTTCAGGATCACGTACAGGACGAGATACAGCAGGGCCAGACCTCCGCCGAGCAGGAGTCCCAGTCTGCGGCTGCGCAGGATGGCTCCGAAATAGACCGTCAGCAGTCCAGTGCAGGCGAGGGCCGCGATGGCATAGGCCGGCATGAACAAGATATGCTCCGACAGGGAAATCAGCAGCAAATAGAACATGAGAAGCGCAAATCCGACCAGCGTGTACTGCACCGGATGAATCTGCAGTTTCTTCAGCAACTCGAAGAGAATGAGCACCACGAAAGTCAGCGCGATGAACAGAAATCCGTATTTTACGCTACGCTCAGACTGTTGGTAGATGTCAACGGGCTGGATCAGTTCGAAGCCGACGGAGCGTTCCAGAACTCCGCCACATTCATTTTCTTCACATTTTTCAATGGCATCCCGAACGTTATAGGAGAACGCCGAGGCCTTCCATAGGGCGGTGAAGCCTGCATCCGAAACATCCCGGCTCTCCGGAAGCATCTCACCGGTGAAGCTCGGGTGCGGCCAGTTGGAAGACAGACGGACGGAGCTGGTGTCCGCGAGCATGGAAAAACCCATCGAACGCATGCCACGCAGCTCGAGGGTGAATTCGAACGCGAGGCTCCCGGGATCGGACATTTCGAGGTCGGGCAGCCTGACGTGCATGCCCGCGGAGCTGCCGGGAAGGTTGCTTCCCGGTTTGAAAGGGATTTCGCTGCCTTTCCAGCGAAGACCGGGCGGGCTGGCGATGCCCCGCTGATCCCGGACCGCCACGGAGAGGTATGGCACTTCCAGGTGCAGGCTCCCCTCCTTCCACCCTGCCACCCGTTCGCGAAGAACCTGAAGATCAAAATCACCGCTGATTTTCAGGCTGATGGTATAGACCGGCACCTGAAAGATACCCCGGTAGCGCAATGTGCTTTGCAGATCGCCCTGAATATCCAGGCGGGTCGGAACCAGGCGCACGACCCGCTGCATGGTCTCCTGACGCTGGATTTCCCGTTCCTTTCCATCCTTGTCCGTGACGGTCTCCCGGATCGTGCCGGTGACCTGATAAGGTATGGTCAGGATGGGGCCGGCCAGCACCTGCATGCCCGGCCAGCTGGCCTCGATGCTTTCGTAGGCCTTCTGCCGCCAGCTTTCCCGCTCCTCCACCAGGTCGGCCATGATGGCTTGAGGGATCAGGAAGAGCAGGATCAGGGACCCGATGATGCCGATCTTGAGAATGAACCTGGTATTCATGATGCCTCCTTGTGACAAATGGGAAACAGTCTGCGATGTTTATTATTCCGTCAAACAAAAATGTTTTTCAACTTCATTGAAAACGCAGACCCGCTCGGGACAGCGGCGGGATCGCCAGAGCGTGGCGAGGCGGAGGGCTCGTCCATTATGAGGGCGCCGGGGTGGGGGGGCATCCGGCGCCGGGAACGGGCGCAGGACGGGAACGAGGGCGGGTGCAGGGGTGGGGTCTTTCCTCTTGTTTCCCCGGGTAGGGCGACCGGGAACCGGTCGCAGCAACCCGGGGCATCATGTCCTGAACACCGCCATAGGCGGTGTAGGGCGCATGGGGGGCGTTTTGCGATCAGCCGTGATCGGGGCCGGTGCCGCGCACCAGGACGGTGTCGCGCTCGTAGAAGGGACTGCGCTCGGGATAGTCGAGGTTGTAGTGCAGGCCGCGGCTCTCGTGGCGGCCACGGGCGCCGAAGCATATCAGGTCGGCCACCAGCGCGAGGTTGCGCAGTTCGATGAGCTCGGGGGTGACGAGGAACTTCCAGTAGTAGGTGTGAATCTCCTCGCGGATCAGGTGGAGGCGCGAGGCCGCGCGGGCCAGGCGCTTCTCCGTGCGCACGATGCCCACGTAGTTCCACATGGTTCGGCGGATCTCGTCCCAGTTGTGGGTCACCACGACGCCCTCGTCGGAGGAGACGGCCTGGCCGGTGCGCCACGGGATCAACTGGGGCGGACGCAGGCGGGGACAGTCCTTCACGGCCGCGGCGGCGCGGTGGGCGTACACCAGGGCCTCGAGCAGGCTGTTGGAGGCCAGCCGGCAGGCACCGTGGAGGCCCGTGTGGGCGGTCTCGCCGATGGCGAAAAGCCCGGGCACGCTGGAGCGCCCGTCGTCGTCGGTGTTCACGCCGCCGCAGCAGTAGTGGGCCGCCGGCACCACCGGGATGGGCTCGTGGCGAAGGTCCACGCCCAGCTCCAGGCAGCGCGCGGAGATGTTGGGGAAGCGCTTGAGCAGGAACTCGGGATCCAGGTGCGTCATGTCGAGGAAGGCGCAGTCGTCGCCGGTGCGCTTGAGCTCGTTGTCGATGGCGCGGGCCACCACGTCGCGGGGGGCCAGCTCGGCGCGCGGGTGGTACGCGGGCATGAAGGCGGTGCCGTCGGCGCGGCGCAGGATGCCGCCCTCGCCACGCAGGGCCTCGGAGATGAGGAAACCCTTGGCCTTCGAGTGGAAGAAGCACGTCGGATGGAACTGGTAGAACTCCATGTTGGCGACCTGCGCGCCCACCCGGTAGGCCATGGCGATGCCGTCACCCACGGCGGTGTCGGGGTTGGAGGTGACCAGGTAGACCTTGCCCGCGCCGCCGGTGGCCAGCACGGTGGCCCGCGCCAGCACGGTGTCGATGCGGCCCGTGGGGACGTCCATCACGAAGGCGCCGAAGCAGGCGTTGGGTTGTCCGTACTTGGCCATGCCCAGCAGGTCCACCACGAAGTGGTTCTCGAGGAGGGTGACGTTGGGCAGGCTGCGGACCTTCTTCTCCAGGTGCTCCATGAGGGCCACGCCGGTGAAGTCGTCGGCGTGGACGATGCGGCGGCGCGAGTGGCCGCCCTCCATGCCCAGGTCGAGGTCGCCGTGCTCGTCGCGGTTGGCGGGAAATCCCAGGTTGTCGATGAGATCCCGCACCCGATCGGGGCCCTCGGCCACGACCTGCTCGACGGTTTCCCGGTGGCAGAGCCCGGCGCCGGTGTCCATGGTGTCCTGCACGTGGCTGGCCGGTATGTCGTCGACGCCGAGCACCGCGGCGATGCCGCCCTGGGCGTAGTACGTGCTGCCGTCGGCCACCTTCCGTTTGGTGACGATGGTGACTGAGCCGTGGGCTGCGGCGTGGATGGCGAAGTACAGTCCGGCGATGCCTGAGCCGATGACCAGATAATCCGTTTCGATGATTCTTGGCGTCTGCATGGCGGCATGATACTTTTGGCGACGGAAAAAGGAAGCTGAAATGAAGCCCGTCCTTTTAGAGTTCAATCTTCCACTGTTCGGACACATCACCTTTCCGGCGTATTTCACCATGCTCGCTCTGGCGTTCCTGGTGGGCCTGTGGCTCCTCGAGCGCGCCGGCCGCCGCCTGCGCATCCACCCGCTGAAGTTGTACGACATGGGCGTGCTGATCATGGTGTTCGCGCTGTTCGGCTCCCGCTTCCTGCACGTGCTCGCCGACGGCCAGTTCATCGACTACGTGCACCTGTGCACCGATCCGAAGCAGGTCGAGGTGCCCATGGGGCCGGGCGGCCCGGCCACCGAGCACTGCACCACCGACGCCTCCTGCGGCGAGGGGTTCCTGTGCAACGGGGACAACCAGAAATGCTATCCGCCCCGGGACTGCCTGTCGGTGTTCAAGGTGTGGAAGGGCGGCCTGGTGTTCTACGGCGGGTTCATCTTCGCTGCGGGCTTCGCGTTCTGGTACATCCGGCGGCACCGTCTCCCGTTCTGGAAGATCGGCGACGTCTTCGGCTACATCCTGCCGCTGGGGCTGTTCCTGGGGCGCACGGGCTGCCTGCTCAACGGCTGCTGCTACGGCGCGCCGAGCCACACACCCTGGTCGGTCCGCTACGGCCCGTGGCTGGGGCCGTGGGAGGACCACCTGAAGGCCGGGCTCATCGGCCCCGGCGCCCCGCACAGCCTGCACGTGCACCCGACGCAGTTGTACAGCGCGGCGATCAACCTGCTGATCTTCCTCGTGCTGTATTTCTGGCTGTATCCGCGCAAGAAGTGGGACGGCCAGGTGCTCGGGGCGTTCCTGCTGGCCTATGCCGTCGGGCGCTTCACGGTGGAGGCCTTCCGCGCCGACCCGCGCGGCGCCTTGCTGGGCATGAGCACGTCGCAGTTGATCAGCGTCGTGATGTTCGGCATCGGCGCATGGATCTTCGCGAGGCGGCCCGGCGCCCGTGGTCCGCAGGATCCGGAACCGCCGGCAGTCACGCCCGGAGCGGAGGCGGTCCCATGAGCACGGAGCTGGAGCCCATCCTGGTGCTGTCCACGGATCTGCCTGACCCGGAGGCGACCCACCGCTTCGGCGTGGAGCTGGGCCGGGTCCTGGTGTCGGGCGACACGCTGGCGCTGATCGGGCCGCTGGGGGCGGGCAAGACCCACCTGGCGCGCGGCCTGGCCGTGGGCCTGGAGGTGGATCCGGACGCCTGGTTGACCTCGCCGACGTTCACACTGATGGCGCAGTTCCCCTGCCGGGAGGGCATCTTCTATCACCTGGACCTGTATCGTCTCGGCCATGAATCCGCCCTGTGGGAGCTGGGTTTTTTCGACGTGCTTCATGCCGGCGGCGTCGTGGCCGTCGAGTGGTGGGACAACTTCCTCGACACGCTGCTGCCGTCGACGCTAGTGCTGCGGCTGGACATGATCCCGCAGCGCCCTGAAGCCCGCACCCTCGGGATCTGGACGCTCCCGGCCGATGGCTGGGAGGACCGTGTCAAGCGCCTGCGCGCGCTGGGCCTGCACTGACATGTATGTCATCTGTTCTGCCTGCCACCTTCCCTGCATCGAACACGCGAGCCGCTGTCCGGACTGTTCCGCGGAGCTGGCCGGACTGCCCCTGCTCGGCGGGGCGGACCTGTCGGGCGCGGTCTTCGAGAAGCGCTACCTGCTGGTCGAGCGCATCGGCGAGGGCAGCATGTCCTGGGTCTACAGGGGCATTCACCAGGAGATCGGCTCCTCGGTCGCGGTGAAGGTGCTCAAGCCCGCCTTCGCCGAGGATCCCGGGCAACTGGCGCGGTTCCGCAAGGAGGCCGCGGCGATCAGTTCCCTGTCGCACCCGCACATCCTGTCGGTGATCGCCTCGGGGGAGACGTCCTCACGCATTCATTATATGATCACCGAATATATCCAGGGCCGCAGCCTGGCCCAGGTCATCGAGGCCGAGGGAAAACTGCCCCTCACGCGCAGCCTCGACATCCTGCGGCAGATCCTGTTCGCCCTCGAGGAGGCCCATGGTCAGGGCATCGTGCACCGGGATCTCAAGCCCGAGAACATCATGGTCATCCCCCTGCGCTCCGGGGAGGACTTCTGCAAGATCGTGGACTTCGGCATCGCCCTGCGCCGCCTGCCCGACGAGAGCCGCCTGACCAAGGTCGGCGAGATCATCGGAACGCCGGCCTTCATGGCGCCGGAGATCATCCGGGGCGACGAGGCATGCCCCCAGTCGGACCTCTTCTCGGCAGGCATCATTTTCTATGAGATGCTCTGCGGCGATCTGCCGTGGCCCCGGGGGTCCCTGTTCGAGACCCTGCTGGCCCACCTCAACCAGGAGCCGGTCCCGGTGCGCAAGAAGAATCCGTCGGTTCCGGCGCGAATCGAGCGCCTCCTGTCGATGGCCCTGATCAAGGACCCGGACCACCGCATCTCCAGCGCCACGGACTTCCTTCACAGGCTGCAGTTCGGGGCCGCGCCGACGATCTCGGTGTGCGCGACCTGCTTTCAACCCGTGCAGGGCGACCTGAAGTTCTGTCCGAGCTGCGGACGCCTCCAGGAGCCCGCCCGGTCTGAGTCCGGGGCCCCGGCGTCCGAGGCCGTCACCACAACGTCCCCGACGCCCGAGCCGGCCCTGGCCCCGGCGTCAGGGCCCGTCGTTGCCCCTTTGGCGCCCGGGAAGGTCGAGGCCATTTCTCCGGCGCCTGCGTTGACTCCGGACGGAAATGTGAGGAGCTTCGCGATCCCGTTCTGGGGCCGCGCCGACGAAAGTTCGAAGCTCCGGGAGTTCCTCGCCGGCAGCACCGCATGTCTGGAGCTGGTCGGGGAACCCGGCGTCGGGAAGAGCGCGCTGCTGAACGAGATCCTGTCGCGCGGGACGGATCCGGACCTGGAGGTCCTGCAACTGATGCCCGATCCTCTGGGTGGACGTCGATCGTGGTGGCCGATCCGCCGCCTGGTGACCCGCCTGTGCGGTCTGCCGGTCATGCCGGAGGCGAGGGAAGTGGCGTCACAGTGCAAGCAGCTGGGTCTGGAGCCCGAGGACGAGCCCCATGTCCTGGAGTTGTTCGATGTACGCACTGAGCCGGTGGTACTGGAGTACCGCGTTCATCGTCGGGAGATGATCTATTCGGTGGCGCGGCTGGTGCTGCGGGCCGTCGGGAAAAAGCCGACCCTGCTGGTCTGCGCCGACGCGGACCGGCTCGACGGGCCCTCCCTGGACGTGATCGACCAGCTCGTCACGCTCTGTCCGGGCACGGCGCTGCGCCTGGCGCTCACGGGCACAAACACCGTGTTTCCGGATGCGGCGGCGTCCCGTTCCGTGACGACCCTTCGTTTGGGGCGTTTCACCAACAAGGAGGCCAGGGGCTTCTGCAGGGAGGTGCTCGATCGCAACGGCACCGAGGCAGGTGATTCCCTGGGCCTGCTCCTGTCGGCGGCCGAGGGTTTGCCGCTGCATCTCGTGGAGGGGCTCCGGCTCCTGCACGAGGGGCTCTCCGATGTGGACCGCCCGCTGTCCGACATCGTCCAGTCGCGCGTACGCAGCCTGCCCGGGCCCGCCCATCGCCTAGTCCAGTGGATGGCCGTGGCCGGAGGCCGCCTGCCCCTGCAGTTCGTCCTGGAGTCGGGTCTCATCGAGCCCGCCTCCATCGAGGCCATCATGACCTGCGTGCGGCAGGGGTTCCTCACACCCGAAGGCGACGAGGCCTGGCGTCTGGTGCACCCATCCTTCGAGAAGATCATCCTGGCCGAGATGTCCACCGCCCTGCGTCTGGACATGCATAACCAGCTCTTCGATCGCCTGCGGGTCGATTCGCCCGATCCCCGCTCGTTGTGTGATCATGCACTGCAGGCCCGGCATCTGGAATCGGCAAGCTCCTATTTCGAGCATGCCGGGGCCATCTGCGAGGACAAGTTCGACGATCCGGGGGCGGTGCTGCATTATCGAAGGGCGTACGAACTGACGGAGTTCGAGGCTCGGCAGGGGCGGGACACCCGGCGTTTTCTCAGCATCGCCGTCCGCTACGGGGATCTGCTCCGGTTCACCGGGCACCCCGAGGCGGCTTCACGGGTGTTGCAGGAGGCCCTGCTGAACTGCCAGGAGGAGGACGCCGCCACCGCGTTGATCCTGGTCTCCCTGGCCCGCTGCGTGTGCGGGGGCAATCCCGGGCATGCCGAGGTGTTGATCCAGCGCGCTGTCCGCGCGATCACCAAGTCCCGGAATCCGCGGGAGCTCTATCGGGTTTTCTTCGACATCGGTCAAATCGCCCTGGAGACCCGCCGCTTCGAACAGGGGATGGGCTCGATCCGCACCGGGTTGTCGTTATTGGAGGGCGCGCGCGGGCTTTCGGACTCGGTCTGGCGGCTGCACCTGCAGTGCGCACAGTGCGAGGCCGGCATGGGGCGGATTGACCAGGCTGAAAAGACCTGTCTGGGGACGCTGGAGCGGGTGGGTCCATCCAACTCCTGGCTGGCGCCGGCCCGGTTCAACGAGGAGCTGGCCCACCTGCACATCACCCGCCGGGAACCTCACCAGGCCGCGGACCGGCTCAGACTGGCGCTGGCTGCGCTGCGGTTCACCGGGGACCGGGTCGCCACCGTCGAGAACGAGCTCCGGCTGGCCGTGCTGGACCGGGAGAATCGCCTGGCATGGGCGCAGAGCGCCCTGAACCTGGCCAGGACCATCGGTTACCAGACCGGTGTCGATCGGGCTCTGGAGCTGGTCGGTCCGGAGTGACCCGACCTGTCCCATGGCAGCAGTCGGTGACGATGGGCACCTGCAACAGTTGTACGCTAGGATGTTTCGTTGACAGGAAAACGTGGGAGATCGGATGAAGGCTAAGGATTCGCCGGGGCGGGCGCGGGAGCCGGAGCGGGCGCGGGAGCCGGGGCGGGCGCGGGAGCCGGAGCGGGCGCGGGAGCCGGGGCGGGCGCAGGAGCCGGGGC
>PHAZ01000095.1 GCA_002841825.1 Deltaproteobacteria bacterium HGW-Deltaproteobacteria-22 | reverse complement strand
GTTCTCGGCGTTTCCAAGGATGATCGAGAGCATGTTGTTGAAGTCGTGCGCGACGCCGCCGGCGAGCTGGCCGACGCTCTCCATCTTCTGGGCCTGCAGCAACTGGCTCTCCAGGCGCTCGCGTTCAGCCTCGGCCTGCTTCCTTCCCGTGATGTCCGAGACCATGTGAACCGCCCCGTACATCCGTCCCTCCGTGTCGAAGATCGGATCCACCGTGATGCGGTACGAGCGGTCCTTGAAACGAATCTCCTCGGACTCCCGGTGACGCGACAACCTGACCCTGGCGTACGGGCAGTCTGCGAGTTCGATTTTGTCCTCGTGAAAGACATCCCAGCACATCCTGGGGCCTGCCTGCAAATCGAAGTTGAACACCTCCTTGGCGATGCGGTTGGCCCGGACGATGCGGTGGTCGGCGTTCAGGATGCAGATCGCTTCATTGGAGGAGTCGAAGGTGTGCTGCCAGTCCTCGGCGGCCAGCTCCAGCTGGCGCGTCGCCTCGAACCGGTCCGTGACGTCGCGGCAGATGCCGCCCACGGCCAGGCAGCCGCTGGTCAACTGGACCCGGAAGAGGTTGGTCTCCAGATACCGTGAGTACAGGGAATGCGTCTGATGGAAAAACGCACCGGAGAGCAGCACGTCCTGGGCGGCCGGTTCCAGGACATGCTTCATCTCCGCAGGGACCACCTCATCGATGTGGCGCCCGATGATCTCGTTCTTGGACAGGTTCAGCAGGGCCGCCAGGGAGGTGTTGACCATCAGGAAACGCATGTGTTCGTCGAACAGGAAGACCAGATCCGTGTTGGTGTCGATGAAGGAGGTCAGCAGGTGCTCGTTGACGCGGGCCCGTTGCTCGACCTTGCGCGCCTTGAGCAGCTGGTGTTCCAGTTCGTTGGTGCGTTCGTCGACCAGGGAGGAGAGGATCTCCTTCTCGCGACGTTCGCTGACCGCGGACTGCTTGACCTTGATCATGGTGCGGACCTGGGTGATCAGATCCAGCATCTCGACGGGCTTGCCCAGGAAGCCCTCCGCGCCGACCTCGAAGGCGCGGTTTCGCGTGGCGTGATCGGTGGACAGGGCGGTGATGAAGATCACCGGGATCAACTCCGTTTTGGGGTTGGCCTTGAGCCGGGAGCAGACCTCGAAGCCGTCCATGCCGGGCATGACGATGTCCAGCAGGATGACGTCCGGATCGTGCTCGATGGCCAGTCGAAGGGCCTGGGGGCCGTTGGTGGCCTGCAGCACCCGATATCCGGGCTGGGCTTCGTGGAGCAGGGCCTGGATGACGATCCGGTTGTCGGCACTGTCATCCACGACCAGGATGGTGGCATTGGTGTTCTCGGTCATAACCTCTCCTGTACTCACGACTCAGGCCGTCCCCGTGGGTTCGGCTGTTCCCAGCATCAGGTGAATCGTCTTCAACAGTTCCTCGCGCCGGACAGCGCCCTTCTGGATCAATTGGAAGATGCCGTTCTCCTTCAGGAAGGACAACTCCTCCTTGGAGACATGCCTCGCCGTCAGGATCAGCACGGGGGTGCGGGCGGTGGCGGCCTCTTCGCGCAGGGCCTTGAGGACCGCGAAGCCATCGACCCCGGGCATGTTCAGGTCCAGGATGATGGCGTCAGGGACCTCGGCCCGGATCGCGGCCAGGCCGTCGAGGCCGTTGTTGGCCACGCGCACGGAGAAGGACGGTGGCGCCAGCAGGTCCTGAATCTGGATGATGGCGGCCTCGTTGTCCTCCACCAGTAGGATGCGGTTGCCGCCATGACCGGACGGACCGAAATACTCCGTGGATTCGACCGGTTCTTCAGGGATGCGGTGCTTCAGGGGCAGCCGCAGTTCGAAGGTGGATCCCTCTCCCACCGTGCTCTTCACGGCGAGGGATCCTCCGAGCAGGATTGCGTTGCGGCGCGCGATGGCCAGTCCCAGACCGCTGCCCTGTTGCCCGCTGGCTGATGCATGGTTGGCCTGCCTGAATTCCTCGAAGATCATCTGAAGTTGATTCGGGGGTATGCCGATCCCGGTGTCACTGACCGTGATCACGAACCACTCCGGTTGCTCACGGATCGTCATCGTGACCGATCCGGCGGACGTGAACTTGATCGCGTTGCCAAGAAGGTTCTGCAGGATGCGGACCAGTTTGTACCGGTCGGTGAAGACCGTGAGTTTCTTGGCGGCCTCGACGTTCAGGGCCAGTCCTTTTTCCGTGGCCAGGGGCGACAGCAGTTCGGCGGTCTCCCGGACGGCTTCGGCCGCGTCGAACTCGGCGACATGCACGGTCTCCCTCCCGGATTCCAGCCTCGCCAGATCCAGCACGTCGTTGATCAGCGCCAGCAGATGGCGTCCGTTGCGTTCGATGATGTCGAGGTAGCCGAGCTCTTCGGCCGGGATCGCCTTGGACAGCCTGCGCGAAAGCACGCCTGAGAGCGCGATGACCGAGTTCAGCGGCGTCCGCAGTTCGTGGCTCATGTTCGACAGGAACGCGGTCTTCACCCGGTTCATCTCCCCCAGTTGCATGGCCTGGAGCTCCAGCTCCATGTTCTGGCTGTCCAGCTCCGCGGCCTGCAGCTCCAGCTCGGTGTTCTTCTGCCTGAGGTCCTCGCTGGTCTTCCGGACCAGCTCCCGGGCCAGGATCACGCCCAGCCCGGTGGTGAGGGACTCCTGCAGCGACCGCAGGTGGTCGCAGGTCTCCGGGGCAAAGCTCAGCCGCGTGCCCAGGGTCAGCACGGCCAGCGGCCGACCGTCGATCTGCGGGACCAGGGTCACCAGCTCGCGGGGGAAGATCAGCCCGTGCACGGTGGGCAGCACGTGAGGTCCCGACGGCGGCAGATCGGTGAGGTGCACGAAGCCGCCGGCCGCCCGGGCGAGGCCGAAGTCACCGGCCTCGGAGGTGGATTCGATGGGGGTCAGGTTGGCCGGATCGAGGCCGATCGTGGCCACGGGGACCAGAAGGTCTCCGGACTTGTCAGGAAGCAGCAGGGCTCCGGTGGTGGCTCCGGAAAACTGCATCAGCGAGGCCAGGATGCTTCTGGCGCACGTGGTCGAGTCCGCTGCGTCCACGAAGATGCGGTTCAACTCCGTGGCGTTCCGCCGCCGGTTTAGTTCGCCCGTCACGAGATCTACCAGGTGATTGTACTGGATCGCCAGATCGCCGAACTCGTTGGGCGCCTCGGGGGCGTGGACCGGCGTCGTCTCCGAGAAGGCGTGGGTGGCGGTCAGGAGACCTTCGAGGGAGCGCCTGAAGTTTCGCAGGACCACCAAGGTCATGAAAAATGCAAGGATCAGGACCGTGAGCAGGATCACCAGCAACTGCTGGTTCAGGTGCGTGTTCGTCTCCGAGGCGTCCCGGCGCAGGGTGGCGCCCTTCCGGGAAGCAAACGCACCGATCACGTCCAGGGTCTCTATCAAGTGATCCGCAGCGACGGCGGTGGCTCCGGTTCCCGGCTTCAGGAGCACGGCCGCATCTTTGCCGCGGCCTTCCTGGAACATTCGTTGAAGCATATTCAGGTGGGTGTTCCATTCCCGCAGGTGCCTGCGAAGCCGTTCGAGATCGCTCCTGGGGCCGAGGTACAGCCGGTCGAAGACCGCAAGGGCCTCCGTGATGACCCGTTCTTCATGCTCAATGACTTCCATTGCATCTTTATCCGATTCCGGATCGGGATTGAGCAGGCGGTCACGGGTTGCCTGGCGAATCTTCAGCACGGCCCTGTGCATCTGGTGGACGGTGTCGCTTACTTTCATGGGATGATTATGCATGATGCGCGTGGTGGTCCAGAGCCGGTTCGTCTGATACCGGGTCACGGCGCCGAGCAGCAGGATGAACCCGAGCATGACGCAAAACGCTGCCAAAATCTGCCAACGAAGCAAAAATCTTATTTTGGGCATGTCTCTCCTGGAACGACATTAAAAATGGAGCCATCACACAAGTTGGCAAACAGCCCGGATTGGTTCACGATCCCGATCTCGGCGGGAGCCACCACCAACAATCCGTCGGATGCCAGGGTCCGGTGAAAATTTTGCAGCAGCCGAACCTGTGTAGTGTGATTATAGTATAAAAGTACGTTCATACAAGAAATAATGTCAAAGCTTCCGAAGATCGATTCAGGTGGGCAAAATGCCTGATTGTCTAGTAAGTCGTGGGTAGAATAAAGGGGCTTGGAGCGAAGCTCTTCGACCGCCTGCAGGGCTTCCCCGTCAGGAAGAAACCAACGCTTCATCCGCTCGAGGGTCATGTGACGGAACTGGCTCCGTGGATACCTTCCGGCCATTGCCAGTGCATGCTGATCCGGTCCGATGTCCGTGGCGAAGATCGTCGCCGACGCCCCTGCAAGAACGGGCGCCAGTTCTTCGACGAGGATGGCCATGGAGAGCGCTTCCTGGCCGGCCGCGCACCCGGCACACCACGCCCGGAAGCCGCCGCGGGCCAGCAGCGGAGGAAGGTAGGTCCTCTCCAGCAGGCTGAAGGTCCAGCGGTCGCGGAAGAACTCGCTGGTGGAGTTGAAGCAGGCCATGTAGAGCTTCCGCTGCTCCGCTGGATCGGCCGTGCAGCGCTGGAGATACTCTTCCCTGGTGGCGCATTGGCAGGCGCCCTGCCGGTCTGCGAGCACGGTGAGCAGGTGGGGGAGGACGAATTGTGCGAGAATCCGCCGGTTTTCCTCCGTCAGTCCAGACAGTGAATGGCAAAATTCGGCCAGATCCCGTTCATTCATGGATGTTTCTTTCTACGCGGAAATCCTCAGGGAGTTGTCTGGGAGGCCCGCTGTTGAATCCATTCCACGAAGGCGTCCACTGCCATGGGTTTGGCCAGGAAGAAGCCCTGGGCGTAGGTGCAGCCGGCTTCCCGCAGGCGGTGGTAGGTGGCCTCGTCCTCGATGCCCTCGGCGCACACGTCCAGTCCCAGTCCGCGGCACAGACGGATCGTGGCGTCCACGATGCTCTCGTCACGCGGATCCTTGAGCATGCCGAACACGAAGGAACGATCGATCTTGACCTCGTTGACGGGCAGGTTGCGCAGGAAAGCCATGGAGGAATAGCCCAGACCGAAGTCGTCGATGGCGATGCGGATCCCCAGTTTGCGAAGCCGGCCCAGCGCGATGGTGGCCCCGGCGGGATCCGCGTGGATGGCCGACTCGGTGATCTCCACCGACAGCAGGCCCGGATTCAGACCGGATTCGCGCAGCAGTCCGTCGATCAGTTCCGGCAGCTCCGGGATCTGCAGGTTGACGCTGGACAGGTTGACCGAGATCGTCAGCGGCATGCCGCCGAGCTCCCAGGTGCGGGCCTGGGCGATGGCGTCCCGGAGGATGCGCTCGGTCAGGGCGTGAATCAGGACGGTCTTCTCCGCGAGCTGGATGAACCTGCCCGGCGGCATGAAACCACGGGTCGGATGCACCCAGCGCACCAGCGCCTCGGCGCCTGCCACGAGACCGGTGTCGAGGGCCACCTGCGGGTGATAGTGCAGCACCATCTCGCCTGCGCTGATCGCATGCCCGAGATCCTTGAGCAGCAAAAGCTCGTCGAAGGAAAAGCGCTCCATGGAAACGGTGTAATCCAAGATGGAGGTCGAGGTGTCCCGGGCGCGCTTGAGGGCGAGCTCGCACTGGCGCAGCAGGTTGTCCGGATCGGTCTCGGTGGGGCCCGGCGACGTGGTTCCGGCCACCGAATTCATGCGGAACTCACCACCGTCAAGATGAACGGGCATGTCCAGCAGGAGGAGCATTTCACTGATTCGCGGGGCGAAGGCGTCCGGCGAAAGGTCCGGCGGCGGCAGAAGGGCGAACAGATCCGTGCCGGCCCGGGCCACGAACCATCCTTCGGCCTCGAGGGGGAAAAGGCGCGCGGCCGCTTCCTGCAGGATGCGATCACCGGCACTGGAACCCATGGTGTCGCTCACATGGTCCATGTGGCTGATGCCGATCAACGCCAGCGCGGGCTTGGTAGCCCCGGGCTCGAGGCGGCGGCGCAGGGCCTCTCTCAGGCGCTTCTCGTTGTTCAGTTTGGTCAGCGGATCCATGTGCGCCAGGCGATCCCGGCGGGTGCGATCCATGCGGAACAGCGCCTCGAGCATCACCGCGGTGTCCAGCAGCAGCATGCGGTTGTAGTACGCGAGCACGTCCAGATCCGCCAGCTCCGGGGCCAGGTGACCCCGCAGGAATTCGATGGTGCCACCCATTAGGCGCGTGATTCCCGAGGTGAAGATGAACGGGTTGACGCCGGACAGGTGCGCCAGCATCCCGATGCGCATGCAGATGCGGTTGCGGGGCTCGTCGAACGGCCCCTCCATCGTGGAGGGGAGATACTCCAGCAGGGCGGTCCGCAGGTGCTCTGGCGCCTCGGGAAAGGGCTCGTCCTCCTGGGCCTCCGAGAAGTGGCCCATGAACGTGAAGAAGCTCTCGCACCACGAGGAAATCGACGGGGTCGCCAGTTGAAGCATCGCCCGCAGCGTGTCCTTGCCCTCGCGGGAGGGGGGACGACGCTGGAAACGATTGTCCGCTTGATCGCTGTCGGCGAGCATTTCCCGGGACAATTCTTCCAGAAATACTTGTTCAGTGTTCATGACAATTCTCCACAGTTGCAGAACAGGAGATCAAATGCCCACCTTCCCTTGAAGTCAATGTTAAAGCGAAACCTCCGGACGTTTTTCTTGCAATCCAGAAATGTGTAGGCGATGATGCGGCGACATGAGGTCCCTCAATGTTTTCCGATAAGCGCCGCTACCCTCGTTTTTCCTATACGGCTCCGGTACTTTTCCATCTCCCTGACGAGCCGATGTGGTCCATCGGAACGCTGGTCGACCTCTCGGTCGGCGGCATTTTCTACCGGACCAATCGCATCTTCACGGACAAACTCCAACTGCAGTTCCGCATCACCAATCTGATCGACGGCATTCTGGTCATGGTGTCCGGGAACATCGTCCGAATCATGGACGACGCGCCCTACGGCAGCAGCGTCGGCGTGGAGTTCACGATGCCCGGTTCGTCGCCCGAGATCAAGCGGCTGTGTGACTCTCTGATGGTGGCGCAGCCCCAGACCCAGATCCCGTCGAACCGGCCGCAGATGGCTACGACATTTGACGTCAAGAAGGCGCTGGCGCTGGGTCGCACCCTGCTCGACAACCTGCAGTTCATGAACTACTACCAGCTCATGGGGCTGACCCACTCGGCCACGACGGTTCAACTCGTGCAGATGCGCGACACCCTGCTGGCCGAACTCTCCGTGCCCCAGGAAGGCATGCTCGTGGCTGACCGAAAGGCCCTCACGGACGCACTCGCGCTGGTGCATCAGATCTCCGATATCCTGTGCAATCCGCTCAAGCGCCTGGCCTATGATCTCTCGCAGGGGCAGGTAGACCCGTTCGTGGTTCGCACTCTTGCGCACGATTATCAGATCGACGTCCGGCCGTTCACCGCGCTGTGGCAGCAGAAGTACGCCGACCGCATCCGCCGCGCCGCGCAACTGTGGCAGGAGGCCCGCGCGGACCGGATCGCCGAACGCCTCGACGACGCCCGCGACAAGGCGCTCCAGGCCATGGAGCTCGACCCCTTCAACTTCGCGTATTCGCTCAATTTCTGATATGGAGTGCGGTCGGCGACCGTGGGACCGCAGTATTCAAATATGGAGTGCGGCCACTTGGGGCCGCTCTTTCTCCAGTGCTGGGCGCCGTTTTCTTCCTGTTTAAAAATTCCCGCCGTAACTCTTCCGCAGCGGCTTGCCGCCCGTCCAGTCGTCCCACAACTCCCGCGCCGCCTGCTCCAACTGAACCAGGTCGCCGTGGTTCTCCAGGATGACCCCAGCGTGCGCGCAGCGCTCCTCGTCGCTCCACTGCGCGGCGATCCTCCGCCGGACCTCCGTGGCGACAACTCCATCCCGGGCCTCCACGCGCTCAATGCGCAGCTCGGCTGCGGCCACGACCACACAGACAAGATCGACCAGCACCTCGTGTCCCACCTCGAACAGCAACGGTGCCTCATACACGATGGGGTGGGGCCGCCTCGTGAGCAGATCCTTCACCCGTGCGGTGATCGCCGGATGCAAAATGTACTCGGCGCGTTTCCGCACCGTCGGCGAGGCGAACATCCGCTTGGCCAGCTCCGGCCGATCGAGGGTCCCGTCGCAATGCAGGATCGCGTGTCCAATCTCATCCACCAGCGCATCCAGCGCCGGCTCTCCGGGCTCCACGACCTCCCGGGAGACCGCATCGGCGCTCACCCACGAAGCGCCCCACTGCGCAAACCACCGCGCCACGGTGCTCTTTCCCGCTCCGATGCCCCCGGTCAGTCCCAGTATCATTGCGGTAGAGCTTTCGCCCGTGTTCGGCTCTTGAGGCGCGTCGAAGCACGCGCCGGGGTGTCAATACCCTTGGTTGACAACGAAGGAGACCCGCCTATCGCTGCGGGTCGGGCCGCGCAAGAGCGCGCCACGGGAGGGAATGAAGTGACCGGATCGTCTGGCCCCCGCGTCAGCGGGGTTTCAGAGGGTAGGGAGGTGCCCGGATTGTCTGTCGTCGTTTCTTGTTGCGTGTGATTGCCCATCACAGGCCCCGCCACTCGCATCACCAATCGCTTCGTCCGCGACGCTGCGCCCCACACCAGATGACACGCAATCTCAGCCGCCTGTCCCAGCCCCGAGATCGGCTCCGACACCTCCGGATGCACGACCTTCCCGATGACGCTCCGCAGATCAATCCACGACCCCAGTTGATGCGCATCCCCCCTCTGCAGTCCCCAGTTGTGAAACGGGAACGGCAGCCTTGCGATTAAACGGTGGATGATAATGATATCCCCGGACTTGAATGCGATGACATCCCCGGGTTGGGCGAGTTCTTCACGAGAGAGCAATTCCACTCCGGGTAAGAGGGTCGGTCCCATGGAGTTGGAGTTGACCCGAAGGAAAAAGGCCATTATGCACTTTTCAAAGTAGATCTATTACAAGGATATACAGGGGCGTCTTTAGAACACGCAGAATATGCATCAGTTGATAATAAATTCTCAGATTTGATTTGAGATTTTATGTAATTCCGCTTCTTGTTTGAGTCTTGTTGACTTTTAGAGTCAGTCATATTGGGGCTCATAATGCAACTCCTGTCTCAGTAAAGCAGACTGACTCTGCCCATATAGGGATTGTTATGCGTTCCGGAGTATAGCGCATCCCACACAGAATCACCAACTGCAATATCTGAATAACCATCGTCATTTGTATCACCAAGCCATTGAACGGTTAATCCCCAAAATCCATTGGTCGAAGGGGGAACAAACCAGAAAGAAGCTTCTTCGTAAGTAAGCCATTCCGGAGTAAAGAGCAAATTGGAGTTCCCGAGCCATACAAAAGCAGAACCATGGTAATTACCGAATTTTCTCGTACCAACGAGCAGGTCGGAAATACCATCATTGTTAAAATCTCCACCAGGAGTATTGACAGTAGCAACAGAACAGGCAACAGAAACGCCAAAGTTATCGCTGACCGTGGTCAACGGCCATTCTGAACGAAAACGCATGTCGGCTTCATTGGTTGTCAGGTCTTGCAGTGTTCCATTGCCAAAGAAGACAAATACTGAACCTTCGTATGCATCAGAAGTTGAGGGAATATTATAAATGGGATCCGAGATGGAAAAGTCAAGATTCCCGTCATCGTTAAAATCACCAATACCGGCGACGCTCCATCCAAAACAAAATGTTCCGGAAACTGACGGAGATTGAGACATCACTTTGACACGGGATCCATCATGCGAATCCATGTTAAGTATCTCACCTGTGCCACCACGCACTATCAGGGCTTTTCCTGGTTGGCTGCCATAGCCCCAGAGACCGCCGCAGCCTGGGGCGCCTACAATAAAATCATCAAGAGAATCGTTGTCGATGTCGCCAAGCGCGGAGATAATTTTCCCTAAATGTTCATAATTAGCATTCGCAGGATCGGGGGCCCCAATCGTTGATGTGCCGTTGAGTTGAAAATAGGCATCAACTGGTGCACGAAGGATCATGGGCGGATTGGTTCCATTTTTAAAAGGTACAGATCTGCCATTGAAAACGAAAACAGAGCCGCTTGGCAATGCGCCAGGAGCAGAAATGGCAATATCTCCAATCCCATCACCATCGAAATCTCCAATGGGGGAAACGAAGGTTCCAAATTCTTCAAAATAGTTGATGGCGTCTGCATAATTTGCGTCTGACCGATGATAATTAAAAACAAGGTCAAACCCATTTGGATCATCTGCTGCAGTGGTGAACGTATTGGCAGTCCATCCGGGACGTCCTTTAAGTAAAAAAGCTCGTCCTGTCCATGTGTCGATTAAGTTCTCATCGTCAGCGTAATACATCCATGGCGCGCCAATAATAACGTCTTCACAGGATGAACTGTCGTTGAGGTTGTTGATGTGGCCGGTAAAATTGCCGACGCCCGCAACGGAATCGCCAAAATAGGCATAGGTACCACCACCAATATCGGGCACCAGAGTGTCTTGTGTAATCGTAATATCTGGGGTAGTAGAAAATCCTCCTGTCGAAAGGGCAAAGTAAATATAAACTTTTCCATCTCCATAACAAAAGGATGAAGTATCATACCAGCAAGAGCTGCCATTGGATGCTCCGACAATCAAGTCTTTCCTTCCATCACAATTTAAATCAGCAGAGGCAATGGGGCCTCCAAATAGCGAGTCATTTTCGTAGCCATTGATAGTCTGGAGGTTCGGTTCCACCGCGCCCGACCACGCCATGACCGAGTTGCTGCTCACATTTCCGGCGCCGTCCTCTGCCTTGATTCCAAGGCAATATCCAGGGCCGGGAACGAAAGGCGTGAACGTGAACTGCATATTGTCGCCGGGGTTGCCCCCACCCATCGGTGAAACATAGCCGGGGGCGTACTCAAGGGTGGCCCAGCCCGTCGAGAACAGGTTCGCCGCATCGGCAAGGCAGTCGGCTTCATTGTAAGTATCCGTGTAGCGTGTCGGGGAGTTCGAGATGCCCTCACCCGATGCAGGAATGGTCCAGGTGCACGTGATGTCTACTTCGTGCGCGTTGGTGACCGTGCAGGCGAAGTTTTCCATGGCCGGGGGAATGACCGTGTCCGTCACGATGTGATGCGCCTGGCTGACGTCCTCGAAAGGCAGGTTTTCCTGCGTGGTGTAGCAGACCGGCTTGATCCAGGTGGTGCCATCGGGAACCGTGCAGGCCAGCGCAAAGGAGTTGGCCGACACGCTGTTCTGCGCGCACAACTCGGAGAACGTTCCGGAGCCGTCGTCGCCCATGATGACGACACGGCTGGTGGAGTCCGAGCGAGTGGTGATCTGGAACGAAGACTGGTGATTGACCGTGCCGCCGTCGAGGTCGGTCGAGACGTTCAATGCGTGCAGGCCTGACGGGGCGCCGTCATAGTAGTCGGTGCCGGCTTCCCAGCCCATCGAGCAGGGGACCTGGCCTTCACAGCAGGCCTGGCCGGTCGTGATGGCGTCGGTCAGCACCTGGTCGTCCACATTGACCTCGATGCTCACATTGAGTGAATCCTTGCAGATGGCGGTGACCGGCAGGGTCAGGCCAAACTCGATGGCGCCCGTGACGCTGAGGTTTCCGATGCCCTGTTCGTTGTCGTCAACGAGCAGCCGCACCGGGGTGCCCGCGGGCACGTCGACGCAGCGGACCGTGACGGTTCGCTGCAGCCCGAGCTGGTTGCCGGCCTCGTCGTCATCGGGGCAGGAATAGTCGTGACCGGCTTCGATGCCCGAAGCGATGCGACACTCGGGAATGCCGCCGGTGGAGAGCACAATGCGTGCATAATCGCTTTGGCAATCAGGCACCTTGGCCTGCAGATCGATGGTGCCGGCCCCTGATGGGAGGGTGTACCCGGAGAAGGTGGCCACGTGGCCCGCCAGCGTGACTTTCACATCGCGAACACCACCGAACAGCGTCACTTCGGCGCCGTCTGGCGGCACGCACTCGAAGCCAGTCTCCGCAACGCGGGCGACCACTTCGACCTGGAATCCCGGCGTCTCCGCGTCTTGGTCGTCGAGGGCTTCGATCAGGTTGCTGATCTCGGCTACGGGCCGGCCGTTGACCGTCTCGATGGTGATGCCACAGCCGCAAGTCGTCGTGTTGTTGACGTTGTTGTTGTTGTTGTTGTTCTTTTTATCGTCGTCACAGGCGGTCAACGCCATGGCGAAGATGGCCAGAAAACAAAGTGAAATCAATGATTTACGCATGAAAACCTCCAGAAAAGGTTGAAAACTAAACTTATCACACCGGGTACGCCGCGGTATCTTAGCACGCATCTATTTTGAATCAACATGCATTTTCGCCCGCAGGCGCGCGATGCGGCAACTCTCCTGTGGAATCCCGGTCAGTTCCCCTGTTTCGAACATGGCATCTGCCGGACATCGCATACAATTAGAAATCAGGTCACAAGCACTGCACTTGTCCGGGATCACATTGGCCGCGAGGAATTGCGCTCGCGCCGGGCCCCGAAGCACGGATTCAAGTGAATCCGTGGAGACATGACCCAGAATGGGGGCAGTGAATACCTGGCATGGGAGAATGCTGCCATCGGCGCGGATGCCCAAGGATGTGACGCCAGCGGCGCACGCAACTGTTCGGTGGTTTACTCCTTCAAGGATGGCAGTGGGTTCGTTTGGCTCGATGGCCCAATTCCCTTCCAAAGGAAGCACCCGAATGATCTGGTCGTCTGTGGCGCGAAGCATTAGCGGGACCGTATCACCGTTTTCCAAAACGCTCAGTTGGGGAATCAGTCCAGTGCGGATGTCCAGTTCGCGCAGTTGTGCGACCAATGCGGGCAAACCATCGGCAGTTTCCGAAATCACCAATAGGGCCACGCGCAGATCGAAGCCGTTACGATGAAGAGCGAGGACGCCTGAAAACGCGGTCTCGAATGAGTCTGGCACACTTGTAATATCGGCACCTGTCCGGGTATCCGTTCCGTAGAGCGAGTATTGAAAATAAATCCCCTTGCGCCAATTTAGTAACGCAGCAAGCACTTCATCATTCAGTCCGCTTCCGTTGGTCAGCACATTCAGG
>PHAZ01000094.1 GCA_002841825.1 Deltaproteobacteria bacterium HGW-Deltaproteobacteria-22 | reverse complement strand
GACGCTGCCCCTGGTCCTGCGGGCGGCGCCGCTGTGGAACCGCCTGGTCCAGGAGACCCTTCCCCGCTTCCTGCGCAACCGGTTCCTGCTGCTGGCCGGCTCGGCGGGCGATCCGTTCGGCGCCCAGTTGTGCGCCTCCCAGATGAACGCGATCATGGTCGCCTGCGGTGGTCGCGATCTGGGTCAGGAGCCAGCCCGCCGATGGTGGCAGCACCGTCAGGCGATGTTTGAGATACGCCCTCGCGTTTTCGCCTCGGGCGCCTTCGCCGACGCGCTGGACGTGAGCACGACCTGGAGCCGCATGCCCCAACTGGTCTCCAGCGTGCTCGAGGAGCTCGCCGAGCACGCCTTCGTGATGACACACTTCTCGCACGCCTGGCACGACGGCTGCTCGGTGCACTTCACCTTCGCCGGCGCAGGACGCAACCTCGAGGACACGCTCACCCGCTACCACCACGTGTGGAACCTGGCCCTGACCGCGGCGGCACGCCACCAGGCGACGATCAGCCACCACCACGGCGTGGGCAAGCTCAAGCGCGACTTCTTCGCGTCCGAGCATGGTTCCCAGGTTCAAGCCCTGCTGCATCTGAAGCGCACGCTGGATCCGCGGGGCATCCTCAATCCGGGGACGCTATGGCCCACCTGAATCCCGAAACCTTCATGTTGCGTGCCCGCGAGGTCTGCGGGGCCGAGAATGTCCTCTGGCCCGATCCGGGCTCCGCGATCTGCGTGCGTCCGTCGACCACGGCCCAGGTCGCCTCGTTGGTACGCTCGGCCCACGAGCAGGGGTGCCGGATCCGGCTGGGAACGACGGCAGAACAGGGCGAAGGCGCCTGCGTCCTGCTGGATCTGCAGCGCATGAACCAGGTGGTGCAGCAGGACCCCGTCAGTTCCTGGGTGTTCACGCAGACCGGCATCACGCCGGCCCAGCTAGAGGCGCACCTGAACCGGGACGGGTTCACGCTGCGCTGTCATTTCGCCGGTCACGGCGCCTCGCCCCTGTCGACGTTGTTTTCGGTGCCGGTACCGGGGTTCCATCCTGGGCCGTCCATTCACCGGCTCATCGCGGTGACCGCGGTGTGGCCCGACGGCTCGACCTTCCGCACCCGTGTCAGCCCCCGCCAGGCGGTGGGTCCGGACTCCCGCACCTTCTTCGCCCGGGAGCACGGGGGCGCAGCCGTGGTGACCGAGGCCTGCCTGGCCATGTTTTCCTCCGCTGTTCCGTCGGGCTATGAGACCCTCGCCTTCTTTTCCCTGTCCGATGCCCTGGATGCGGCCGTTTCCCTGACTGGCCGGGGGCCGCTGAAGCCGCTGGAGCAGGCGCTGGAGTTTGACCGGGAAAGGTGGCTGCTCCACCTGTGGTTCTGGGGACCGGCCGCCTGCGTCGCGGTGGCCCGTGATCGCGCTGCACACAGGATTGGCCTGCCGACCGGTGGAATCCAGGCGCAGGGAGAGGGACCGGCCCGCGAGTTCTGGCAGCTCCGCCCCCTGACCGACGAGAACCCCCGTGTCGCGCGCCCGATCACAGCCGGAGAGCTGGCCCAACTTCGTCCCGAGCCAGGGGACTTCGTCTCCAGTTTCTCACCGGGGGGCGCAATCCTGTACAGGGTCGGGGCGCGGCAGGCAGATCCCGTCTTTCTTGGAGAATCAGCCGATCCCGTTGTCCGCGACTGGCTCGCGTCCTTTCATGAATCAGAAAAAAATCAATAAAAACAATTAGTTGCATTCGTACATGACCGAATTGACGGTTTTTTTGCGGTGCCAGGCAAGTGTGTGCAAAAGTATGCAAGACGCGGGTGCCGCAGGAGAACACATCATGAAACCTTTGCCGCTTGCCATTCTCGTGATCCTGACCTGGACCGTCCTCGTGTTTGTGGACAATTGGCCTCGCGAGTCACCGCAGGCCCGAAACCCCCCCGAGCCTCCCGTCGTCACGGCATCGACGCAGCCCCCGTCCCCCCAACTCCAGATGACCGAGCAGCCCAGATACCGGTCCGGTCGATAGTCCGGCCAAAAATGATGTTGTTTTCCATGGGATTTCCAGAATCGGGGTTGACAAACAACGCCCATTCACTGCAACATGGACGGCGCGAAAGAGGTGAATTGTCTTGAGTACTTCGTTTCCGTTCAGCGGCATCCGCATCCGTTTTGCCGGAGAGACCGACATCGGCAAGACGCATGACCACAACGAGGACACTCTGTATCTGCCTGAGAGCATCCCGCTGGGCATCGTCGCCGACGGCATGGGAGGCCATGCCTCGGGCGAGGTCGCCAGCCGGGTCACGGTGGAGACGATGGCGAAGTATTTCTCCGAGTCCGCGCTGGGGGCAGCCACCGTGTGGCCGTTGCGGCTCGACGCGCTGCAGACGAACCTGAACCGCATGCGGAACGCCATCAGCCTGGCCAACATCCGAGTCCGCGAGCACGCCGAGAAGGACATCGCCTGCAAGAACATGGGGACCACCGTGGTCTCGATCTATTTCGAGGACAACTACGCGATCATCGCGCACATCGGCGACAGCCGCATTTATCGGTACCGCCCCGGTCTGCTCGAACTGCTGATGGAGGATCACTCCTTTGTCAACGACATGGCCCGGCTCAAGCACATCACCCCCGAGGAGGCCGCAGCTTCTGGCACCAAGATCAACGTGGTCAGCCGCGTCATCGGGCCCAATCCGGATGTCTTCGTGGACGCCACGATCATCTACCCCCGGGTCGGGGACGTCTTCCTGCTGTGTTCTGACGGACTCAATGACATGATTTCAGATGCCCATATCCTGGAGATCATGAGTTCAGAGAATGATCTCGACGAGATGGCAGAGAAACTTGTGCATGCGGCCAACGACGCCGGCGGCGAGGACAACATCACCGCGTTGTGCGCCCGCGTCGAGAAGGATTAAAGAGTCGAAGCGTCGTTTTTCCTCTGTCTCCGGAGGTATGAAAATGCTTGAACAACTGAGAATCGAGTGGGAGATCACGGCAGCCTGTCCGCTGTCCTGTCCTGATTGCAGCAGCCGGCAGATGGAGCACGGGGCGGATCTCGCGTTTTCCCGCCAGTTGGAGGTCGTCGACCGGCTCGTGGCCGCGAAGGTGTCCCTGGTCAGCCTGTCCGGGGGGGAGCCGCTGGCGCACCCGCGCTGGGAGGCGCTCGCCCGTCGCCTCGCCGGGGGCGGTGTCGCCGTTCAGATGCTCACGTCCGCGAGCGTCTGGGACGCCACGACCGCACGCCGGATGAAGGACGCCGGGGTCGGCCGAGTGTGGCTGGGCATCGACGCGACCGGCGCCGCCCACGACCGCTTCCGCGGGCAGCCCGGGCTGTGGGATCGCGTCGTCGGGGCCGTGGCAGACCTGCGCGCCGCGGAGGTCCCGATGGGCGTGTTCACGACCGTGCGCTCCCGCACCGTGCACGGCCTGGAGGCCCTGGCGCGGTGGGTGCGCGACAACGGCGTGACGGACTGGTTCCTGTGGGCAGCCGTTTCGGGTGACCGAACCGGGGCCGTTTCGGGTGACCGAACCGGAGCCGTTTCGGGTGACCGAACCGGGGCCGTTTCGGGTGACCTCGCGATGAAGAATTTTTCCCGACCGGCCATCGAGCGGATGATCGCGCGGACGGTGAGGGACACCCGTATCTGGGTCGGTGACACCTGGCGTCCCGGTGAGGTGGCCTGCGGTGCGGGCGACTCCGTGCTGGGAATCTCGTCGGACGGACGGGTCCGCGGCTGCCTGTTGCAGGTAGGGGAGCCGGAGGTCGGTCACGTGCTCGAGACCGAGCTGCAGGTGCTGGCCGCCCGCGCCAGGATGCTTCGCCAGATGCAGGGCTGCACCGCCTGTGCGCAGCCTCAGTCCGAGGGAGGATCATCCCAGACCTGGCAGCGCGCAGCCATGGTTCCGATCGCGGCGGTCGGGACAATCGCGGCCCTCGCCCTGGGGTCCACCGCCTGCCGCTCCAACGACACCGAGTCCCTGCCGGCCAGATCCCGCGCCCAGACCCAGCAGGGCCAGCTCCCACCGGCCGAGCCCACGGCGAAGGTCGGGACCGAGGCGGAAGGCAAGACCGCTTCCCCCGCCGCCGAGGTGCCCATGCGGAAGATGCCCAACTGCTGCTATTCGCGGGCGCTGATCCGCGACTGCAAGTGCGACTGGAACAAGCCTGTCACCGACGTCCCCTGACGCTCGATGCACGGGCGGGGTTTGTCCTCTTCGTCACCGTGTAGCGGAGCTGCCCGGGGCTGGCATTCGTAAAAGCAAGGAGCTATCCGGGGGTCAACTTCCCGGCGGTTTCGCGGGTCCAGGTGCGGATCGCGTCGAGGTCGCGGAAATCCCCGCGGGGGGTCTTCATCAACTTGAGGATCAGGCGCTCCATGACCCCGAACCGTTCGGCGAAAAACCAGCCTGGAAAGAGGCCGGTGCTCACCGGGGTCAGGTCGAGCTGTCTGAGGACGCCGTCGCTGATCGCGAGGATCTCCTTGGTGTGCTTCTCCGGATTCCGCACCGCCAGTGGCTGGCCGCGCAGCGCCGGCGCGTGCTGCTTCATCCATGAGCGCAGGCTCTTGTGCCACTTGCCCGCGCGCACGCCCGAGCCGGCGAACACTGCGCCGTAGCCTTCGGGCGAGGGGGAGTCCTTGGCGTTTTTGACATGGACCTCATGACCCAGCCGGGTCAGTTCTTCGGCCATCACGGTCGCCGTTTCGAGCGCGCAGCCGGAACCGGTTCCGGCGATGATCAGGATCTTCATGAAAAACTCCTTATAACCCGGATGCGGCAGGCACCCTGTCCAGTTTCTTGCGTGCACAGGCGCGAACCTCCCAGTCCGGGTCGGACACGAAGGCTGCAGCAGAGACGTCGCCGGGTTGCGTGAGGGAGAGGGCCATGCAGCGCACCCTGGGGGACGGGTGCCAGAGCTCACGCAGGACCAGCTGCCGGAACATCTCGTCGGGGGGACCGGAGAGGGACAGTGCCAGCAGCAGGGTCGCGCGGTCCTCTGACATGGCCAGCGCCGTGTCCTCGGCCAGCAGGGACTGGAGCTCGGTCCGGATTCCCGGGGCCTGCAGGCGGGCCAGCGCCAGCGCCAGCCGGGCCGTGGGCTCCTCCTGGAACAACTGGAACAGGGAACTGATGACCGACGGCTCCGGGGTCTTCTCGAGGGCCGACAGGATCGTCTCCTGCACGGACGGCTCTGCCGACTTCATCAGTTGGATCAGCGTCGATGCGTCACCGGCGGCAGCGACCACCGCCACGGCGCCACTGCGGATCGCGGCATCCTCGGAGGTCAGCGCGCTCTTCACCGCATCGGGGAGCGCCGCGCGAGGCCCTGTGATCGACGCGAGCACCTGCAGTGCCTGGGCCAGCACCGGCGGCGGCGCGACCGGCAGCATCGACACGAGCAATTCACGGCTCCCGGGGATGCCCGAGAGCGCCGACAGGCGACGGGCGAAGCCGGGGACGTCGAACTGGGGAAGGAACAGTTCGGTCTCCTCAACGACGCTGCTACGGGTGCGGTACGAATCCAGGAGGCGATCCACGGGCGTCCCGGCGGCGGGCTGCTCGGTCGCCATCTCGTCGGCGCCGACGAGTTCGAGGGCCTGCCACCGGCCCTGCGGGATCCATTTCTCGAACTCCGAGATGTACTGCGCCCATTGCCGGGAAAACCAGTCCAGCAGCGCGGGCAGGGTCTGTGCGTCGGCCGCCAGCAGGCGCAGGCCGGCCTCGTCGAGCAGGTCGATCCGGGCCAGCACCTCCGTGGTCAGTTCCGCGGGCGCCTGGCCGTGGAGACGCAGGTAGGTCCAGCGGGCGGCCAGCGGAAGTTGGTCGGTCACCGGACAGCCCGCAGGCAGCAGGGAGACCAGCCCCAGGGGCAGATCGGCGTTGAACCACGCGCAGGCCAGTTGTGTCCGGCGACGCAGCAGCGCCTTGTGCAAGTCCGCCGGTGGCAGGCGCGTGGCCAGCTTGGAGAACGTCTCCAGGGTGAGGTCGGGGGTGGACTCGAGCCAGGTGGCCAGCAGCGTCTCGGGCTCGGGGCCGCCCGCGGCCAGGATGCGCTCGAGGTGCTCGGGCTCGCCGCCGCGTGCCAGGGACCGGGCCGCGATCTGCACAAGGAAGGGATCGGAGTGGTACAGCGCCGCGTAGAGGAAGGCGAAGTCCTCCGGCTCGCGCAGGCGGGCCAGTTGTTCCAGCCCGGCGGCCTTGTCCGTGACCGCGTGGGCGGTGAGCTGCTCGAGGCCCGAGAGCCGCTCCTGGAACGCCCGCCAGGCCAGGATCTCCACGGGCTTCCAGCCGCGCTTGAGAAAGCCCTCGACGACCTCGGTGCGCACCATCTGGGACGGGTCCGCCAGGGCTGCGATCAGCGACGTGACGATGAAATCCGCTGACGGCAGCGAGTGAAGGCTGCGCACCACCTGCACGCGGACGCGCAGATCGCCGTCCTTGAGCCGTCTCGCCAGCGGCCAGGCGACCGAGATGCCCCGTCCGGACAGGGCGGTCGCGGCGGTCTTGCGAACCAGGGGACTGTGATCCGAGAGGGCGGCCACGACCACGTCTTCGGCCTTGTCGTCCCAGGGCCCGACGGCCAGCTTCTGGATGGCCATCACGCGGGAGGCGGTGTTGCCGGTGCGGGCCGCGTCAAGGACGATGTCACGCTCAGAGACGCAGGACGCCAGGAATACCGACAGGAGGGCGACAACCAGGTGTTTCATGATGGGGTCAACCCCGAATCGTGGCGGCGACGATGATGCACATGCCGAGGATGATGGCGCCGCAGATGATGCCGACGCTCGTGTTCTGATCGATCTCGAGCTCCTTGCGAAGGTCGAAGGGCGTGATCCAGTCGTAGACCTTGTAGCCGAGCAGCCCCAGCACCAGTCCCAGCAGGGAATACACCAGCGTGGCCATCAGATCCGCGATGCGGACGCGGGAGAACGCCCCCGGGGCATTCGTGGAGGTCTTCGGGGCAGGCAAGGCCACGGGCGAGGCGGTGCCGTCGGGGGCGGCGGCGGCCGACGGCGCGGCGATTGGCGCTGAAACGGCCGGCTCGACCGGTTCCCCGGCACGGGCGCCACGGGCGAACGCGGTGGCGCCGGCCGTGAGGGCCAGGCAGATCATCCAGAACATCATCGGTCGGTTCATGGGTCACCTCGACTTCGCGCTCAGCTTACCCCAAGAATCTCCATGGTTCAAGGCGCGCGTTGATCAATTAGTTGCCCGGCCACCGATGAACCGTCGATCGTTTTTCCGTGAGAACGAGGCGGCTATTCAGGTATAAGGGATGCCCGAAGGGGACGAGACGATGCCCAAGCTCGACGTGACGACCTGGTACCTTGAGTTCGAAGGGGAGACCCCTGCGCTGCCTGACTGGCCCGACGGCGTGCAGTTGGTCGAGGCGGTCACCCCCAACCCCGAGTGGAGCCAGTTCCTGTTCTGTGCGGTCGGCCGCCGCTTCGGCTGGTACAGCCGGCTGTCCTGGGATTACCGGCAGTGGCACGATCTGGTGCACGGCGGCGACGTCCGCACCTGGGCGCTGTGGCACGGCGGGACGCCAGCGGGCTACATCGAGCTGGTGCGGCACGGTGCGGTCGGGGACGCGCCGGATACGGATGGAGACTCCGTCGGCTAGACGGCCTGGCTCGAAGGCGTCGGCACCAGCGTCGAGGTGAAGTTCCTCGGTCTGCTTCCGGCCTTCTGCGGGCAGGGTCTGGGGCCCGGGCTCGTGCGGGCCTCCGTGCACCTGGCACGGGACTGGGCGCCGGGGGCCGTGTGGCTTCACACCTGCGACGCGGATCATCCGGCCGCCCTGCGCCTGTACGAGCGCGCCGGCTTCGTCGTCAGGAAGACCGCCTTCGCCGTCGAGGACATCCCCGATGCCGATGACCCGCGCCAGCTCTGCACCCCCTTCGTGCGTTCCGCGATCCACCATTTTCGGACTTGACAAGTCTATACCGAGCGGTATAACCGTCGTCATGATGGATCCCCAGCCTCCCGATCGCCGCATCGAAATCCTTCACCACGCGCTGCGGTTGTTCACCGACCACGGCTACGACGGCGTCGGCGTGCAGCAGATCGTCGAAGCCGCCGGCGTGACCAAGCCGACGCTGTATCACCATTTCGGCAGCAAGCTCGGGCTCCTCAAGGCACTGCTTGCTCGGCGCATCGAGGGCTTCGACTCGGCCCTCGGACAGGCGGCCGAATACAGGCACGACATCACCCTCAACCTCACGCTGATGGCCCGGGTGACGTTCGCCTTCGCCCGGACGGAGCCGGCCCTGTGCCGCCTGCTCCTGATGCTCACGCATGGGCCGGCGCTCAGCGAGGCCAACGCCGTGGTCGCGGGGCATCGTGAGCTGCGGCTGCGACGCCTCGAGGACCTGTTCCTGCAGGCGGCGACCGATCACGGGAACATGACGGGCCGGCACCGGGCCTACGCCGTCACGTTCCAGGGCATGGTCGACAGTTATGCGATCCTGATCGTCGGCGGTGATCTCGAGCCCGACGATCATCTCGTGTACCGGGCCGTGCATCAGTTCATGCACGGAATCTTTTCCTGAGGGCGACTGAAGACGCTCGTCCGATTCCCCGGGGCAGACCTGCAGGCGGTTTTCCGTCGGCGGTTTTTTTTGCCCTGGACTATACCGGTCGGTATACGACCAGAAAGGCCATTTCATGAATTCCTGGTTCGAACACGCCATCCTCTATCACATCTACGCCCCGGGAGCCTGTGGTGCGCCGCGCCACAACGACGGCGTCTCGCCCTGCGTCCCTCGCCTCGCGAGCGTGCATCCCTGGCTTGATCACATCCGGGAGCTGGGCGCGACGGCGATCCTGCTGGGACCGGTGTGCGAGTCCACGTCCCATGGCTATGACACGGTCGATCTGAGCCGCGTGGACCGACGCCTCGGGGACGACCGCACACTGGCGGGACTTATCGACGCTGCGCATGACCGTGGCCTCCGCGTCCTGCTCGACGCCGTGTTCGGCCACGTGGGGCGCGGTTTTCCCGCGTTCAGGGACCTGCAGGCGCGCGGCCGGGAATCCGCCCATGCCGGCTGGTTCTCGGGCGTGGACTTCGAGCGGCGGAGCCGGCTGGGGGACCCGTTCACCTATGACTGCTGGCGCGACGCCCACGAGCTGGTGCGCCTGAACCTGAAGAACCCTGCGGTGCGCGAACACCTGATCGCGGCCGTCGACGGCTGGGTGGAGCGCTGGCGGATCGATGGTCTGAGGCTGGACTCGGCCGACTGGATCGACGACGGATTCCACGCGGAGCTGCGCGCCCACTGCGACGGCCGGCACCCGGCGCTGGCCCTGTTCGGCGAGGTGGTCCACGGAGACTATCGACGCTTCGCAGGCCCCGGCAGGCTGCACGGCGTGACCGATTACGAACTGCACAAGGGGCTGTGGTCGAGCCTGCGTGATCGCAACCTGTTCGAGGTCGCCTACACCCTGAACCGGCAGTTCGGGCCCGACGGCCTGTACCGCGGCCTGCCACTGGTCCAGTTCGCCGACAACCACGATGTGGATCGCGCCGTGGAGCAGGTGGGCAGGCGGGAGTTGTTGTTCCCGCTGTACTGCCTGCTGTTCACGATCCCCGGTGTGCCGGCGATCTACCAGGGCTCGGAGTGGGGAATCCACGGCCGCCGCACCGTCACCGACGACACCGCGCTGCGGCCCTGCCTGTCCCTGGAGACCCTGCGACGCGAGGCGGGCCCGGAGCTGCCTGCGGCGATCCGGAGGCTGGCCCGGCTCCGGCGGGAACTGCCGGCCCTGGCCGACGGGGACTACCTGCAGCTGCACGTGGGTCCGGAGCAGTTCGCCTTCCTGCGCCGGCGCAACGGGGAGACGGTGGTCGTCGCGGTCAACGCCGCCCCCGGGGAGGCGACGGTGCACCTGTCGCTGCCGGGCGTGTCCAGGGCAGAACTGGTGGAGGTGCTGAACCCGCCCGACCGCTTCCGGCTGGAAGGCGGCGCCGCGCGCGTGACGGTCCCCGGTGGATGGGCCCGGGTGATGCGCCTGGAGGATCCGTGTTGATCGCAGGCTTGTCTTTCCAGGATGATTTCATACAATGACCGGCATGATCGTTTCCCTGATGACCCCATCCGACATCGCCGATGTTTCTGACTTGGTCCGCCGCGTTTTCGACGCCCACGTGGCACCGTCGTACCCGCAGGAGGGCTGCGACGAGTTCTACCGCTTCATCGCGCCCGTTGCGCTCCGGGAAGGGCTGCAGAAGGGCCTGCGGGGCTATCTCGCCCGCGACGACGGGGCGCTCCTGGGGGTGCTGGTGCTGCGGGACACGGCGCACGTCTCCCTGTTCTTTGTCGAGACGGACCGCCAGCGCCGGGGCATCGGGCGCCTGCTGATGGACCGGGCCGCGTCCGAGGCGGCCGGGCAGGGGACCCCCGGGTTCAGCGTGAATGCCTCCCCCAACGCCGTGGGTGCCTATGTCGCGCTGGGTTTCCTGCCCGCGGGCCCGACCGCGGAGAAGAACGGCATCACCTTCGTGCCGATGGCCCGTCCGCTGGACGACTATGCCGCCACCCGCAACACGCCTCCGTCGCCCGACGTCCCCCCGTTGGCCGACACTCCGCTGCCTGGGCCGGCCGCGTTTCTGGTCAGCGGATACAACGCGGACGCGCGCGAGCAACTGCGCTTGTTTCTGGGCCTGCTGCTGGACCGTGAACCCCGGATGCGGCCGGTGACAGCGGCCGCGCTGGGGCGCCCGCTGCAGGAGTTCCTGGCGGATGATGAATCCGACGATCCGCTGTCGGCCGAACAACTGCCCCGGGTGGTGCTGTTCTCCGGCTGCACGCTGGGCGAGGCCCGCCGTGTCGTCGGAGAATGGAAGGCCTCCGGGCTGCCCCGGCCGATCTTTGCGGCCGCCACCGACAGCAACCTTCACTTCAGCGTGCGCGACCTGCTCGGACACCTGCTCGAGGAGCACCGCTCCCACGGCGGACGCTCGTAGCCCCTGTTCGGCGGAGGGCGGCGTGCCGAGTCAGTGGGTGTTCCCGAACTTGCCCAGCAGCGCCTCTCCGACGACCTCGGGGACCCAGGCAGAGACGTCGCCGCCGAAGCGCGCGACCTCCTTGATCACCGAGGAACTGAGATAGAAATACTGGGATCCGGTCATCAGGAAGACCGTGTCCATCTCCGGGCACAGGGCCCGGTTCATCTGGGAGATCTGGAACTCGTAGTCGAAGTCGGAGATGGCCCGCAGGCCACGCAGCAGGGTCTGGATGTTGTTCTGCTTGAGGTAGTCCACGAGCAGGCCCTCGAAGCCGGTGACCCGGACCCGGGGCTCGTCGGCGAAGGTGGCCCGGATCAGTTCCACACGCTCCTCGAGGGTGAACAGCGAGTTCTTGGTCGAGTTGATCGCGACGGCCACGACGATCTCGTCGAACAGGACCAGACCACGGCGCACGAGGTCGACGTGCCCGAGGGTGATGGGGTCAAACGATCCGGGATAGACGGCTGTTTTCTGCGACATGATAGAAACTCACCTGGGTCTGTCCCCAGCGCCGCGTCATGAACTGCGTCAGGCAGCCGACGGCCGGGGGCGGGTTGTGGCGGACATCCTGCTCAAGCAGAAGCACGCCGTCGGGAGTCAGGCGGCTGCGCGCACCGGCCGTCAGCAGCACGGCGTCGCGCAGGTCGGTCAGGGCGTATGGAGGGTCCATGTATATCAGATCGTACGCCTCGGTGTTGTCGTTCGCCAGAAATTTATTCGCATCGAGGTTCAGGCACCGCGCGCGCTCGGCGAGCCCGAGGTCGTCGACGTTGCCGCGGAGCACCGAGAACACGGGACTGGCCTTCTCGACGCACACGGCGGTGTCCAGGCCACGACCGAGGGCCTCCACGGCCATCACGCCCGATCCGGCGAACAGATCCAGCATCGTGCGGCCCTCGAAGCCGTCGGCCCACAGGCCGCCCAGGATCGAGAACAGGGCCTGCCGCACCATCGACGGCGTCGGACGCACCCCTTCGGCGGGGACGCGCAGGTTCCGGCCGCGGAAGGCGCCGCCTGTTACGCGGATCACAGATTCGCCCGCTTTCGGGTCCCGCCCGCCACAGCGAAGGGGTTTGGGTTGAATTGCCAATGGAAAATCACTTGTTTGCGAAGTGTCATTACGGCTCCCGACGCCTCCATTCATCCGATTCAAGTGGTTTTGATGTCAAGCAAAACCTGATTCTTCAATATGGTTTTGCATTTGACGGTCTTGTGCTATAGAAAGCCGTCAACCCATGACGCTGTGGACACGACGCCACGCAGGTGATGCATGACGCAGGAAAAAGAAGTACTTGAGCAGTTTTCCAAGCAGTACACGGTCGGCACCGTGCTGTTTCAGGAAGGGGACGCGGGAACCGAGTTGTTCGTCGTCCGACAGGGCAAGGTGCAGATCTCGCGCCGGATCAACAGCAAGGACCACATCATCACGGTCGTGGGCGAAGGCAACTTCTTCGGCGAGATGTCGCTGCTGCTGAACCGCCCCCGGTCGGCCACGGCCACGGTCGTCGAGCCCGCCGAGTGCCTGGTGTTCGATCAGGTGACCTTCCTGCGGATGATCTCCACCCAGAGCCACATCACGCTGCGCATCATGAAGAACCTCGCCCAGCGGCTGTACCACGCCAACATGCAGATCGAGGCCCTGATGCTGTCGGATCGGACCCATCGCGTGGTCAAGGCGCTGCACTACATGTCCCGCGAGGAGGGCGTCCCCGAGGCTGGCGGCATCCTCGTTCCGATCAACCTCAAGCGGCTCTCCGGCTTCGTCGGGTTCCCGCTGGGACAGGTCGCCGCGGTCGTCGACCAGCTCGCCGAGGCGCGGCTGGTGCTGCCCCAGTCCAACGGCTTCCTCATCGCCGAGGAGGGCCGCTATCTCGAGTTCCTTGAATTCCTGGAAATGAAGGAAAAGAGCCAATAACCCGAGGGGCGCCCGCAAAAGGGCGTCCCGTTTGAGGCCACGCAGCGGCCGGAATGATGGTCGGTTCCGGTGCTGGGAGGACGTGATGAACCCGGTGATGATCCACGATGATGGAATGGGCCGGGCCGTCCCTGGTGACGCGGCCTTCGCCACCGTCCCGGAGGCGCACGCGTACCTGTTCGGGCTGCGGCGCTTCGGCGTCAAGTGGGGCCTGGGGCCCATCGCGGCCGCCCTGCGCGCGCTGGGATCGCCCCAGCGGGCCTTTCCATCCGTCCACATCGCGGGCACCAACGGCAAGGGATCCACCGCGGCCATGACCGCGGCCCTGCTCACGGCCCAGGGGCTCCGGACCGGCCTGTTCACGTCGCCGCATCTGGAGCGCTTCTCCGAGCGCATCCGCGTCGACGGCGTCGAACTTTCGGACGCGGAGCTGGTCGCCGCCCTCGACAAGGTGCGCGCCTGCGGCGTGCCGCTGTCGTTCTTCGAGACGGCCACGGCCATGGCGTTTTTGCACTTTGCCAACGTGGGGGTGGACCTCGCCGTGGTGGAGGTGGGGCTGGGCGGACGCCTCGACGCCACCCAGTGGATCCGTCCCTGCGCTTCGGCCATCACCTCCCTGGGATCAGACCATTCCCTGGCGCTGACGGGTTCCCCGGAGCGGGTGGCCTGGGAGAAGGCCTCCATCGCCGCGCCAGGCGTGCCGATGGTGCTGCCGGGGGATTTGACCGACCCGCAACTGGAGGCCGTCCTGCGCACCCTGGCGGCCCGTGGGGCGGTGCCCCTGCGCTGCGGCGTGGACTGGGGTTTTTCCGTGGAGGGCGGCCGCATCCGCTGGAACTTCGGCGAAGAACCGGCCGCCGTCGTGGACGTGCCGCTGCTGGGCGAACATCAGCCGGCCAACTGCGCGATGGCCCTGACCCTGGCGCGCCTGGCCCTGGGCCGGCCCCTGGATCTGACCGCGCCTTTTTCGGACTTCTCCTGGCCCGGCCGCATGGAGTCCATCGACGGACTGTGGCTCGACGGCGCCCACAACCCGCCTGCCCTGGAGGCCCTGGTGCGCACCGTCGGCGGGCTCGGGCTGGCGCCGCTGCCGGTGATCGTCGGGTTCATGGCCGACAAGGACGTTTCCCGGAGCCTGCGCATCCTCGGAGCCATCGCCACGGGTTTCCATTGCACCGTGGTCGAGGACTCCGACCGCGCCTTGCCGGCGGCCGAGCTGGCCGACCAGGTGCGGGCGCTGGGCCTGCCGGTGGCGTCGGTGACGACGTGCGTGGCCGACGCGCTGGCCCTGGCGCCCCGTCCCTCGCTGATCGCCGGATCGTTCTATCTCGCGGGCCGGGCCCGCAGCCTGCTGCTGCGGCACCGCGCCTCGGACGCGAAGCTGTCGGACCCATCCTGCTGAGCCAGCACTTATCAGGTCCACTGATACCGTCTGAAACGCCAGCAGCGTGCGGTTCCAGGACGTGGGACATTTCTTTATTTTGATGTGATCCCAGGGTTGGGCGACCGGGGGAAACGAGAGGAAAGACCACGGCCAAGCCACAGGGCGCCCAGGGCGAGCAGGATCAGCAGGCCCGCGGGGGGGCGTGTGCGGCGGCCCGAGGCGGCGCAGGTGAGCTCGTAGGGGTCGCCGCCGCCGGGGCTCGGGAAACCGCCGGGCGGGTGCCCGGGCACGCCCACGACGACCTCGACGACGGTGTACTGGCCATCGTTCCAGGGCTGGGGTGAATAGAGCGCATCCTTGCGGAAGCCGCCGATGCCGGAGCCCCACTTCAGGCCGTGCCCGTACTTGGCGGCATCGGCCCAATGATGGTAGATCGACACCGTCCCGTCGGGCGTGATCCGATACAGGGTCTCGGGCCATTTGGGGACGTACAGGTTGCCACACACGTCGACGGCCATGCCGTCCTGGTAAATCGAGCCCGGGAGGGTCGCGAAGTGGCGTGGCGCTCCCACCGGGTTCAGATCCCCGTCGAGATCGGCGACGTAGACGTTTTCGCCGCGGTCGGCGACGTAGAGCAAGCTGAAGTCGGGACTGAAGTTGAGCACCCGGGCCGACGAGACGGAAGTCAGGTAGTTTTCCGTGGCCCCGGTGTCCGGATCGATGCGGACGACTTTATCGTTGTTGGCTGAGTAGATCATGCCGTCGGGACCCAACACGATGCTGAACGCGTCTCGGTGGTCCTGCGACAGGGTCACCAGTCCGCCGTCCGGCGAGATCGCGACGATGCCCTTGTCGTCGGTCGTCGCGACGATCAGGCGGCCGTCGGGCAGGTATTCCATGCCTTCGGCGCCGCCGATGGCCGAGGACATCACCTGCACCTCCATCTCCCGGTTCGCCCGGATCAGGGAATGGGTGTTGTGGCCGGCGATCCAGCCCAGGCGGTCGAAGGCGACGTCATGATATCCGCTGGGATGGGTGTCCACGCCAACAACCTCCATCTGGTTGATCTCCAGGGGCGCGTCGGGGATGTTCGAGCAGTCGAAGGACTTGTCATTCGGCTTGTCGTCGGCGCAGCCGGCTGCCAGCGCCAGGAAGGCCAGGGACAGCATCAGGGGGATTCGCGGCTTCATTCGCATTTATTCTCCGCGTTGCAGGTGGCCGGCGGTGTGCAGTCCTCGGGGCCGTCGCAGGGCGTGTAGCACTGCTGGATCATCATGTCGCACACCTCGGGGGGCGTGCAGTCGCCCGGGTTGGTGCAGGGGGTGTGGCCGACGACATTTACGGTCATGGACCGCCACGAGGTCACGAAGAATTCCATGCAACCCTGCGGCACGGTCAGGGAGTCCTCGGTGCGGCGCGTGACGCTGCCCGCGGGATAGCCGGTGACGCCGGCGTCCATCAGGCCGTCGATGATGGCCGACGGGATCGTGGCCGCGCCGGTGTCGGGGAGGTTGCAGGACAGCACCAGCGGCGTGAGGCCGTGCTGGTCGATGTTGATCTCCAGGTAGATGCGCGACTTGGCGTCCTCGGGGGGCGGAGTCCACTCGATGACCAGATTTTCTCCCTTGGAAAGGGTCCATGCCGAGGTGGTGGGCACGAGTTGACTGACGCCCACGCCGTAGAGCTCGAACGGTCCGAGGTAACCCGTGGTGGCCCGCAGCTGGATCACGTGGTCCACCTCGAAACCCGGGTGCTGCAGTTGGTTGTACGAGTAACTGTTGCCGGGCTGCAGGGCTTTCAGCGCCAGGCGTTCGACGAGGCCACGAATGACCACCGTGCCCAGGTCCTGTTTGAGGGGCATCGGGATGCAGGTCTCCTCGAAGCCGCAGGTGAAGCCCGAGTTGCAGGCCGGATCGCAGAACAGCCTGCGTGACTTGAGCAGCCGGCAGTCGCCCTCGGTCTGAATCACCTCGGGCACCCGGCCGGGCACAATCCCGTCGAAGACCTCCCCGTCGACGGCGGTGTAGCCCATGTCCTCGTTCATCTGCACCTTGAAGCCGCCGAGGCGAAATTCGGCCTCGCAGGCGCCGTGCAGCGTGATCTTCGTGGGGTCCTGCTCGAAGGGCGGCTCGGTGATCTTCTTCTCCTCGTCGCAGGCGGCGGGGATCAGCAGGCAGCACAGCAGGGCGGGGGCGATTCTCTGGAACATGGGAAACCTCACTGTCCGCGTCCCGGGTAGGGGCGCGCCTGCTTGATGACCAGCCGCGACTCGGTCTCTCCGGGCTCGGTGTTGTACTTCCACTCCACATCCATGGCGTAGAAATGATCGGGGGTGTTGGGCCCGTAGACTGGCGCGAAGAAGGCGTGGATGGCCGCCAGGGCCTGGCCGAGGTGCTCGGTCTGGGCCCGCGAGATGACCGTCTCCCCGGGGGGAACGAGGGTGGAGTGTGCCAGGAACACGATGGGCTGGCCGGGCATGTCGTAGTGATAGACGAACTGGTCGCTCTGGACGCCCGCGTCGGGCAGCACCACCGAGAAATCCCCGAGCTGGGCGTTGATGTAGTACCCGGGTTCGATGCCCTGCGTGTCGAAGATGTTGGCCGTGATGGCCACGCCGTTGGCGTCCTCGGCCGGGTAGGACCAGTTGATCAGGATCGCCATGCCCACCTCGAGGTGCGAGATGCTGCGGTACTCGCGCTCCTCGAAGGCCCGGAAGCGCCAGACGCTGGACCACACCTTGCGGGCCGCGTCGACGTAGGGTTTTGCGGGATCGGCGGGGTCGGCCACGAAGGACTCGTACAGCCCGGCGCCGGTGAAGCCCCCCAGATCCTCGGCGTTGGTGCTGGAGCGGAACTTCAGGCGCCGGCCCGGGAAGACCCGCGCCATGGTCTCGAGCAGGGCCGCCTCGAAGGCCGGATCCACGGGGGCCGCGCGCATGTCGTCGCGCAGGGACTGCAGCATGGCCTCGCGCACGGCCGGGTCGTTGCGGAAGTCCGGGTCGACGAGCATCGCCTCGATGCGTGTGTCGAAGCCGTTTTGTTCCAGGAACTGCCGGTAGAAGTAGATCGGCACCACCACCGCCTTCGGATAGGGGATCGGAAACGACGTGATGTGCGGGAACGCGCCGTAGTGGCTGGCCTTGCCGCCGAACGCCGGGATGGCCGCAGCCAGGGCCTCGCCCAGCGGAAGCGCCGGGATGTCGAGCACGTCCTCGATCTCCCGGAGGTCGGTGACGGAGAGGTCCATCTGCGGGATGGTGACCTCGGGCGGGCGGTGCGTGTCCCACCAGGCGTCGGCCTCCTCGCGGGTCACCTCGCGGATGGTCCACTCTCCGGGCCCC
>PHAZ01000093.1 GCA_002841825.1 Deltaproteobacteria bacterium HGW-Deltaproteobacteria-22 | reverse complement strand
TCGGCTGCGCCATGCTCCTGGGCCTGCCCCTGCACCCGCCCGTGTGCATCCCGCGCCGCAACCCCGCCGGGATCACCTGGCGCTGAACTTCTCACGGAGCCCGGCGACCGGTGGACCGGTCGCACGCCGCTTTCTTCTTCTTCTCTTTGCTTCTGCTTTGCTTCCTCTTCACCGGTCACGGCTATAATCGCCATGACCGGTCATCATCCGGCGGCTTCTTGTTTCTTTTTTCTTCTTCTCATCCGCCTGGCGGCCGGCGTAACTATTTGTTTTCATTCTATCTTTTCTTTCCGGAGGCGCAGCCTCCGGTCCTCCAGGTCAGGGGGACGCCCAGGCCGTCGTCCCCACCAAGTCCGCGGCGAAAGAATGTCCCCCCGTGGCGTAGTTGTAAGACAAAAGCGCTCCGCGTCTCATATTCCTGAGCAATTCCCGGGTTTTTCAACGCCAGATTCTTCCGTCAAGTCCGGCAAGACGCTTGTTGCGTGCGTCAAAACCCTTGTCGCGTCCTGAAAAACGCTCGTCGCGTGCGTCAAAACCCTTGTCGCGTCCTGAAAAACGCGTGTCGCGTGCGTCAAAGCCATTGTCGCGTCCTGCAGAACGACTGTCACGTCCGCCGAGATGCTTGTCACGTCCGGCCAGGCGCTTGTCACGTCCGGCAAAACGCTTGTCATGTAAAGGGGCCCCGGCGCCTTGCGCAGGGCGATTCAGGGCCCGGTCCCTGGCGCCTCCATTTTCCGGGTTGCGCCGCGGAATTCTTTCGGTATACCTATGAGCGGTGGATTAAAGTTGAATGGGGCGGCACCCGCCTGCCATAGGTGCATCCGCATTCCGGAGGGTATCAACATGAACAGGACACCCGAAGAACTTGAAATCCAGGCCTGCATGGAGCGGATGAAGCATCGGGACGTCCACCGGAAGCGGCGTATTCCCGGTTGGGTGCAGGTCGCCCTGCTCGGCGCAGGTCTTTCCCTGGCCGCATGCAAATCCGCCGAACCCGCGCCCGGCAACAACGCCAACATCAACAACATCAACGACAAAGACATTCTCGACATCGAGGACGACTACAGCGTTTGCGACTACAGTGCCTCGTTCGATGACTATCCGGACTTCGTGAATCAGGATTAGTCCGATCCACCAAGGGCGATGCCCGCCATCGACGGGGAACGTCAGCGCACCGAGAGCCTGAGGGCGAGCAGGGTGTCAAACGTGGCCAGATCGGCGGGGACGCGGGTCACGGCGGTCGCGCCGCGGATCTTCTTGCCGGCGGAGGCGGCGTAGCCCTGTTTGACGGGCTCGGGGAGGTCGCTGGAGACCAGCTCGGCCTCCAGCGCGGACGGGAGGTAGAAGGTCGTGCGGAAAAAGCCGTGGTCGGCCGACAACCAGAAGAGCGTCTTCTTCTTCCAGGCGACGCTCATGAGCCAGGCGTTTCCGTCACGGTAGTACTTCCAGGTGGCGACCGCGGCCGGACAGGTCGCGGCCAGGCGGAGGTGCAACGCGTCGTAGGCGGCCTTGGCCGGGCCCAGGACCTCCGCGAGGATCGGGTCGTCGGGCGCGGTGGCCGCGTCGGTGAGCACGGGTCTTGGCGGTTTGGAAGGCATCTTCGTTCCTCTCGTCGGAGCACCGGATCTCGGTGTACCCGAAGGGAGGGGACTTTTCAAGTTCAAGCGGAGATCAGTCCACCAGGATGGGGATGGGGCGCAGGGTTTGGCCGGAGGTGGAGATCAGGAGTCGGCCCGGACCGGCCGAGACGGCGCCCGGGACGCGCAGGGTCAGGGTTCCCCGGCCATTGACGGTGGGCGTCAGGACGTGGCTGCGCCCGACGGCGTCCTCGATGCGGACCGCCAGGTCGTTGCCGACCGCGGTTCCCTGGATGGAGATATCGCGATTGGCGCGCATCTGCAGCGGTTTGGGGCTGGTGTTCTGCAGGATCGTCCTGTCGCCGGAGGCGTACCAGGAGCCGTGGACGCCATCCCAGATCAGCGCGACCACGCCCGGCACGATCCCCGGGATCAACCACAGGAGATCCATGATCAGCACGGCGACGTCCATGTTGCCGCCCCGGGCGATCTGGTTGCGCCGGTTCGGGTACAGGATGTAGCCGCAGCTGACCGTTCCGAAGGTGAAGATGGCCAGGGCGGACAGGGCGATGATTTTGTTTTTCACTAAAGACATGACGGGACTCCTTGCATTGATACTCGGATACAGGTTGCGCGGTTGAGTTGGCGCGGTTGAGTTGGCGCTGATTAGTTTAAGATCACAATTCAGATTGTCAATGCCACTTACTGAAATAAAGCGATTCTCAAGGTTCAGACCGGCTTCTGGAATTCCATGGTCACGCGGTTGCGGCCCGATTGCTTGCTCTGGTACATGAGTTGATCCGCCCGCTCCACCACCGACTCGATGGTGTCTCCGGCCTGGCAGAGCGTGGCGCCCACGGAGATGGTCACGCGGATGATCTCCAGGTCCTTCTGCAGCCCGGAGTTGGCGACCAGGATCCGGAACCGGCGCGCGATCTGGAACAGGTCGCGATCCCCGGCCGAACCGATCAGGCCGAGAAACTCCTCGCCACCCCAGCGCCCGAAGACGTCGCTGGGTCGTGTGTTGGACTGGAACGTCCGGGACACAAGTTTCAGGATTTCATCACCGACGGCGTGTCCGTGCTCGTCGTTGACGTTCTTGAAGTGGTCCACGTCGATGAAGAGCACGCCGAAAATCCATTGATAGCGACGGAATTCGTCGAGCTTGTCCTCGAGCCGCTTCTCCATGTACCGGCGGTTGAACAGGCCGGTCAACGGATCGAGGTACACCTGCTTCTGCAGTTCCTCGAGGTTCTGGTAGATCAGGACATTTTCCGTGTTGTCACGCAGGATGTGCGCCACACCGACGACCTTCCCGTCCTCCCCGAGGATGGGGGAGAGCCTGAGCAACACCGGAATCCGGTAGCCGGACTTGTGCATGATGTAACTGTTCTGCTCGCGGGGTTTCATATCCGCGAAGACCTGCTGCCCCAGGCAGCCTTCGGTCGCGCAGAGATTGGCCCCGTCTTCGTCGATCTGGTGCAGGAAGCTCCGGCAGCAGTGATGGCCTATGATGTCCCTGCCGGCATAGCCTGTGATCCGTTGCACCGCGTCATTGGCGTAGATGATCAGGCCCTCCGTATCCACGAGAAAGACCGCATCCGAGATTCGATCTATCACATGCTTGAAGTAATGTTTGTCGTCTAATTTCATGGTATCGGCCCAGCGCAGAACTGTGCAGGCACGGTTTCGGCAGGCACATGGGAAGTTTCAACGCATTTTTTTGCTTCCGCAGTGACTATCCCCTTGAAGTCGGCAGTTGTCAAGGCGCAGACTTGCGCAGAGGTTACCCAAGACAGTAATACATGCCCTCGGCGGTGCCGATGTAGATCTTGCCGCCGACGATGCAGGGGGAGGAGAGCACGCGCCCCTTGAGCTGGATCTTGGAGATGAACCGGCCGGTGTCGGCCGCGACCATGTGCACGTGGGAGTCATAGGAGCCGAAGATCACGCGGTTGTCGACGATGGCCGGGGAACTCCAGATGGAATCATTGGCGGCATATTCCCAGATCTGCTTGCCGGTGAGCGCGTCGAGGCAGTACATGCGGCCGTTCTCGGCGCCGATGAAGACGCGGTTTCCCACGACCGCGGGCGTGGCCCAGAAGCCGCGGGTGAACGATCCGCCGAAGCGCCAGCGCTCGGCTCCCGTCTTCGCGTCGAAGGCGAACAGGTACGGGCTGAGCTGCTCGGCGGCGGCGAAGACCAGGCCGCCGGAAACAGCGGGGGAGGCGTCGGTGTCATCGCCGGTCCTGGCTTTCCATACCAGGGCGCCGTTGTCGGCGCGCAGGCAGAACAGATATCCCGTGAAGTTGGCGACGTAGACGCGGTCGTCGGCGATCGCGGGGGTGGTCTCGGCGCCGTTGGAGCCGCCGGGGCCCTCCTTCCCGTCGACGAAGGTGCGCCAGATCAGGGCGCCGGTGTCGGGCCGGAAGCAGTGCACGAAGCCGCTCTCGCCGGCGATGTACAGGCGACCCTTGTAGATCGTGGGCGAGGAATCGCAGTCGGTGCCGGTGTTGTAGGTCCACAGCACCTGCCCGGTCTTCGCATGGAAGCAGTAGATGTGGTCGTCGACGCACCCAGTGAAGATGCGGCCGGCGAAATACGCGCACGACCCCTTGAACATGGCGCCGGCCTTGTACTTCCAGCGCAGGGCGCCGGTGTTGCGGTCCAGCGCGTAGAACCAACTGTCCTGTGATCCCACGTAGAGCCAGTCGCCCACGGCCACGGCGGTGCCGGTCCAGCCGGTGCCCGACCACACCTTCCCCGAGATCGGCGAGGTGAAGTTGCCCATCTGGAACGTCCATAATATCTGCAACTGATCGCGGATCGGGCCTGTTCCGTAGAAGGTGTGCGCCGGATTGCCGCGGAACATGGTCACGTCCGAGCCCGGCACGGGCACCGGGGCCGAAGCCGGTGGCGGCGTGTGCGGCTGCGCGAGGGCAGCCGGCGTGCGAAAGAGATCGGACGACGAGAGCCGCGGCGCCAGGAAGGCGGCGCCGGCACCGGCGGCCAGACCCTGCAAGAATTTTCTGCGATCCATGGCCATCCTCCCTACCTGCGGGTCCAGCCCGAGAGGACTTCGTCATAGAAGCCTTCCAGGCGGCGGTTCGCGATTCGGATGTCGTACTCGCGCTCCATCTTTTCCCGGGCAGCGCGGCCAAAGCCCACGCGCAGTTGACGGTCCCCGAGCAGCCGCGCCAGGCGAGCGGTCAGGCGCCCCAGGTCGCGCTCGGGAACCAGAAAGCCGGTGACGCCGTCATCGACGATGTCGGGCAGCCCGCCGTGCCAGTGGGCGACCACGGGCAGGCCCACGGCGGCGGCCTCCTTGGCCACGATCAAGCCGCTCTCACGATCCATGTTGGGCGCCACCATGCTCGGCGCGAGCAGCACGGCGGATTCGTTCATGGCCTCGCGCACCGCGGCGTGGGGCACGGAACCGGAGAACACGACGCGATCGGCGATGCCCAGGTCCCGCACCAACTGTTCCAGGGCACCTCGCTCGGGCCCGTCGCCGATGAGCCGGCAGCGCGCTGACACGCCCGCAGAGAGCGCCGCGGCAAACGCACGCAGGCCGTAGTGGAAGCCTTTTTTCTTCACGAAACGCCCGACCATGAGCACCTGCGGGGTTTGCGCGGAGCCGTCTTCCCCGGGTTCAGATTCACGGAAGGCGAAGTTCGACAGGTCCACGCCGAGGCGGTGGATCCGGATCTTCTCCGGGTCGCAGCCGGCCTCGACGAGCAGCTCGGCGAGCTCGGTGGAGGCGGCCAGGAACAGGTTGGTGCGGGCAAACAACTGCCTGGCGCGCAGGCTGTAGTACCAGAATTCGGGCTTGTGGCGGTCCGGGCCGGTCAGGATCGTGACGTCCCGGCCATGGACGGTGACCACCAGGGGCAGGCGGGCGGCGACCGCGTAGGGCAGCGCGTACAGGCCATTGTGCCCGAAGTGGGCGTGCACCAGCGCGAAGCGGCGGGTGAGGAACTCACGGAAAAACGGCGCATACAGGCCGGTGGCGCCGTAGAGCAGGCTCGCCGGGGAGTTGGCACCGGCGCCGTCGGCTGCGTGCACCTCGTGCCCGGGGAACACGTCCGCGTTGAGGTGGCGCCGGGCGAACACGACCCCCCGGTAACGCTCGTGAAACCGCAGTTCGTCGTGGATGAACGTCTCCGAGAGCGGCAGGAAATTGTTGCGAAACAACGCAAAAGTTGTCGGTTCCATCGGGGATCCACTCACTTCAGAATGGTAAAAGTATAGCGAAACAAGAACGATTCAACCCGCGACGCCTCTGCCGACGGGAGATCGGTCACCACCTGGTACAACTTCGAAGGTGTGACATACAGTTCAATGATTTTGTACGAGTCCGGACGCCTGAGCCGCAGCCGCAGTCCCTGCAGGCCGGCAACGAAGAATGGCTCTTTCTGGACCTCGAACTTCTCGAACTTGGCCAGAATTCCCTGCGCCTGCGACTCGAGGATCTGTGCGTCGGTGCCGCCCAGGCGGGGGGCGCGGGCGTGGGAACTGATGTAGAAGATGTTGTTCCCGACCTTGAAGTACGTCACAGGAATCTTCAGTTCCCCGACGGGCGTGGGCACCTTGAGTTCGCTGCTCGAGTGCTTGCGCGGGCCGTAGACGAAGTAGCCCTCGGAGGCCGCCACATACGGCGCCCAGTCGCGCTCCGGGGCCGACGGCGCCACCGACGCCGGCGAACAGCCGAAGCTCCAGAGGAAGGCACAGAGGCCGGGAACTGCCAGACTAGGTTTTTTTCGGGTGGAGTATGTCATAGATTTTCTTGAATAAATCCTTGTAGTGATAGGGCTTGGGCAGAAATCCGTCCGCTTTGGCGAAGGCGGCCTCGTTCTGCTCGGGGACGTGACCGCTGGTCAGCAGCACCGGCAGCGCCCCGAACTCCAGCTTGAGTTGCACGACCAGTTCCAGGCCGGACATCCCCGGCATCAGCACATCGGCGATGACCAGATCGAATTGTCCGCCATGCTGCCGCGCCAGGGCCAGTGCCGCCTCGCCGTCGGAGGCGCAGAACACCGTGTGCCCATGCCGCTCGAGGATGCGCTGGGCCAGCGTCAGCAGGCTGTCCTCGTCCTCGGCGATCAGGATGCGCAGGGGCTCGAGGGCCGGCATCTCCTCGGAAGAGCGGAACGATTTGGACTCGGCCAGGCGCCGCGAGGCGGGGAGCCGCACCTCGAACACGGTGCCCGTGCCCACGGCGCTCTGCACCGAGATCGCACCGGAATGATTGTGCACGATGCCCAGCACGGCGGCCAGCCCGAGGCCCCGCCCCGTGAACTTGGTCGTGTAGAAGGGCTCGAAGATGCGGGCCAGCACATCCGCAGGAATGCCTTTCCCGTTGTCGCGCACGGTCAGCACGACGTACTCGCCGGCCGCCGGCAGGTCCCGGTAGACACACCCCAGCATCTGTTCCTGGGTGAAGTGCGCCCGGGCCACGGAGATGTGGATGACGCCGTTGCGCCGGTCGATGGCCTCCATCGCGTTGATGACCAGGTTGAGAATCACCTGCTGGAGCTGGGTGGTGTCGCCGAGCACGGCAGGGAGATCCGGGGCGATCTCCGTTTCGATGCGGGCCCTTGAGGCTGCCGCAGCCTTGAGCACCTTCTCCATGTTCTCGAGGACCTGCCCCAACTGGAACGGGCGCACCGACAGCGTCGACTTGCCGGCATAGGCCAGCATCTGCCGCGCCAGCTCCGTGGCCAGGCGCGAGCTCTCGAGGATCGCGTCCAGGCTCTCGGCCACCCGGGGGTTGCCGCGGCCCTCCATCTGGATGAGGTGCACGTTGCCCACGATGCTCGTGATGAGGTTGTTGAAGTCGTGGGCCACGCCGCCGGCCAGGTTCGCCAGTCCCTCCCACCGCTGCACCTCGGAGAGTCGGGCCTCCATCCGGCGCTCCAGATCCCGGCGGCGGATCTCGTCCGTGCGGTCCCGCACGATGATCTGCAGGCCCGGGGCCTCTTCGGAGCCATGCCTGGCCAGCAGCACGTCGGTGTGCAGGATGTCCCCGGCCTTGGTGCGGTGATCCCACGAAAACGCCTGCGGCTGCCCGTTGCGCGCACGGGTGATGTAATCCATGGCCTGCTTGCGCGAGTCCATGCCGTCCTTCTGGACTTCCGGCGAGAAGTCCCAGGGCTGACGGCCGATGATCTCCTCCCTGGGGTACCCGAGGAGACGGCAGGCGGCCGCATTGCAGTCCGTGAAGCCGTCCACCATCAGGAAGTGCGCGTCGGCAGACTCCTCGAACAGAGTCCTGTATTTATTCTCTGACTCCATCAGGCACATGGCATTCTCGGTTGTCTTGCGCATGTAGATGAAGGCACCCAGGATGAGCAGGCAGCCCAGCCACATGACCGTCAGCGCCGGAAAACGGGCCTTGAAGAGCATCTTCTGCCACGAGCTCGCGTCGACGTCCATGCCCAGCACGGCCACGACACTCCCGGGACCTTCCCGGATCGGCACCAGACCCGAGACCCAGATGCCCCAACTGTCGGGCAGCGGCCCCTCGGTGACCTCGCGCCCTCGCTCGAACACGGATCGGAGCGCCGCCGAAGCTTCCTCGTAGACCTGTCCGGGCGGCGAAGCTTCGGGGCTGTCGGCGGGCTCGGAGTCGGCGAAGAAGAAGATGCGGCCGTTGCGCGACCCCATCAGGTACAGGAAGCGGCTGCCGGGGTTGACCTTGCGCAAATCCTGCAACTGTCCCTTGATGCGGAGGTAGGTCAGGTGGTTCTGGTCGGCGGCGGACCCGGAGAGCAGGGCAATCTCCCGGGCGGAGAAGGCCAGCGAGGCGTTGCGGATGGCCTGCAGGAGCTTCGCGCGCTCCTCCCGATCCTGGCGGATCTGGGCCCGCCCCATGAGGAGCCAGCCCGAGGCGATGATCGCCAGGATCGAGATCAACGCGATGCGGAAGTGGCGACGCAGCGGATCCGTCAGGAGGGGCGATACCACTTGCCGCCCGGGACGGGCATCGAAGTGGAGCAGCCCCATGCCGAGCAGCAGCGCAACCAACTCAATCATCTCGGGATTCATGGTGGCGGAGGAAAACAGCCGGTGAAGACTGTCTCCCCAGGCATGCGTAAAAATGGGATACGGAGCGATCGCATTGAGCAACACCGGCACAAGCAGCAGCATGAAGGCCACGCGCTGGACCAGGGGGCGGCCCCCCGTCAGCACTCCTCCGCGCAGCAGACCGGCCACGGCCAGCGCCAGGGCCAGCAGTCCTCCGGCCAGGTGCACGAGCATGAAATAGGTCACCGTACTCCGCATCAGCCCAAGCCCAAGCAGGAGATAGAACGCCAGCGGCAGCCACCGAAGCATCGGCCGGACCGTGACCGGCACGAAGACACGGTAGCCGGACATCGCCAGGGCGGCCCCCGTGGCGAGCTGGGTGATGATCAGGGGCCACTGGCAGGCGCTGCCCGGAGTCCATCCCATGAACAGCATGTGCAGCCACGCGTGCAGCGAGGAAAAACCCAAAAACGCGATGAAGTACTGGCCCTGCGCCCGGTTCACGAAGCGCCTCAGCGTCCAGAACAGGAACATCCCGGTCAGCAGGGTGGCCAGCCCCTGCAGAAAGAACACCAGATCATGGGGCAGCGGCAGGTACGGGTTCATGGCCGCCCCTGGGCATCGACGGCAACGTGGAGGGAGAGACCGGCGTTGCTGGCCGCCTCCAGGATGGCCACGAAGAGGTCGTAGCGGGACGCGCGGTCGCCGCGGAGGATCACGCGGGCCCCTGCGTCGGAGCTGGCCAACTGGAGCAGGCGGGCCTCGAGCCCGGGAAGATCGACGATGGTGTTTTCGTAGTAGATGACGCCGCTGGCCTGAAGGACGATCGTGACCTCCCGGGCAGGCGGCGGCGTTTCAGATGCGGCGGCGGCCGGCAGGGCGACATCAAGCGTGGGATCGGGGGCGGGCGCCGCGGTGAGCAGGAAGAACAGGAGCAGCAGGAAGACGATGTCGATCAGGGGCGTGAGGTCGATGACGGCCCCAGTCCATTTGGAGCGGGATCCGGAGCGGAATCTCACGTCTGGGCCTCAGGTCGGGTCGGAGCCTCTCCGAGAAGATCGCAGAACTCCTGGGCGTCAGTCTCCAGCTGGGCCACGAGGTTGTCCGCGCGCCCCGCGAGCAGGCGGTAGGCCAGGTACAGGGGAATGCCCACGGAGAGGCCGGCGGCAGTGGTCACCAGAGCCTCCCAGATGCCCGAGGCCAGCTGGGAGGGGTTCACCCCGCGGACCCCGGCCTCCATCGTCACCTTGCGGAACACCGAGATCATGCCGGTGACCGTGCCCAGGAGCCCCAGCAGCGGGCTGACCGCCGCCAGCACGCCAACGGTCTCGATGTGGCGGCCGATGATCTGCGCCTCGCGCCGTCCCCGCTCCTCGACGCGGGCGCGCAGCTCCGTCGAGGGAAGGTGGGTGCGTTCAAGGGCGGCATGCAGCAGACGGCCCAGCGAACTGTCGTCGTTTTCAACAAGCTGGTCGGCCGCGCGTGTCCCCTTCTTCAGGAGCGTCTCCCGTACGCGTTCGAGCAGGCCCCGGGGGTAGATCCTGAGCTCACGCAGGGCCCAGATCCGCTCGAGCACCACCGCCAGTCCCAGAACGGAGGCCAGACCGATGGGCACCATGATGATGCCGCCCTTGACGAGAAGTTCGAAGAGATCGGCCATGTGCGGAAACCTATCTGGAACTGAGATTGACCAGCGACAGCGCCTCCGGATGAAGGACCCAGAGCATGCCGTTGAGATCAATCTTCATGTCAAGGACCTTGGGGTTGTGAAGGAATTTCTCCGCATCGAGGGTCTCGGTGCGGCCTTCGCGGAAGCGGTACAGGGCCGAGCCTGCGGCCGCGTAGATCGTCCCCGTCTGGGGATCGCGCGCCAGGGTGAAGGTGTGCCCGGCGTCAGGCATGGGGCCTTCGGTGCCGCACAGCCAGCGTGTGTTATCGAACTTGCGGATGCAGACGCCCATGTCGGTGGCCAGCCACACCTGGCCGGAGGGCTCGACGAGCACGTCCTCGACGATGTCGGTGGGGAGACCGCTGGTCGAACTCGTGATCTCGAGGATCTTCTTGCTGTCGTCGCCGCGGAACAGCGTGACCAGGCCCTCGTTGGTGGCCAGATAGCGATTCTCGCCGCGCTTGTACAGCGTCTTGACGGAGTCGGGAATCTGGGCGGGCTTGTTCTTCGGGGTGCGATAGTTCTGCGGCGGGTTGACCTTGCCCTTCTCGAAGTTCACGATCTGGATGCCGTTGTACTGCGAGGAGGAGGTCGTGATGCCCACCCAGACGATGTAGGGCTTGGTGTAGTGGGCGAACCGGATGCGCACGTTGGGGTCGTTGGTCTCCATGGTCACCGGGTTCTCGGTGCGCGGATTCCATGCGCCGTCGCCGTTGCGCTCGAAGAAATTGACGGTCCCCTGCCCGTTGCGCGCCACCGCGGTGAGCACGCCGTCGGGATTGGTCACGAAATACGACAGGCTCCAGCCGGGATGATCCACCAGCGGAATGGGGGAGAAGCCCGCGCCGTGCTCGTAGACGAAACTGTTCTTGCCCGCGGAGAAGAAGCAGCGCTTGGTGCCGGGCACGCACTCCAGGGACATGCCCATGACGTTGGAGCTGACCAGATCGTCGGCCGTGTACTGCTGCATGTCGCTCTCGGTATAGCGCGTGACGCCCAGCGTCTCGGTGCCGACCCACAGGTTGCCGCCGGTGCGGTACACGGAGGTGATGCGCATCGGCAGCGGCTTGGAGAACGGCAAAGCGTCCAGGCAGGGCGCCTTGCGGGTGCGGTTGATGAAGGAGTTCTTGCCGGGTTCCATGCAGGGCACAACCGAGGCGATCGTGGATCCGAAGTTCATGAGCGGATTCCCGCCGTAGCGCTGGATCCAGCCCACCCGGGCCGGGGCGTCGTAGACGAAGGACTTCCCGCCGCGGAAGAGCACGAACATCGGGGAGTTGTCCGAGGCCAGGCCGGCAACCCAGACGTCGTCTCCCTCCATGTCGATGGCGGTGATCTCCTGCAGGGGCGAGGTCTTCGGCGTGCAGGTGCCGTTCTCGCAGAAGAACAGTCCGTTGGCCTTGGTGCCCAGCCAGACGCCGCTCTCGGTGTTGGGCTTGAGCGCGGTGACGTGGGCCTTGGAGGAATACACGACCCAGCGGCCGAACACGTAGAAAGCCAGGCCCTTTGTGGTTCCCGCCCACACGGCATCGCCGGAGACGGTGGCCGCCAGCGCGGTGGGCTCGCCCTCCACCGGGAGGGTCCGGTTCTGCCAGGAACCGTTGGTCCACGAGGACAGCCCCTTGCCGGTGGCCGCCCAGACGGAGCCCGAGGTGCTGATGGTCAGGGCCTTGACGTTGTCGTCGGGCAGGCCGTCGCGGGAGGTGATGACCTGGTAGCGATTGCCCTCCAGGGACCATTGCTGAAGGCCCTGGTTCGTTCCTGCCCACAGATAGTCTTCGGTCACCAGCAGACACGTGATCTTGCGGGACTGGCTGTAATACAGCGCCTGGCCCCAGGGCATGGAGACCGAGCTCACCATGTTGGGCTTCAACTTCAGCGGGATCGGCTTCTTGGAACAACCAGGAAGCGTAAACACAAGGAGAATCAGGAAAAGTTGCAGTTTCTTCATCATAAAATCCATCTCCGGCACAGTCACCGGGTTCGCCCCTTAAAACATAGAATAAGGCTTTCCGTCAACCCTGGTCTCATCTATTTCGCGCGCGATAGGTTGAGCCTCGGACCAAAAACCAGAGGCCGTCGCCAGCCGTCCTTCAGGACGAAAAGTGTGGTGCGCAGACCAAATATCTCAGGATCGGCCAGAAAGAGCACCCGTCCGGCGGGAGCCGGTAGCGAGTAGCGATGGGTGGCGACCCCCCCGGACCGAAGCCGGACGATCTCCAGTTCGAGGATTCCGTCGACGGGTGGTTCCTCCGGGGCGGACAGGTCCACGCATACCTCAAGGCCTGTGACGGCCATTTCCAGGCCACCGGACGCACGCGTGGCCCCGACCTCGAAAAGCACCGGCGGCCCGTCCCCGACGTCCTCGGGCTCGATGATGAACGCATCCCCACCCCGGAGAGCGTCCACAGGCAGACCCTGGGCCCTGTACAAATCTAGCATCGGGGGGTTGTCGAACACGGTCGAGCGCACGAACTTCGTGTGACGCACCTCGTGCTCCTCCACGTCGGGCACCTGCCCGGGCAGGGCACCCAACTGGGTGATCAAATCAGGGATGTCCATGGGGTCCTCCGAAGAACGTCGCCACCTGGGCGACGTCGGTGCGCACCTGCCGAATCAGGTCCTCGTGCGATCCGAAGCGGTTCTGCGGGCGCAGGAAGCGGTGCAGGCAGACCGAGATCGGGTGCCCGTAGACGTCGCCGTCAAAGTCCAGGAGATGGGCCTCCAGCGCCAGGGGAAGGTCGTCCCCCAGGGTCTCCCGGCGCCCGATGGAGAAGGCGCAGGCCACGGGACAGGTGCCCACGCGTGCGATGGCCGCGTACACACCGTCGGCCGGGATCCACTGCTCCGTGCGAAGGTTGGCGGTGGGAAAGCCCAGCTTCCGTCCCCAGCCGAAGCCCTGCTCGACCTCGCCGTGGAGCGTATACGGCCCGCCGAGCATGGCATTGGCCGTCTCGAGGTCACCTGCGGACAGCGCCTCGCGGATGGTCCGGCTGTGCACCGGACGCCCGTCGACCGACTCCAGGGGCAGCACGTGCAGCCGTGCGCCGAAGCGGCCCAGACAGGCTTCCAGCAGGGCGATGTCCCCTTCGCGCCCCGTGCCGAAGTGGAAGTCCTCGCCCACGGCCACGTTGGAGACACGCAGGGAACCGACCAGCGCGGCGGCGAAGGACTCCGCGGGCATGCGGGCGAACTCGGCCGAGAACGGGAGGTTCGCCACCCCGTCGGCGCCGGCCTCGAACAGGCGGACCAGCTTCCAGACCTCGG
>PHAZ01000092.1 GCA_002841825.1 Deltaproteobacteria bacterium HGW-Deltaproteobacteria-22 | reverse complement strand
CGATTTCGATTGGTGATCCGATGTGGGACTTGACAATCCCTGAATTTTGCGGCATTCCACAGTCCGTCCGAATCAACTTTTTCCGCAACGGAGGTTTCAGTTCATGAAAACAAAATTATTTACAATCGGTCTCGTCTTCGCGTTCTCCCTGTTCCTGGTCGCCTGCGACGACGGCAGCACCAGCAACACCAACAACGTCAACAACGTCAACAACACCAACAATCCCGAGATCTGCGACAACGCCATCGATGACGACGGTGACGGAACGACCGACTGCGCCGACACGGACTGCGCGACCGCCCTCGAGTGCAGCCTCGAGATCTGCGACAACGGCACCGATGACAACGGCGACGGCGCTGTCGACTGCGACGACGAGGACTGCACCGAGTCCGCCGCCTGCACGACCTTCCCCCGCGAGGCCTTCGAACTGACCATCAGCCTGCATGATCCCGGGACCCAGAAGATGAACCTGCGCGACCGGACCGCCGGCGGCACCCTGGAGTCCTGCGACTTCGGCTTCATCGATGACGAGCTCAACGGCCCCAAAATCATGCTGTGCCCCGACACCACGGCCTTCAACGGCGGCAACGAGGTCGCCTTCCTCGACGTCACGACGGCCCCCACCGACGTCACCTACGAGGCCGACGGCGCCGACACCTACGTGATCGGCAACTCGTGGCTCGACGGCGGCTCCTGCGGCGAGGGCTGGACCTGCAACGGCAACATCTATTTCCTGCACCTGTCCGACGGCTCCTACGCCAAGCTCGAGGTCGTCTTCGGCATGGGCGGCACCATGACCGTGCTCGCCTTCCGCGACGTTGACGGCGCCACCAACCTCACCTGCGATCCCCTCCCCGAGTAATATTTTTCCAATAATGCTCCTGCAAGCCGATTCCGGCATTGACAAACCGAAGGCGTCTTTGCCAAAGTAGGTGGGCGACCGAAGACGGTCGGGCGACCGCCCCGGTCGCAGGAGTAATCATGAATTATGTTCTAGACACCAACGTTCTTCTTCACGACCCCAACGCGATCTACGAGTACGGCGCCAATGACGTGATCATTCCCCTGTATGTCTTCGACGAGGTCGACAAGTTCAAGAAGGAACTGTCCCAGCGCGGCAAGAGTTCCCGTGAGGTCATCCGCAAGATTGAGTCCCTGCGTCAGAAGGGCTCCCTGATCCAGGGTGTCAAGCTTGGCGAGAATCTGGGCCTGATCATGGTCAAGTATCCCCCGAAGATGACGCTGGACATCCCCTTCGAGAGCAAGCACAGCGAGATGGACAATGCGATCCTGGCCACTGTGCTGCACGTCATGAAGATCTCCTCCGAGCCCACTATCCTGGTCACCATGGATGTCAACCTGCGCATCCGCGCCGACGCGCTGAACATCAAGGTCGAAGAATACGAAGGCGACGCGCCCAAGAAGATCGATGAACTGTATTGCGGCGATCAGGAGATCACGACCACCCAGGACGTCATCGACGAATTCTACAAGAACGGCGTGGTGGACCGCCAGCAGCACTGGGATCTCTACCCCCACGAGTTCGTCACCCTCAAGAGCGACGACTCCTCGTCGGCGCTGGGCCGCTACATCGCCAAAACCAACCAGATCCGCCTGATCCCCAACGCGAAGAAGCGCATGGTCAGCGGGCTGAAGAGCCGCAACAAGGAGCAGATCTTCGCGTTCGACATCCTCCTTGATCCGGACATCCCCATCGTCACCCTGGTGGGCAAGGCCGGCACCGGCAAGACGCTGCTGGCGCTCGCCGCAGGACTGGAAGCCCTCGAGCACGACTCCTACAAGGCGCTGGTCGTGAGCCGGCCTGTGTTCCCGATGGGCAAGGAGCTTGGCTTTCTGCCCGGTGATCTGGACTCCAAACTGAACCCGTGGATGCAGCCGATCTACGACAACATGGAGTTGATCGCCCACCTGAAGAACGGCCTGGGCGCGACCTACCGCGACATCGTCGCCCAGGAGAACATCCGCATCGAGCCCCTGACGTACATCCGCGGCCGCTCGCTGCCCAACCAGTACATCATCGTCGACGAGGCGCAGAACCTCACGCCCCACGAGGTCAAGACGATCATCACCCGCTGCGGCGACGGCACCAAGATCGTCCTCACCGGCGACCCGTACCAGATCGACAACCCCTACGTCGACGCGACCAACAACGGACTGTCCTACCTGGTCGAGAAGTTCAAGGGACAGGACGTCGCCGCCCACATCACGCTCACCCACGGAGAGCGCTCCAAGCTCGCCGAGCTCGCCTCCAACATCCTGTAAACGTGGATTCCACTGAAGTTTCACGCATCCTTGTGGAGTGGTTCGACGTCCACGGCCGTCATCTGCCCTGGCGCCCCGACGAGGATCCGTACCGCATCTGGCTGATGGTGGTGATGCTCCAGCAGACCCGCGTGGAGACCGTGCTGCCCTACTACGAGCGCTTCGTGATGACGTTTCCGACCCTTCCGGAGCTGGCCGCCGCCGACGACGAGGCGGTGCTGGCCGCATGGAAGGGCCTGGGCTACTACCGCCGGGCGCGCAACCTGCTGGCCGGCGCCCGGGAGATGGCCGCGTCGTACAACGGTCGCGTGCCCGAGGCGCCTGAAGCGTTGGAGCGCCTGCCCGGAGTGGGCCGATACACGGCTGCAGCGGTGGCCTCCATCGCCTTTGACGCCCCGGCCGCCGCCGTCGACGGCAACGTGCTGCGCTTCCTGTCGCGCTTCTTCGCCGAGACGGGCGACATCGGCAACGCGAAGGTGCGCGCCCGCCTCGAGACGCTCGCTGCGTCGCTGCTGCCCGCGTCGGGACGCGGCCTGCATAACCAGGCGGCCATGGACTTCGGCGCGCTGGTCTGCGCCCCGGTGCCGCACTGTGACACCTGCCCGTTTTCAGGCGCCTGCGCCGCCTTTTCGCAGGGGATCCAGGCCGACCTGCCGAAGAAGACCGGAAAAACAGCGCCGCTGACCGAGCATCACCTCGTGGCCCGGATTCGCGACGACTCCGGCCGCACCCTGCTGCACCGCCGCCCTGCCACGGGGCTTCTGGCGAACTTCTGGGAGCTGCCCAACGTCGTGCAGGCCGAAGATCCGGCTGCGGCGTTTCTCTCTGCCGGCCTGAACCTTGAAATCCTGGCCGAGCTTGGCGAGGTCCGCCACGTCTTCACGCACCGGCTCTGGGTGCTCCACGTCGTCTCGGCCCGCCTGATCCGCCAGCCCGCCGACTTCTCGCGCTACCAGTGGTGCGCCGATCCCCACGAGGCGACGCTCCCCCGGGCGTTTTCGAAGATCCTGGAACTGGATTGAGAAAAAAATGAAGAAGAGACTGCTGAGAAGACCGAAATGAAGACAACGGAGAAGACCGAGTGGGAGACTGCGGTAGAGACTGCGGAAAAGACGAAGTGGGAGACTGCGGAAAAGACAGAGTGGGAGACTGCGGAGAAGACAGAGTGGGAGACTGCGGAAAAGACAGATGCGATAGATTCAGTGTATACCAAAGGACTGGATTTTTCACATTGTCATGAACCCCCCGAACGCATCCGTCTTTTCCGCTCCCCTTCCGTCTTCTCCGCAGTCTGCCTTCTCCCATTCTTCTCTGTAGTCTGCTTTCTCTTCTTCTTCTTCGCGTGCGCCGGTCCGGGGCGCAGGACCGATCACTTCGATGGCCGCCGCTTCCACAATTACGAGGGCGAAGGCCGGCACACCGGCACGGCCAAGGTCTTCAAGTGGCTCTTCACCCGGGAACGCCGCCCCTGGCCGGATCAGATTCTCAGCACCTACGGACCGAAGCCGCCCGCCACCGTCGCGAACGGGCGTCTGCGCGTGACCTTCGTGGGGCACTCAACGGTGCTGCTGCAGGCCGATGGCCGCAACATCCTGTTCGATCCGGTGTGGAGCGAACGGGTCTCTCCTGTCTCGTTTGCCGGCCCGGCCCGCGTGCGCCCTCCCGGGCTCCGGTTCGAGGACCTGCCGCCGGTTCACGTGGTGGGCGTCAGCCACGACCACTATGACCACATGGATCTCGCCACGCTTAGCCGCCTGAAGAAAATGCACAACCCCCTGTTCGTGGTCCCGCTGGGGTGCAAAAAGCGCCTGACCGACGAAGGGATCCGCCGGGTCATCGAGCTGGACTGGTGGAAAAAGACCGACGCAGGCGGACTTCCCGTTCATGTGGTGCCCGCCAGGCACTTCTCGGGGCGCTCCCTGACCGACCGGGACTCGACCCTCTGGGGCGGCTTCGTGGTGCAGACCCGTGGCGGCCCGGTCCTGTACGCCGGCGACACCGGCCACGGACGCCACTTCCGGCAGATCCGCGCGCGCTTCGGCCCCATGCGCTTGTCCGTGCTGCCCATCGGCGCCTACCTGCCGCGGTGGTTCATGCGCCCGGTGCACATGGATCCCGCCGACGCCGTGCAGGCCCACCTGGACCTGCACTCCCGCCGCTCCATGGGCATGCACTTCGGCACCTTCCCGCTGGCCGACGAGGGGCGTCTCGACCCGCCCCGCGACCTCGCCGCCGCCCTGCGTGCGCGGGGTCTTGCGCCCACGGCCTTCTTCGTCCCCGAGGAAGGCTTCGGCACCGACGTGCCGTAGCATCAACGACGACACGGTCGAGGCTTGGCCGAAGCACAAATAAGTGATACGTTGTGGGCGGAGGTCGACATGCGAAATCCAACCCTGATCCTGTGCGCGACGGCCCTGCTCGCCGCCTGCTCATCCCCGGGACACAAGACGCCAGTGATCCACGATCCGCCGCCGGTGGTGTGCGAGGCGCCGGCCGGCCCCGTGGACGTGTCGACGCCGGATCACGTCGTGGGCGATGGAAGCGCGGGCTCCTGCACCGAAGGCGCCCTGCGCGAGGCCGCGGTACAGGGCGGCATCATCGTGTTCAACTGCGGAGCGGACCCGGTGGTCATTCCGGTGCGGCAGACCGTCGTCTTCACCACCGATGCCGTGGTGGACGGCGGCGGCCTGGTGACCCTCGACGGGGGGAGCGAGGCGCGCATCTTCCTGCTCGACGCCAACTACAACGTCACGACGCCCGTGCTCACGGTCCAGCGGCTGGCGTTTCGCGGCGGCGCGGCCCCGCGCACCGGCGACGACACGGCCGACGGCGGAGGAGCCATCTACCGCGACGGCGGAAGCCTGGTGGCCATCGACTGCGACTTCATCGACAACCACGCGCCGGCCACCGGGCAGGACCTCGCAGGCGGGGCCATCTATGCCTTCGGCGGCGGATCGACCACGCTGGTGGGCTGCCGCTTCGAGGGCAACTCGGCCAGCGACGGTGGGGCCGTCGGCAGCCTCAACGGCGATCTGATCGTCGTCAACAGCGTGTTCACCGGCAACGCCGCCACCGGCTCCGGCGGCAACCCCGGTGACGGCGGGTGCGGCGGCGCCATCTACCAGGACGGCGCCGACGAGCGCACGGCGTTCTGCGGCGTCACCATCCGCGGCAACACCGCGGGGGCCATCGGCGGGGGCGTCTTCCGCGTGTCCAACGACGGCACCGGCACCTTCACCATGGACCGCACCGCCGTGGACGCCAACACGGTCACCGAAACCGGCGGCGGCAACGCCGGCGGGCTATACCTGCAGGGCCTCGATCTGCACGTCGTGGACTCCACGATCTCCCGCAACGAGGCGCACTACAACGGCGGCCTCTGGATCCACACCTGTCAGGTACGGATGACCAACACCACCGTCGCAGGAAACAGCGCAGTGGGGAGCAACGGCGGTGGCCTCTGGCTCTCGGGGGCTCCCACCGGCCTCCTGCTCAACTGCACGCTGGCCGACAACCACGCCGACGCCGACGGCCAGGGCGCGGGCGCGGTCTTCGGCGGTGACACCGGGCTCGTGCTGCAGAACACCCTCATCGTGGGAAACACCGGCTGGTGGGGTCCCGGCTGCTCCGAGACCCTCGGCGACGGGGGAGGGAACCTCCAGTTCACCGGCGCGGCCCCCTGCACCGCCCAGGTGACGGTCGTAGACCCGCTGCTGGGCCCGCTGGGGGATCACGGCGGCCCGGTCGAGACCCTGCTCCCCTCGGCGACAGGCCCGGCCGTGGGCGCGGGGACGGACTGCCCCGCCACCGACGCCACGGGGCGGACCCGCCCGATCCCCTGCACCAGCGGCGCGGCGGAGCCGTGAGCGCCGGAGCTTGCACTCCGGCCGCTGCCCACCCGCCGACGAAGGCCACCTCGAATAAGCTGTTACGTAAATCTCGTTGTTGGAGCATGAATACCAGAAAGGGGAAAGCCCCCTGCCCCCGTATGGATCTTGCTGGTTCTCGATTTCGATCTGGAAGTCTGTCACCGGCGGCGCACGCGCAGGATGCCCATCCGGCCGGTCTGCAGCACGCGGCGCGTGCCGTCGGCCAGCTTCGGCGAGATCGCGTCGTACTCGGGCGCCAGCACCACGCGCCCGGCGGTGTCGAGCAGCCCCACGCGGCCGTGGGCGCAAGGTTCGTGCCCCCGCGTCGTGCACGGCGCGTGCACCCGGAAGCGCGCGACGCCGCCCGTAAACGGCGCGATGGCCCCATGCACCGGCGGCACCAGCTCCTGGTCGGTGTCGCTGACGAGCCCCCAGAGCCCGATCGAAACCCAATCCACCGTCTCCGGATCAAACTCACGCCCCTTGTTCACCCGTACCCTGGCGACTTTGCCCTCGAACGCGCAGATCGCCGAGTACCGGCGCGGCGCGATGATTTCCCGGCCCAGCCTCGTGTCGTACACGCCCGTGAAATGATTCTTATCCACGCGAATCAGGCCCCGGGCGAAGTCGCTCCCCTCCCTGCAAACGTCGTCGTCAGCGACCGTGATTTCGGGCCAAATCCAGTCGTATTCGAGAGGAACGATCACCTTGCCGGTATGGTCGATCACCCCCGTCTTGCTGCAAGGCATATCTTCACCCTGATCACAGTTTTTTCCCACGATGAAGAACTCGCCGTCGCGCACCGGCTTCACCTTCTCGTACGGGCCGGCAATCACGGTTGGGCCGGACTCGTCCTTCACCACGAACCCGTCGGACACCTTCTCGACCTTCAACTTCGTGGGAACCGCCGGAGCCACGATGGGCAGCGGAAAGTCCCTCGCCTCGCCGATCAAGGTCTCCACCCACTTGTCCCAGGCTTTGCTCTCAGGCAACGGCGAATCTCTCCACGAAGCGCGCACGCCGTCGGCCCCGATGACCGCCCACCGGGGCTTCTCCCGATAGAAAAACAAGGCATTTCCCGCTGCGTCGCGCTCCAGCTTGAACCCGCAAACGGTGGGCGCGAGCATGGAAAAGTCCAGCTCCGCCGCGTGCACGATCTGTCCGTCACGATCAAGCAGGCCCCACCGCCCGCCCTTCTCAAACGGCGCCCAGGGGCCGTTGAACGCCGTCACGCGGGTCACGCCCGGCAGAGGAACCATGGGGGCCTTGGCCTGCTTGCAGTACACGAGGTTGTCCTTGTGTACGAAGGCGAGACAGCGGCCACCAGCTGGTACCGCGATGTCGCCTGTCTTCTCCTCATCGCACGCCGGCGACCATTCAAACGGATTGCGGTACCTGTAGGCCTCACCAGGCACCTTCCCCCCCATCTTTTCATTCACCCAGGCCGTCGCTTTTTCACTGGAGTAGAGACCACCCAGCAGGAGTTTCCCTTCAAGATCGCGAATCTCCCAGGTCTTTTCATCCGGTGAGACCACCAGGTAGTCATATTCCCTGCTGACAATTCCATTGCGCGGTGGAAGCAGGATTTTTCCGGTCGCGTCGACCACGCCGAAAAGACGCTTCGGCTCTCCTTCTTTCGTCTTCCCTTCGCTCTGCACGACGATTTCCCACAGGCGGACGTCCCAGTGCCGCTCGTTTTTCCGGGTTTTTCCGAATTGCCGCAGCGCATTGACATCAATATAATCGAACGGCAGCACCATCTTCCCTTGTGTATCGATCATCCCCCAGCGTCCGCCTCTGCAATCGATGTCCTCGCAGTCCTGTTCGTTGACACAGCCACGGTTGACCCAGGCAACCCCATTGAGGAAAGCCTTCACCGCGTCGAACTCCAGGGGCACCCGAAGTCGTCCCGCCTCATCCATGAAACCCCATTTTCCGTTGAAACATCCAATATTCCCGTAGTTGGGGTCACACCCGTCGGCGACCGCAGCCAGCCCCGAGAAGAAGACCCCCACGGAGTCGAATGAAGCTTGAAATACCTCCTCGCCCCGCAGGTTGAAAAAGTGCCATTTACCGCCATCAGACACGGCCACGAGGCCTTCACTCAACCTCCGTGGCACCGAACCATACACCGGAGGCACGACCTCGGTGCCATCGGACAACAGCAGGCCCCAACGCGCGTCCTGAATCCGCGGCCGGGCAAACGAGAACGCATCTGTGCTCAGGTATTCGCCATGAGAATCGTCCTCATCCGGATCGTTAATGAGGTACCTGTATTTCGCAGGAGCCATCACTTTACCGTGGCGATCCAGCAGGCCGTTGAGCCCTCCCTGGTGAATCTTGCCGACGCCGTTCTTCGGATCGAAGTCGTGCGGGGTCTCGAACCAGGCCGGCTCGGCCGTCAACAGCAGTTGTTGCGCCGGGCGATCGGCGGCGCGATCGGGGCGCGAAGGCCGACACGCGGTCAGGGAGAAAAGCACGAGCGCGGTGAGCAGCAGGCGAGGGGAATGCATGATTCAGACTCCGGGGTCCGAGTGTAGGAATTCCCGGCGTGCTTGAAAAGAGAAATCTTGCGCAGGGAGTTCGGAAGACGGCACATGCCAGACAATGTCGTCGCAACAAAGGCGCAGCCCAAATATAAAATGATACGTGGAGTAATCCTTCCATGATTTCATTCCGGAGTTGTTTTCACGGCCTGTCGACGCACTCGGGAAAGACCAGCATCTGTTTTCCGGCCTGTCGACGCACTCGGGAAAGACCAGCATCTGTTTTCACGGCTTGTCGACGCAGCCGGGAAAGACCAGCATCTGTTTTCCGGCCTGTCGACGCACTCGGGAAAGACCGGCATCTGTTTTCACGGCTTGTCGGCGCACTCGGGAAGGACCAGCATCTGTTTTCACGGCTTGTCGACACACTCGGGAATGGCGAATGGGGACAAGAGGCGGGGTGCGGTCGTCTGCGACCGTTCTACTCCGCTCCCCTCCGGTTTTTTCCGCAGTCTGCTTTTACATATAATCGCTAGTAGCGGTAGTTCTCGGCCTTGAAGGGGCCGTCGGCGGAGACGCCGATGTAGGCGGCCTGCTCGGCCGAGAGGCGGGTCAGGCGGACGCCGAGCTTGTCGAGGTGCAGGCGGGCGACCTCTTCGTCGAGGCGCTTGGAGAGCGTGAAGACCTTGATCTCATGGGGCAACGTGGCCAGCTCGATCTGGGCCAGGCACTGGTTGGTGAAGGAGGTGCTCATCACGAAGCTGGGGTGGCCGGTGGCGCAGCCCAGGTTCACCAGGCGACCCTCGGCGAGCACCAGGACTGTGCGGCCGGACTTGCAGGTCCACTGGTCGACCTGGGGCTTGATGGTGCGCTTGGTGATGCCGGCGGTCGTCTCCAGGTAGGTCATCTGGATCTCGGAGTCGAAGTGGCCGATGTTGCAGATGATGGCGGAGTCTTTCATGCGCTCCATGTGCTCGCCGCGGATGATGTGGAGGTTGCCCGTGGCCGTGACGAAGATGTCGGCGAACCCGACCACGTCCTCGAGGGTCTTGACCTCGTAGCCTTCCATGGCCGCCTGCAGCGCGCAGATGGGGTCGATCTCGGTCACGATCACGCGGGCGCCGAAGCCGCGCATGGACTGTGCGCAGCCCTTGCCCACGTCGCCGTAGCCGCACACCACGACGGTCTTGCCGGCCACCATCACGTCGGTGGCGCGCTTGATGCCGTCGGCCAGGGACTCGCGGCAGCCGTACAGGTTGTCGAACTTGCTCTTGGTGACGCTGTCGTTGACGTTGATCGCCGGGAAGAGCAGCTCGCCCTTCTCCATCATCTGGTACAGGCGGTGCACTCCGGTGGTGGTCTCCTCGGAGACGCCCTTGATGCGGGCGGCGACCTTGCGCCAGTGATCCGGGCGCGCGACGATGCTCGGACGAAGGCGGTCCAGCACGATCTGCATCTCCTTGTGGCTTACGGCGACCTCAAGGGTGGACGGATCCTGCTCGCCCTTGACGCCCAGATGGATCAGCATGGTGGCGTCGCCACCGTCGTCGACGATCAGGTCGGGGCCACCGCCGTCGGGCCAGGTCAGCGCCATCTCGGTGCACCACCAGTAGTCCTCCAGCGTCTCGCCCTTCCAGGCGAACACGGCGCAGGTTCCGTGGGCCGCGATGGCGGCCGCAGCGTGATCCTGCGTGGAGAAGATGTTGCACGAGGCCCAGCGAACGTTGGCGCCAAGGGCTTCGAGGGTCTCGATGAGCATGGCGGTCTGGATGGTCATGTGCAGGCTGCCCATGACGCGCAGGCCCGCCAGGGGCTTGCTCGGACCGTATTTTTCACGCACGGACATCAGGCCAGGCATCTCGCGCTCGGCGAGCTCCATTTCCTTGCGGCCCCAGTCGGCCTGGGACAGGTCGGCGACCTTGTAGGGCATGTCCAGTTTCAGGGGTTCCACATTGGCGTTCGTCATGATTTTTTCCTTCGTCGAGCGCGACTCGAGGTGCCCCGGCCCTCGTTGGCCGGTGCCGTCGTATTAGATGAAAGACTTGCTCGTGTCAAGGGCGAGGCGCTATTTCACGAAGGTGCCGGTGTGGAACTCCCGGAAGGCCAGGTCCAGCTCCTGCTGGGTGTTCATCACGATGGGGCCGCGCCAGGCCACGGGCTCGCGCAGCGGCGCGCCAGCCACCAGGACCATGCGCGCGCCGTCGGCCCCGGCGGTGACCTGCAGGGCGTCACCGGCGGAGAACAGCGCGGCACTGCCCCGGCGCACCACCTCGGCGTTTTCGGGCGCGGGCCCGACGGCGCCCTCGATCACGTAGGCGAAGACGGTGAGCCCGGTGAGGTCGTCCCAGGTGAAGGTCCCGCCCGCAGGCAGGGTCACGTCGAGGTAGCGCGGGGAGGCGACCACGTCGCGCACGGGCCCGGTGACCCCGCCATAGGTCCCCGCAAGCACCAGCACACTGCCACCGCCGGGCAGCGTCACCCGTGGCACCTCCCCGGGGCTGATGCCGCGGTACCGTGGCGGCGACATCTTGTGCGTCGACGGAAGGTTCACCCACAACTGCAACCCCCGCAGCCGGCCCTCGCCGCGCTCAGGCATCTCCTGGTGGATGATCCCGGATCCGGCGCTCATCCACTGCATCTCCCCGGGGCCGATCACGCCTTCGTTGCCCAGGCTGTCCCCATGGGCGACGCGGCCATCGAGCATCCAGGTCACCGTCTCGATGCCGCGGTGGGGATGCCAGGGGAAGCCGGCCATAAAGTCCTCTGGTCGGTCTGCACCGAAGTCGTCGAGGAGCAGGAACGGGTCGAAGGCGTTGTCGGCCGAGAAGCCAAAGACCCGGCGCAGCTTCACGCCTGCGCCGTCGAAGGTCTCCTGGCCGTGTACAATCCTGTGGATGGTTCTGAGCATGGAGTCCTCCGAGGGGGACGGGGCGAGGCCATCGCAGGCCAAAACGCCGCCGGTTCAACCGAAAATGGCACATAATTCAGGTTTATTGCAACCATTTTCCGCAACGAGCCCTCCGGTGACCGGATGGAGGACTTCTGAAGGTTTGTGGGGACTCATTTCTTCGTGTTGATGGCGACCTTGTGGGGCTGGTGCTCGGCGGACTTGGGCAGGTGCAGCGTCAGCACGCCGTTGTCGAACTCGGCGGTGAACTTCGCGACATCGAGCCCCGATGGCAGCTTGAACGACCGCTCGAAGTCCGTGGGCGAGTATTCGCGGAGGGTGCGACGCCAGTCCTTGTCCGGCGGTACGATCTTCCCCGCGATGCGAATGGCCTGCTTTTCAAAGTGGACCTCCACGTCCTTCTCGGCCACACCAGGCATGTCCACGAGCATCCATATCTCGCGGGGGTTTTCAAAGATGTCCGCGGCCGGGATCACGGTCCGGCGGTTCTCCATTTTTTCAACTTGATTGACTTCAGGATTCTTGTTTTCCTGCATTTGGTTGCGCATGATCAATCCTCCCGGGGCCCTTTTGAGGGCCCCTCAAGTGGCCGGCGAAGCGCCGGGAATGAATCTTGTTTGCCCTTTGGCGGGCGTCCCTACTTCTTCGCGATCGTGATGCTGCGGGGTTGCTCCTCGGGGTGCCGCGGCAGCATGACCGTAAGAATGCCGTTCTTCAACTCGGCCTCGACCTTGCCCGCATCGACGCGATACGGCAGCGTGAAGGATCGCGAGAACTTCACCGCACCCTGGCGCTCCCGGCGGTGCACGATGGACTCCTCGGGCCTGGCGGGCTTGCGTTCGCCGCTGAGCGTGAGCACATCCTGCACCACCGAGAGGGTCAGTTCGTCCTGCGAGAAACCCGGGACTTCAGCCGTCAGGATGACCGACTCAGCGTTCTCGTACAGGTTGCACGGGGGCCACGTGGAGATCGACGAGGCCTGATCCTCAAAGTAGGAGTTCATCTGCCGGGCAAGTTGTTGAGCAAAATATTGATTGATGTCGTACCAGTTCGCAAACATGATTCCACCTCCTTGCGAAAGCAATTTCTTTAATAATCCTGAATGGTATCAATGTCATTCAGGCTTTCTGGAGAGGAAATTAAACACCGATTTCCAACTGTCAAGGGGAAACGGAAAAAAGCGACGAGGAGGGGGATGAGATTGCGGAAAAGAAGAATGGGATGAGACTGCGGAAAAGACGGATGCGTTGGTGAAATCGGTGACACCAACGCTCAAGACGCATCAGTCTTATCCGATCACCCTCTGTCTTTTCCGCAGTCTCTTACTCTGTCTTTATTCTTCTTCATCCATGTCGTAGAGGGCGGGGACCAGCTGGCGATAGCGCTCGGAGTCCTCGATGATGTCGTCGGTGATCGGGTTGGGCGCGATCTCCATCCAGCCCATGCCCAGACAGATCGGGCAGACGACCATGCCGGTGCCCTTGCAGGACGGGCAATCCTCGTCGGGCACACCCTCTTCGTCCATGCACTCGCACGGCATCGGCTCGTCATGCGGCTGGAACACGGGGTGCATCTCCCACTCGCAGGGGACCTGGATCTCGGTGATCCGGATCTTGCCCGCGCCGGCGGACTGCACGGTCAGCAGGAACTCCTCCTCGGCCATGGAGACGTTGTGAACCTCGGAGTTGCCGTCCTCGGGGTTGGGATCGGGCATGGCCATGAACGGCCGCTCGTAGGTCGGGAACAGGATATGGGGGTACACGATCTCGGCCGAGGCAAAAAAGTCGGTGTACAGGCCACGCATGTCGTCGCAGTACTTGCGGTACACGGTGTCCATCTCCCACACGAACGCGGCCACGCTGCGCGACAGCGGGGTGACGTTGCCGGTGAGGTACTCGGCGATGAAGGCCTCGATGGACTTGAAGGGCGTCTCGGTCTCGTGGTGATGCTCGGGATCGTCGCAGCCATCATGTTCCTGGGGGTTTTTCGCCAGGGTCTTGGCCAGCGACACCTTCAGCGAGCCTTCGCACTCGACGCAGACGCCGTTGCCGCCGCAGGCGGTGCAGGTCTCGTCACCGGT